>CAYYUZ010000001.1:0-94058 GCA_964475005.1 uncultured Spirochaetales bacterium
CTCACGGACTACCGGAACACCAGTCTCGACGCTGTTCATAGCTTACTCCTTGACTCTGGAATGGGGCCCCGCTTCGACGGCAAGAGACCTTCGCTAGTCCTCGTCGCAAGGCTCCTGCGGGATCGCTCAGGTCTCTTGCCGTCGGCGCCCCATTCCAGCGTCAATCGTTCGATCAAATTCAAAGACTTTTGAGTGCGGCCACCATCCTGTCGATTTCGTCCTTGGTGTTGTAGACCGAGAACGACGGCCGGACGGTAGCTTCCACACCAAAACGGCGAAGGGAGGGCTGGGCGCAGTGGTGCCCCGAGCGTACTGCAATGCCGTGTTGGTCCAGGTGTTTCCCGACTTCGGTGACCGAACGGGTCTCGTGGACGAACGACAACACTCCAACTTTCTCCCGCGCCGAACCTATGATACGGAACTTGTCAAGGCGGCTCACCTTGTCGGTGGCGTACTCGAGCAGTTCGTGTTCGTGCGCCGCGATCCGTTCTAGCCCCACCGAGTTCACCCAATCGAGGGCCGCCCCAAGTCCGACGGCATCGGCCACGTTGGGAGTCCCTGCTTCGAAGAGGGCCGGAGGAGGGTTGAAGGTGGTCTCTTCAAACGTTACGGTGTGAATCATGTTGCCGCCCCCCTGCCACGGGGGTAGGTCTTTCCAAACTTCTTCGCGGCCCCAAACGGCGCCGATGCCTGTGGGTGCAAAAACCTTGTGGCCCGAGAAGACGAAGAAGTCGATTCCCCAGCCTCTGACGTCGACCGGCAAGTGGGCCACCGATTGGGCGCCATCGACCAGGACCGTGGCGCCGCGCTTCTTGGCCAAGAACGTCATCTCCTGAACAGGGAGGATGGTTCCGAGAGTATTGTTGGCGTGAGCAAAGGCCACCAGTTTGGTACGCGGGCTCAGGAGTCTCTCGTACTCGTCGAGTAGGATTTCTCCCTTGTCGTTCACCGGAGTGACGCGAAGTATCACCCCCAACTCTTTGGCCACCAGTTGCCACGGTACGATGTTGGCGTGATGCTCGAGAACCGTCAGAAGAATCTCATCGCCTCGCTTGAGTTGGCTTCTCCCCCAGGTGTTGGCCACCAAGTTGACCCCTTCGGTAGTGCCCCTGACGAACACAATCTCGGAGGAAGCCCCGGCACCGATGTAGTCGCGGACCGTGTCGCGGGCCTTTTCGTAGGCGTCTGTGGCGCGGGCCGCTAAGGTGTGTGCACCACGGTGGATGTTCGAATTGTCGTTCTCGTAGAACCGACTGACGGTATCGATCACCGATTGGGGCTTCTGCGTCGTGGCCGCGTTGTCGAACCAAGCCAGCGGATGACCGTTGACCCGCTGCCGCAGAATTGGAAACTGGCTTCGGATGCTGTCGGTCGAGAACGGCGCTGAGGTGGTCAGCCGTGACGGGTCCTTGAGCGTGGTCTGAAGCTGCCGGCTAAAAGGATCGGCCGGAACTCCGGTCTTGCTTGGAGGAGTGTGGCCGCAGGTCCTCACGCCTTCGACAAACGCCTTGAGCCCCGGGATGGTGTTCGTCGAGGTACCAAAAACCGACGACGTGGCCCTGGGACCCACCTCGAGTGGTGGCAGTTCGCGCGGAACCGCCACGTGTTCGGTGGAGGACACCGCCTTGGGAGCCGCCGCCTTGAGGAAGGTCTCGGCAATGGTGGCCAGGACGGGGTCGGAGCCAAAGCCGCCCGAATCGAACCCAGGCTCGGGAATCGAGACCGGTGCCGAAACTCCTCCCCCAGTGTCTTGTTGGACCCGTTCGAACAAGGCCCGAACGGGATCGTTGAGGTCGCTCATGGCGTGGTCCCTAGATTCCTGATCCGCCGGCGTGGTCGTCGGGCGTCGAGCTTTCGTAGTGGTGGTAGCTACCCACTTCGACATTTTCGAGCACGGCGATGGCGTCGTCGGTCAGAACGGCGGCCGAGAAGTAGAGCGTCAGTAGGTAGCTGGCAACACCCAGGTTGTCGAGGCCCATGAGGCGTGCGGAAAGGCTGGGCGCGATCTCGCCAGGGATGCCTTTCTGATGGAGCCCTACGACGCCTTGGTTCTCTTCGCCGACCCGGACCAGCAAGATCGAAGTCGTGCCTTGACCTTGGCTGTACTGATAGCGGCTCTTGATCTCGACTTTGTCGGATGGGATGAGAGGAACCCCGCGCCACAGGATAACGGTGGCTCCGTTGATGGTCGCTGTGACAGGAGGGACGCCTCGCCAGGTGCATTCGCGCTCGAAGGCCGCGATGGCCTTGGGGTGGGCCAGGAAGAAGGCCGGCTGTTTCCACACGAGCGCCAGCAGTTCGTCGAGGTCGTCGGGGGTAGGGGCCCCGTAGCGCGCACTGATGCGGAAGGCAGGGTCTGCCGAATGGAGCAGGCCGAACTTCTTGTTGTTGATCAGCTCCCATTCCTGGCGTTCCTTGATCCCTTCGATGGTCAGGCGCAGTTGTTCTTCGAGCTGATTGTAGGGGTTGTTGTAGAGGTCCGAAACCCGAGTATGAACGCGCACAACTGTCTGCACAGAACTGAGCGAGTACTCCCGGGGAGTAGCCGAGTAGTCGACAAAGGTCTCGGGGATGATGACGTTTTCGGCCGATCCCGACACCAAGTCGATGTTCTTCTCGCCGAACTTGTTCACCGAAGCCTGAAGCTCTTGATACTCCTGGATGGCTTTGGAGAACTCGTTCCTGAAGGTGGGATTCTTGGTCAGCAACGCGTCGACTTTGGTCCGGGCCAAGCGCAAGATGAGGCTGGGGGTGAGGGTCCGGATGGTCACGTCGCTGGGCGTGTCGCTCACCAACTCGCCTTCGCCGAAGTATTCACCGTCGGTGAGCAGGGCAATGCGCAAATCGCTACCGTGGACGCCCTTGTTGAGCACCTCAACCTGGCCCTGGGCCACAATCAGAAAGCTGTTTTCCTTGTCGCCTTCGCTGACCAAGGTTTTGCCCAAAGGGATGGTCTCGGTGACGAAGTTGCCGGTCAGTGCCGCCAGGATGGGGTCGGAAAGCCGGGCAAAGAGCGGAACACTTCGCAGAGCTTGGGCGGCGAACGCGGCGGTCTCGTCACTGACGTTCAATTCGACGCGCTGAGCTTTGGGAATCTCGACCTTGGTGCGGTTGACCCGGTAGGTGCCACCCTCAACGTCTTTCCAGGGAAGAAGGCTGAGCAGGTGCCTCGGGGTAATCGAGGTCATCTGGGGTGCGGTCTTGGTCGTGGTCGCGAGGTTGCGGGCCACGGCTGTGGTCACGCTCCTCTGAATCAAGCTGTCGGACATAAGATTCTCCTTTTTCAAACTCAAATTTCGTATTCGCAGAGGTAGGGAAAGCCACCGATCTGTCGTCGGGTTTCTTCCCAGTTTTGGTGAAGGATAAAATGGCCACGCCATCCCACCGCATTAGCGGGACTGTCATCGACAAGCAGGTCACCCGGATTTCCGTGGGCCGACTTGGCGGTGTCTAGAATGACGGGAACTCTGGTGCCAAGCTGATGTTGCACCCAGGTCAATTTACCCGAACTGCAGTTCCGGGCGAAGTGAGGCGCCGACAGGATGACGGGGGTGCGGGGAACCATTTCGTTCCAGAACTCCCTGGCCCCGGGAAGCCAGGGCATTTCGGCCCAGAACTCGACAGGGGCCGGGGCCAAATGTTCGTCGATGGTCTTTCGGACTTCAGGATCCGTCTTGTAGTAGGCCACCTGAACTTTCTTCCCGAACCACTGTTCAAACTGAGCGTCGAAGTCAGTGAGAACCCCATCCATGTCAAGAAATAACCTAGCCATGACTCTCCTCCTGGAGTTTTTCCAGCGCGGGGCCGTAGGGCGGCCAAAGGATGCCGCGGTCGGTGACCAGCGCCGTCACGAGGGTTGCCGGCGTGACGTCGAAGGCGGGGTTGAAGACCTTCACGCTTTCCGGGGCCGAGGGAGCGGAACCAGAAAACGAGATCACCTCGTCGCGCCCCCGTTCCTCGATGGGAATCGACGCGCCGCTCGGGCAGTCGTGATCGAGAGTCGAAGTGGGGGCAAAGACGTAAAAAGGAACGCCGAAGTGGCGAGCGAGGACGGCCAGTCCCAGGGTGCCGATTTTGTTCGCCACATCGCCGTTGGCGGCGACCCGGTCGCAACCGACCACGACGGCCTGAACCTTGCCCGAGGCCAACACCGAGGCCGCCATGTTGTCGCAGATCAGCGTGACCTCGACGCCAGACTGCTGAAGTTCCCAGGCGGTGAGCCGGGAACCCTGAAGCAGCGGGCGGGTTTCGTCGGCCCAGACCGTGAAACCGAAACCACGCTCCTGGCCCAGGTGGATGGGAGCCAGGGCAGTGCCCCACTTCGCCGTCGCGAGGCTTCCCGCGTTGCAATGAGTCAGCAGGCCCCAGCCGGGTTGCAACAACGTCAGTCCGTGCTCGCCGAGGCGAAGGCCGACGACCTCGTCGTCGGCCTGAAGCCGCGCGGCTTCGGCTTCCAGCGCCTTGAGGAGTGGTTCCCGGCGAAGGCTTGGGGGCTGGAGGTAGAAGATCCTTCCCAGCTTCTCGAGTGCCCAGCGGAGGTTGACGGCGGTTGGCCGCGAGTTCAGCAGGTGCTTGGTGACGCCCTTGAAGGCCGCCTCGAGTTCAGACCGGTTGCTTCCCGCCGCTTGACGTAGCCCTAGAATGAGACCCCAAGCGGCCGCCAGGCCAATGGCAGGCGCCCCGCGGACTTGAAGACGGCGTATGGCTTGCTCCACCTCTTCGGCCTCGGTCAGCCGAAGAAACACCGTTACTCTGGGCAGTTTGGTCTGGTCGAGAAGGATCAGCGCCGGACCCTCAGCATCCCAGCGGACGGCGGAAGGGAGGGCCTTCAATCCAATCCCTCCTTCGCCGCGGCACGGCGCACGGTCTTCCAGTAGTCGTTTCCGCTGCGAACTCGGTCGCGACCCAGAATCAGCGCTTTTCCCGCCCGGACAGACGCCCGCTGTGCCCTTAGCCTAGCCTGGGGGTCGGCCAGCGCGGTCAGATCTTTGACTTGCGCGATTCCCACGGTCCGGCGGCACAGCTCGAGCCCCGCCGATCCGGCCGCATCGCTCAAGACGCGGTTCAGGTGCCATTCGGCGTAGCCCGGCACCTGAAACGACGGGTCGGAGACCGAGACGCTCCAGAGGTCTTTCCAACGCTCGATGAATCGGTCGACGAACCGCACCAAGAAGGTACCGGCTTCGTTCTCGCGTCCCTCGGCCCGTGCTGAAAGAAGAGCGAAGACGGCGTTGGCCGCCATCACTCCGGGGTCGAAACCTGCCGGACCGAAGAAGGCGAATTCGGGGTCGATGACCTTCGTGCTGTCTTCGCGGACAAACACCGACCCAGTGTGGAAGTCGCCGTGGATCAGGGCCTGCGATCCGCTCAGGAATCCCGCTTTGAGCTTGGCCACTTCCAAGCGGAGGCGGCGGTCTTCGTAGAGTTCCTTTTCGACAAACGGCAGAAGGGCTTGCGACACGAGATTTCGTCGGCGAAGGTCGGCAAAGGGTTCGGTGAACACCAAGTCCTCGGTGATCTCGCAGAGGTCGGGGTTGATAAAGTCGCGAACCAGGGCCTTCTTCTGTTTGGGGTCGAGAACGCCGTCACTGGTGGCTACGAGAGTCTTAACCGAAAACTCGGCCAAATCCTCGGCTGCCCTCGGATACAATCGTCCTTCCAGCCAGCCTTTTCGAAGAATTCTGTGGCTTGAAAGGTCTTCCATGGCCGTCAGGTTCAGCACAGGATCGGAGGCATAAACCTGGGGCACCAGACCCGGAACAACAGCGTTGTACCGGACCAGGACGTCGTGTTCAATGCGGTTGCGGTCGGGGCTGACTTTGAACTGGTCGGAAATGCGCGCCGTGTCCCCTGACTGTTTCAGCACCACCGAAACCCCCGTGGCGGTGTCGACAACCCGGAAGATGTAGTTCAAGTTGCCGTCGCCGATTTCGGCAGCTTTCAGCGAGGCACCCGGAGAAAAAAGACTCAACCTCTGTGCGGCCCAGAGCGCGGCTTCGGAAGGAGTGAGAAGGTGGTAGGTATCAAAGTTCGGTGCCATCTTGTTACCTCTTCTTGAAATATGTCACGGCAAGTGCGGCGGCCAGGACTCCGCCTTTCAATATGTCCATGGAGTAGTAGGGGACGGAAAGCATCACGAGCCCGTTTTGGAGGACTCCAAGGAGGACGGCCCCCACTAGGGTTCCCACGGCGTTGGGTCGCCCCGAGCCGCCAAAGCTCAAACCGATCCAGGCGGCGGCGACCGCGTCCATCAGGTAGCCGCCGCCTGCACCGACCTGGCTGGAACCGATGCGGCTGGCCAGCAGAATTCCTCCAACAGCGGACAGCGACGCCGAGGCCAGGTAGGCCACGGCCCGATAACGGTTGACAGGAATACCGGCCAACCGGGAGGCTTCAAGGTTGCCTCCGACGGCGTAGAGCGAGCGTCCTGGCTTGGAAAAACTCAGGAACCCCTGAACCAGCAGCACGGCTCCGGCCATCACCAGAATGATCGTGGGCACCTGGCCCAGCGATTGAAACCCGGCGCCTAGATGCCCTGGAGCGGTGCTTCCGTCGGGAAGGGGCATGTTCTCGGTGACCGAACCGCCCAGGGTGTAGGTCATGGCGATGCCCTGCACGATAAACATCGTCGCCAGAGTCGCCAGCATGTCGGGAATTCGGACCTTGACGATCAGGAAGGCGTTGGCCGCGCCGATCAGCAAAGCCGCAAGAAACGTGACCGGCAGAACCAGATTCGTGCCCCAACCGAACCAAACAATCAGGCTGATCGACACCGCGTTCGCGGTCGACGCCACCGAACCCACCGAAAGGTCAAACCCGCCGGCGGCCAGCGAAACGGTGACTCCAACGGCGATGACCGTGACGATGCTGATCGACCTGAGAATGTTGACGAGATTGGACACTTCGAGAAAAGCGGGGGCGGTGAGTCCGAAGAAGACCACAAGGACGGCGACGGCAACGACGGTTCCCCAGTTGTAGAAGAACCCCAGGAAGGCGGATTGAGGCTTAAGCAAGGGTTCCTCCCGCGCTGAGAAAGAGAAGCTCTTCTTCTGTGGTTTTTGCCGTCTCGAGTTCCTTGACCACCCGTCCGTCGTAGATCACAACGATGCGGTCACTGATTCCCAAAAGCTCCGAGAATTCCGCGGTGGCGTAAACGACGGCCTTTCCCTCGGAAGCCAGACGGCCGACGAGCTCGAAAATGTCTTTCTTGGCACCGACATCGATGCCCTTGGTCGGCTCATCAAACAGAAGCACGCGGGCGTCGCTGGCCAGCCACTTTCCCAGGGCCACTTTCTGCTGGTTGCCTCCCGAGAGAAGCGCGACCTTCTGGCGCTCCGAGGGTGTCTTGATCCCGAGTTTGCCTATCCAGGAACGGCTTGTGGAACGCTCTTTTGCAAAATCGACAAGGCCAAAGCGCGTCGGCAGGTTTCCTCCGGCGGCGCTGAGGTTGAAGCTCACGCTCTCTTCCACCAGCACCCCTTCTTTTCGCCGTTCCTCGGGAATCAGGGCGAGGCCCCGTTGGACGGCGTGGCGCGGCGTTCGGGGAAAGCCCGCCCTCCCGCTCAAGAAGAAAGCGTCGGATTTTGCCACGGAGGCTCCGAAGAGCGCCTTGCACAACTCGGACTTCCCGGCGCCGACAAGTCCCGCCACGCCCACAACTTCTCCGGCTCTCACCGTGAGATCGATACCCTTCAGTCTGTCGTTGTCACGCAGGTTCCGGATCTCAAGGACGACGGGACCCCTGTGAACCTCCCGCCTGAACGGATACTCCTCTTCCAGGCGTTTGCCCAGCATTTTCTCCACCAGCCAGGCCGAGGTCTTGCCGTTCAGGGGCTCGTCGGAGACCAGGCGCCCATCACGCAAGACGGTCACCTGACTGGCAATTTCAAGCACTTCGGGAAGCCTGTGGCTGATGAACAGCACCCCCAGCCCCTTCGAAACCAGCGTGCGGACAACCCGAAACAGGGCCTGCGTTTCGGCGGGTCCCAAGGGAGCTGTCGGCTCATCAAGAAGAAGAAACCGGGCATCGCGTCCCAGGGCGCGGGCGATGAGGACCAGCTGCTTTTCGGCAAGGGTGAGTTCTGAGGTCCGGCGAGCCGGGTCGAGGTCGGGGGCGAGGGCTTCCAAAAGCTTTCCCGCTTCGCGTTCCAGCACCCGGGAACGAACCCAGAACCGGCCGCGGTCGAGCGCCTGGCGGTCCAAAAGGACGTTTTCGGCCACGCTGAACGAGGGGACCAAGGCGACGTCGACTTCTTGGTGGACCACTTCGATTCCCCGCAATTTGGCGTCACGGGGACTCCGGAAGCGCAGGGGCTCACCGTCAAGGGCCACCGTGCCCGAGGTTGGTTCGTACGCCCCTGTGAGGATTTTCAGAAGGGTGGACTTTCCGGCCCCGTTCGCGCCGACGACGGCCCTGACCTCGCCGCTGTTGGCACGGAAGGAAACGTCATCGAGGGCAAGGACGCCAGGAAATTCCACCGTGAGGTTTCGCGTCTCCAAGAGCGACGCCATCAGCAGGCCCCCTGGGCCAGGGCGGCGACAAACCGGCGGGACCCTTCCACAAGGGTTTTTCCCTCGCGGTGCAAGCCGCCGCCGACAAGAGCAACAAAGTCGTTTCCGTAAGTTTGCTTGAGCTCGGTCACCCTTTCGAGGCCCATTCCGCCGCCCGGTGACGGGAAGCTGGGCAAGAGGCCCGCGCGAGCTTCAAGGCACCGTTCGGCTATGGCCAGGCAGGTCTGTTTGGAAAACGAGAAGCGTCCACCGTAGTTGGGAAAAATGGACACATCGGCGCCCGCGGCCCGCATCAAGGTTCCATAAAACAGCGCGGGATCGATGCCGCCCGGACCTGCGCTCACGAAACTGCCGGTGAACGCCGGGTGCGCCACGATCGGCAGCCGAAAATTGTCGGCGTCAGCCAAGGCTCGTACCACGCCAAATCCGGCGAGTCCCGGCGAGACCAAGACCGCCCCGGCTCCGGCGGCTTGGGCAAACTTGGCACGGGCGAGCGCGGTTTCGGCGTCGGCGGTGATGTTGGGGGCGTAGACACTGGCCAAGCCTGTCTCGCGGTTGGCGGCGGCTACGGCTTCCACACAACGTTCCACCCGTTTTTCAAAAGGAGCCAAGGCTTGGTTGGCCAGTCCATGGTCGTCTTTGATCACGTCGATTCCCCCAAGGGCCGTCTGGTAGGCCTGGAGCGCGAGCTCCGAAACGGGAAGTCCCAAAGGCTTGAGCGCCGTCGAGGCCAGCGGACGGACAGGAATCCCCAGAACCTTACGGACTCCCTTCACTCCGAAACGAGGTCCGCGGCTCAGGCTCTGAGGAAGTGAAAAATCGAGCACGCGGACACCCGGCTGTAGGCTTGTGTTGCCAAACACCACGTTGAGAAACTGCAGCAAGTCAGAACCTGCGGCTTCGTCGGGGTACGACAGGACGGCTCGAAACCAGCCTTCGTCGTCTGGTTCGAGCGCCTCGATCTGTCCCGGCATTTGCTCTCGCAGGTATCCTTCGGGAAGGAGATCTTCGGGGAACTCCACCGTCTGCTCCAAAGCGATGGACCTGACGCGGGCCTCGATCTCCTGGGCGGCCGAAGCCACCAGGTAGGTGACGAGAAAGCGCGTGCCCGAAAGGGCAATGGCAGGCGAGACCGGGTCGATCACGATGACTCCTTGATGAGCACGATAGTAAAGTTGTAAATTAGTAATGTCAAGTGAGTAAGTTGTGTATATTGACAAAAGTCCGCCAGCTCGGTACACAGGGGTATGCTTCCTCTTCCACCGTCGCTAAGGGTTCAAGTCGGACCCTCAAACTCCTTTAGCCATATTGGGGCCTATTCCCGACTTGAGGAGTTCTTCTCAGCCCAAGAGCTGGCGGGGGCCTTTTGGATAGGCGGCCGGCGGGCGACCGTGGCCGCCAAGCCGTTTCTTCCCCCGGTCTTTGAAAAATCTGGCAGGACCTTCATTTTTCAGGGACATTGCACGGAATCGTTGGTGGGTTCGTTGACCAGCGAGGTCGGGGGAGGCCCCGTGATCGGCATCGGAGGCGGATCCGCGCTCGACACCGCCAAAGCGGTCGCCGCCCGAACCAAGCGCCCCTTCGTCTCGCTGCCGACCATTGCCGCCACCTGCGCGGCTTGGACGCCCTTGTCGGTTTGGTACGACGACGAGGGCCGCGCCCTCCATTTTGAGACGTTTCCTCAGGGTGCGTTCTTAACCCTTGTCGAACCCAGGATACTGGCCGGGGCTCCGGTCCAATATCTTGCTGCTGGGATCGGCGACACTTTGGCCAAGTGGTACGAAGCAGCCGTGCTGGTCATGGGAGTAGACCCTCTGCCGCTAACGGCACGCCTTGGCCTCGACATCAGCCGGACCCTGCGCGACCTGCTCCTCGAAAAAGGCTCGGCGGCCCTGGAAGCCAACCGGCGGGGCGAAGTCAACGCCGCATTTGTCGACGTGGTCGATGCGGTGATTGCCGGGGGAGGAGCTGTCGGCGGTTTCGGGGAACGCTTCACACGGGTTGCCGCGGCCCACTCTGTGCACAACGGACTGACCCTCCTCCCCGAAGCCGAAACGGTGCTTCACGGGGCCAAAGTGGCGTTTGGCATTCTGGTGCAGCTGACTCTTCAGGGGCAGCAGGACGAACGGCGTCGTCTGCAGGCCGCGTATTCGAGCCTGGGTCTCCCGGCAAGCTGGACTGACTTGGGTTTGGCGCGTGACGATTTCCGAATCGACTCAGTTGTTGAAAAGATCCTGCTTTCGCACGAGTCTATCCACGCCTTGCCGTTTGCCGTGACTCCCGCGTCACTCAAGGAGGCCCTCCTTGCCTAAGGTCAGCGATCGAGCCGGGCAGTTCGGCGAGTCGGTGATCCGCAAGATGACCCGCGTTGCCCAAAAGTACGACGCCGTCAATCTCAGTCAGGGGTTTCCCGACTTTGACCCTCCGCATGCGTTGACCGACGCGTTGGCCCGGGTGGCCGCCAGCGGCCCGCATCAGTACGCGGTCACCTGGGGAGCGCCGGCCTTTCGCCAGGCGCTCACGGCCAAGCAGAACCGGTTCACCGGACTGAACTACGACGCGGAAAAGAACGTCGTGGTGACCTGCGGGTCGACCGAAGCCATGATGGCGGCGATGCTGGCCTTGGTGAACCCCGGAGACAAGGTTGTCGTGTTCAGCCCGTTCTACGAGAACTACGGGGCCGACGCGATCTTGTCGGGCGCCGAACCGATCTACGTTCCCTTGAGGCCTCCCTCCTTTGATTTCGACCAAGACGCACTTCGCGCCGCCTTTGCCCAGAAGCCCAAGGCGCTCATCCTTTGCAACCCCTCAAACCCCACCGGGAAAGTCTTTACTCGTCAGGAGTTGTTGTTCGTGGCTGAACTGGCGGCCAAGCACGACGTCTGGGTGGTCACCGATGAGGTCTACGAGCACATCGTGTTTGAACCCCACAAGCACGTCAGTTTTGCGACGCTGCCTGGAATGTTCGAAAGGACGGTGGTCTGCGGGTCGCTGTCGAAGACCTACAGCATCACCGGGTGGCGGCTGGGCTACGCCTTCGGGCCTGTCGCGGCCGTCGACGTGATGCGCAAAACCCACGACTTCCTGACCGTGGGGGCAGCGGCTCCCTTGCAGGAGGCGGCGCTGGCCGGGCTCGCCTTGCCCGACTCCTACTACGGGGAATTGCGAACACAGTACACCGCCAAGCGCGACCTCTTCTTGAGCATCCTCGACCATGCAGGTCTCAACTACACTCGGCCCGAGGGGGCCTACTACGTGCTGGTTGACGTTTCGGAGTTTGACGCGACCGACGATACCCGTTTCTGTCTCTGGCTGGCCGAGCACGTTGGCGTGGCGGCCGTACCCGGATCGAGTTTCTTCCGCGAGCCGGTGAACCATCTGATTCGGTTTCACTTCGCCAAGAAGGAGGACACGCTGCTCGAGGCCGGGAGGCGTTTGGCGCGGCTCAGGGAAATTTGGAAGGTGAAAGGGTATTGATGATGGCAAAAAGCCACGGGCCGTCGAAAGAAGTTCCCCAGAACATTTCCTCACGACGTCGCCGGCTGACGGCCATGATTCTCATTCTTGACGTGTTGGCGCTGGTCCTGATCGGGCTGAGTTCCGGGTACACGGGACCCGAGGACACGCTGATTTTGGTGGGACTTGGCGACATCTATGGTCTGCTGGCCGCCGGATTCCTGTACCTGACCCTGTTAATCTCGCCCTTGGCGTTGACGTTTCCACGGCTTCCCGCCAAGCAGACCTGGTTCTTGGCGCGCCGGGGCTTTGGCCTCTCGTCGCTGTTGTTTTCGCTGCCTCATGCGCTGGTTTCCTTTTTCGGGCCGCTCGCGGGTTTTGGGGGAGTGTCCTTTCTGGACCCTTACACAGGTTGGGCGTTGCTACTTGGAGTTTTCGCGCTCGTGATTCTGACGGTTCTGGGGGCGACTGCCTGGGATGGGGCGGTTCGGCGGTTGGGACAGCACCGCTGGAAAATGCTACACCGCTGGGTCTACCTTTGCGGCGTCTTGGTGCTGGTGCACATTCTGTTGGTTGGCACTCACTATGGGGACCCCCATTCGCCGTGGATGTTTTGGAGCCTGGCCGCTCTCGGGTTTCTGGCCTTTCTTCAGGCCCTCCGGTTCGACGCCTGGTGGAGCAGGAAATATCCCCAGGATCGCCGTTATGGGCCGGCAACCCTGTTGGCTGTGGTGCTGATCACGTCGGCCTGGTTTTGGACCACTGCGCGCCTTGAAACCCAGCCGGCCACCGGCGGCGTGAGATGGATCATCGGCCACCACGGCATGATCCTGCCCGCTCCGGCTCCGAGCGCGGGCGAGGCAAAACCGTGAGGCTCCGAGCAGTGGTTCTGGCGGCTTGCGTGGCGTTGGTCGCCGGCGGGTCGGTCTGGGGTCACGTTGTCCTTACGGACGGCACCATAGGTGTCACCATGCACGTCGACCCTGATGATGCCCCGGTCGCCGGCAAACCCAGCCGGTTTTACTTTTGGTTCAAAGATACTTCCGGACGCCTAGACCCGGCCCAATGCCGCGGCACGTTCACCATTGCCTCCGGCGACACCTTAGTGAACACTCAGCCGCTGTTTGCTCAGATTGCCACGGGTCTCGTTTCGGTCCATGAGTTCACCTTTGAGCGTCCTGGCGTCTACACGGTCCGGGTCAACGGCGCTCCTGTCGGGAAAATGACGTTTCAGCCGTTTCTGATCTCCTTTTCGGTACGAGTCACCGGTGGTGCCTCCACAACGGCCAATTCGGGTCTTGGTGCCTGGTTTGGCGACCATCTTTGGCTTCTGGCGCTCGGGGCCTTGGCTGGGGCTTTGGTTTTGTGGTGGGGATTGCGCTCTCCTCCTTCACCAAAGGGCAGGGCATGAACGACCACCTGGCGCACCTGGCGCTGATCCTGATTCCTGTAGTTCTTGTGGTGTTCTTTCGGTCCCGCGCCCTGGTTCCGGCCGCGCTGGCCGTGCTAGTGCTGCATCACCATCTTGACGCTCTCCCTGGTGACGCTGCGCCCATTCCTCCTCCGATTTGCTGCACGGCGGCTCAAAGCACCGAACCTGCTTGTGAAGAAGCGCCGACGGGCCTCCGGCTGGTTCTTGTGGTCCCGTTCCGACCCGCTCTTCGGAAGACTCAAGAATTTCTGGCCGAGGTTCCGGGAATCCGCGCCCCTCCGCGCCGCCTTCCGCTGACTCCGGTGTCGTTGACACTGTTATTCCGCGCCGCATAGGCCGCTTATTTGGAGAGAATCCATGAAAACCTCGCTTCGTATTTTGCTTTTGGCAGGCCTGTTCCTGCTGACTCTGCCCGCTTGGGCCCACGTCGTTGTCAAGCCCGCTCAGGCTGGTGTCGCCTCGTTTGTCACTTTCAACGTGTCGGTTCCCAACGAAAAGGAAACTGCCAACACCCAGTTGAAACTCCTGCTTCCCTCTGGACTGCAGTCGGTTTCTCCGACGGTCAAACCCGGTTGGAAGATTACCGTCGAAAAGGATGCCAAAGGAAACGCCACCTCCATCGTTTGGTCTGGCGGCAACCTTCCCGCAGACTTCCGTGACGACTTCAGCTTCAGCGCTCAGGTGCCCGACAAGCCTGTCGATTTGGCCTGGAAAGCCTATCAAACCTATCAGGGTAGTGGTATTGTCGGCTGGGATGTGGATCCGGCCGATCCCAGTGCCAAAGATCCTGAAGTTCTGGAAAAGACGGGAAAGGGGCCTTACTCGGTGACTCACGTTATCGACGATCTGGCCAAGGCACCCCCGGCTCCAACACCGGCTGCTGCCGCAGATTCGCCCACGGCGGTGATTTCGCTGATCGTCGCCATCGCCGCGTTCTTGGTGGCTGTCGTCGCTTTGTTTCGCCGCAAGCGCGCCTAAACCTTGAGACTGGGAGAGAATACTGTGAAGAATATTTTGCTTTTGGGGACCTTGTTGGCCCTCTCGGGCGCGGTCTGGGGGCAAGTCGCCCCGGCCTCGACAGATTTCAAGAGCGACGTTTGCGCGCAATGCAATATGGCTGTCACGAACCAAAATTACGCAGCGCAAATCGTCACCACCGGCAAGCCGCTGTTTTTTGATGACATCGGATGCCTGGTGCAGTACGAACGGGCGAAAAAGATCAAGGCGGCTTCGATCAAGGTTCGGTACGTTCGTTCGGTGGTGGGCGACGCCTGGGTGCAAGCCGACAAGGCGGTCTGGTTGACCACCAAAGACGTTCGGACGCCCATGGGCTACGGCCTGCACGCGTTTGCTGACCAAAAGTCGGCCGACGCCTTCGTCAAAGCGAACAAGAGCGCCAAACCGATCGCGTGGAAAGACGTTCCCGCGGCCGTCCCCGACGGCATGGGCTCGATGTGATGAGGCTGGCCAAAAACTACTGCGGAGGATTTCTGCGGCGCAAAAAGTTCCCTCAAATCCTCACGTATCTACGATATGCTCCGGTTTTCGGATCACTCTTCACTTGCAGAAACCCTTCCTCGCTACGTTTTTGGTCAGCCTCGAATTCAAGCGTCAACCTCATGGGGGCCCTTGTTCTCCTTCTGTTTGTCTCGTGCGGCCCCACTCCCCGGGAACCTCGGGCGATCCGGCCTGAATCGGACGTCTGCGCCGAATGCCGCATGACCGTCCTTCCCGAGGGTCATGCGGCTGAATCGGTCGACTCAGAAGGAACCGTTTTGGTCTTCGACGACCCAGGATGCCTGGCCTTGTATGTTCACGACCATCCCGACAGGTTCCGTGACGCTTCTTTCTTTGTTCAGGACGTCCAGACCAGGGACTGGGTGAAATGGGACGAGGCCGTGTTTGTCCGCGCCGATGATGTGCCCGCTCCCATGAACTACGGCTGGCACGGATTTTCGACTCCGGCCAGGGCAAGAGCATTTGTCGCCGCGCATCTTGGTGCCCGCCTGGCCTCAGGAAAGGCGCTCGATACTCTGGCGGACGATCTGAAGGACCGGCGATGGCGGCCCTAGCCCGAGCTGTCGCCGGCCTTTTGCTACGGGGCGGCTGGCTGGTCGGCCTACTGGTTCTCGAAAGTCTGCTCTTGACGGGGTTCTGGTTTTCGGGACCGACCCCGTTTGGCCAGGCCTTTGATCGCCGGGCCGCCGAGGCCGACCTTTTGCTGCTGACCCTCACTTCGCTTCCAGCGTTGTTTGCCGGGGCCCTTCTCTCGTCGGGTGACCGCGAGGACGGAATGGCCGACTTTTACCGTTCTTGCCGAATCAGTCCCTGGAAGCAGGTGGCGGGAACAGGTCTGGGACTCTTTGCCGTGACGGGTGGGGCCCTGAGCCTCTCGGTGCTTCTCAGCCTCGCCGTGGCGGCGCCGCAGTCATTGGGCGGGGCTTCTGGGTGGATCAGTCTGGCCTTTGGGTTGTTGTCGACCGCCCTCCACGCTGCGTGGGGGTTGGCCCTGGGTGCGTGGGTCCGTTCGCGCTGGGCCGCAATAGCCGGTGTACTCGTGTTTTGGATCGCTTCTGTGTTTGCGCTCGAGGCGTTGGTTACGGCCCTCCTTGGAATTCTTCCCGCGCGCTGGACCTTTGGTGTTTTGGCGGGATTTCTGGTTCTCGATCCCTCGCAGTTTGTCCGCGTGGCGACAGTCTTTGTGCGAGGCCAGGGCTGGGCGTACGGACCGGCCTTTGCACCGGTCCGAGATTTTTTGGCGACGCCTGGAGGCCCTGTGACCCTCGGATTCCTTGCCTTGGCGCACCTGGCGCTTCCCACGGCGCTGGCCGTCGCCGGATGGTCAAGGAGGTCGCGATGAACCGGTCGATCGAGCTGAAGGACCTGGGGAAGGTCTATGGGAGAAAGACGGCCCTCGAGGGAGCGTCGGCCGTTTGGGACGAGGGAAGCGTGATTGCCTTGGTCGGGGCCAACGGGGGCGGAAAGTCCACCCTCCTCAAACTGCTCTCGGGAATTTTGGTTCCCGATGCGGGCTCGATTTCTGGTCTGGACAAGTTCGAAGTCGCCTCGATGCCTGACCGCCTTTCCTTTTCACGGGGATGGACCGCCGAGGCCTGGCTGCGGCTTGTGGCCACCTGGAAAAAGGCTCCCCGGTCGCGGGTGCGGACGGTGCTCGATGACGCTGGCCTGGCCACCGAGGCGGCCAAATCCGTGGCCACGTTCAGCCAAGGAATGCTGAGAAGGCTTCTGTACGCCCAGACCCGGCTGACCGACGCCGACTTGGTGCTGCTCGACGAACCTGAAGGCGGGCTCGATCCTCAATGGGTGGTTCGCTTGGAGGCCGAGATGGACCGCCTGCGGTCCGAAGGCCGCACTGTCATCTTTTCGACGCATTGGCTGGATCTTGCCGTGGAAAAGGCCGACCAGCTGATGGTGTTTTCGCAGGGCCGGGTCGTTGCTCAACAAACGACCGAGGAGTGGAAGTCCCTGGATCCCCCAGCCCGCCGCCAGCGGTTGGTCGGTCTGATCGGAACGCCGACGTGAAAACGTGGTTCTTCGTGACTGCCATGACCTTGACCCTGGGAACGCCTGTGGGGGCCCTCGATTTTGCGGGTCTTCAGACGCTTGTTGACAGGCCGACAACTGGGGAGAGCATCATGATTCCAGCAGGCGACTATAGAGGCGAGTTGGTGGTTCGCCGCCCCCTGGAGCTTCGCGGTTTGCCCGGCGCGCGCCTCATTCACGAGCCCAGAAGACCCGGGCCGACCCTTTGGATTCGGTCCCCCGGAGTGCGGGTGGACGGGCTCGAAATTCTCGGTTCGGGCGAGGGCAGTGAACGCGACCATACCGCCGTTGTGGTGTCGGCCCCTGGGGCCACCTTGTCGCGGCTGACCATCTCCAAGGCGTGGGCCGGGGTTTGGATCGATCACGGAGATTCGGCCGTGATCCAAGACCTGAGCTTTCGTGGTCTTCAAGACTTTCCGTTCTGGCAACGCGGCGACGCGATTCGCATCAGTGCCTCGAACGGCGTCACCCTAGCCGGGGCGAACCTGAGGTTTGCCGCCGACGGTGTCTTTGTCGAAAAGAGTGCCGGTGTTTCGATGACGGCGATCAACGTCGCCGACGCGCGCTACGGCGTTCACCTCATGTTTGCCCATCAGGGGACCGCCTCGGGAATCGCGACGAAACGGACAGTGGCCGGTCTGATGGTCATGGAGTCTGCCGACTGGTCGGTTGGGCGAAGCTCGTTTACAGAGGGCTACAGGGTCGGATCGGCCGGAGTTCGGGAAATCCGAACCAAGCGGATTCAAATTTTCGACTCGAAGATTATGCGTCAGGCGTCCGGGATTGAACTCCTGGACGCCCGCGACGGGTCGCTTCGTCACAATCTTGTCGAAGAAAACGGCGTCGCTTGGACGTGGGGCGGCGACAATTCGGGCACAGCGTCTTCGGCCAACCTTCACCGGGGCAACCTTCTAGACGTCGCTGGAACCGAATTTCAGGAACCCGACTCTGGGACCAAGGATCACAACCATGGGCCGAGCGGCGGGTCGGCATCGATGCTCAGTGCTTCAGCGCACCACACCCGCCCCGCCTTTGACCAGAACTACTGGGACGCCTGGCACGGCCTCGACCTCGACCAAGACGGCATCGGCGACACGCCGTACCGTTTCGACCCCGGCGAGGCCGCGCTCGCTGCTTCGCGACCGTGGGCCGGAATCTTTCTCGGTAGCCCGTGGTCGTCGCTTTCCCAATCGCTCCCCGGCGGAGATGTTCTCGACGAGCATCCTCTGGCAAAGATTCCTCAGAGCTTCAACCGGGGTAACTGACTCTTTGCGTAGCGGAACGACCGGAAGATGCTGTTGATGGTGCTGCCGCCGTAGTAGGTGAACAGATCGTCGGGTATGGACTTGTCGCGGTTCGAGAACAGAAATTCCGTGAAGTAGGGGCTGACGTACTCCCAAACGACCTCTCCTTGAACCGTGACCTCGAAGATTCGGCCGTTCAGACCTTCGGTGATCAAAGTATTGCCGTTGGGCAGACGCTGCGCGCCCGAAATGAAAGCGCTGTAGAAGTTGTACGCCGGGTTGTCGTGGTACTCCCACACGATCTTCTTCGATTGGGGTTCGACTTCGATGACCCGGGAATAGGTGTGCGAGTCGTGAAGCCGCTGGGTTCCGTTGTCGAAGATCAGGATGTTGCCGTTTTCGAGCTGGTTCGGGTTGTGCTGGTGGGAGAGTACGTCGTGACCGAGTTCCCAGACGATGTTTCCTGTCTTGCGGTCGATGATCACGGCGTTGCTGATGCCGCGAAAGCTCACCAGGATGTTGCCGTCTCGCAATTCTTCGACGCTGTTGGCGTGAGGCCAGTGGTGAGGGTCTTCCGAAGCGTGAACAGGCTTGTCCTTCAGTTGGTCAAAGTGCTGCCAGGCGTGCCACTCCCAAACGACGTCGCCCGCCGGTGTTACTTCGAGAATCTTGTCGCTCCAGACGTTGTCGCGGGCGACCTCGCCGCGGATTTTCTTGGCAATCTTCGGGGGTGTCGGTTCGATGGCCAGCAGGATGGTGTTGCCGTTTTGGGCGCGGCGCGAGTCGTGATGATGGTCGCGGTTTTTGTACTCCCAGACGATGTTGCCGTCCCAATCGACCTCGAGGATGACGCCGGCCTTGTAGAGCGGCCAATGCCCGAACCGAAAGTCACCCGGTTCGATGGGAGTCCAACCGTTGAAGTACAGGTTGCCATTAGGCAAAAGGTTGGCGTAGTAGGGCGAGTACGGAAGGTTCCATTGGTGAACGACCTTGCCGTTCAGGTCGATGAGGTACACGATGCCGTCGCCGGAAAGGGTGGTGAACAGCGTGTAGCCGTCGTAGACCTTGCTCGCGTCGAGGGCTGTCACACCGAGCGTGCGGCGTTTTTGGGTCTGTTGTTCGACCGGGGTTTGAGGATGACTCATGCGAAACTCCTAGAAGTATTCTTTGGAAATCAAGGCGTGGACGCCCTTGTTGCCGTCGACAAGTTGGGTGACGCGAAGTTCGCCAACGAACCCGAAAAGCGCGAACGCGTCCTCGCGGCTGATTCCCTTGGTCCGCGAAATCCAGGCGACCATATCGCGCAATGCCGTTTGAGCGGCATCGTCGAGGTCGGGGTCAAAGCCCATGGTGATTCGGTGGGTGGGCGTTTCGGCTCGGGGCGAGGTCAACCCCGTGCGCTTGCTCAAGACCACTTCAAAGGTCCCCCGCAGCGACGTCTCAAGCGCCGTCTGTGTCACCTCGCCGTCACCCTGCAAAGCGTGCCCGTCTCCAAAAGAAAGCCCGGCTCCCGAGTTGAAGACGGGGAGGTGCAGGGTTGATCCTGGAACCAGGTCACGGTTGTCGAGGTTGCCGCCAAAAGAACGCGGCTCGACGCTGCTAACACGGCCCCAGGAGGCAGGGGGAGAAACTGCCTGGATGCCGAAGAATGGCCGTAGGGGAATCTCTTGTCCCCACGGCAGCAAGGCGAGGTTGCGTGTGAGGTCAAAGGGAACGAACAAGAGCCGTTTGGCCGAAAAGTCCGCCGGCAAGGCGCCCTTGAGCGGCCACAGTCCGTTCCAGCCCCAGGGCTGACGGACCTCCACCGACAGAAACCGCACCGAGAGTGTGTCGCCGGGTTCGGCTCCGCGCACTTCGATCGGTCCAGTGAGAATGTGGGGTCCTGGTCCACCGGTACCGTTCAGGATTTCAGAATGTTCCTTGAGGAGCGGAAAGGGCGAATCGGCAAGATCGGTTCTCGTACCCGACGGCAGGGTGTCGACTTGAACGACATCACCGCTGTCGATGGAAAGGACGGGTTTCAGGGCGGCGTCGAGGAATCCGGTATGGGTGGTGGTCGCCGTGGCTGGCAGAACGTGCTGGGCCACGCTTAGGCCTCTTTCGGACGGCGGACCACAAAATCCACTTCAACTAAGGCTCCCAGGGCCAGTTCCGCCACGCCTATGGTGGTTCTGGCGGGCAGGTTGTTCGCGGTGAAATACTGGTTGTAAACGGCGTTGAAGGCCGCGTAGTCGCGCTTGAAGTGTGTCAGAAAAATGCGGACAAACGCGACATCGGCGAAGACGGCCCCGACCGCATTCAGGACGGACTGCAAGTTGGCAAAGACTTGTCGTGTCTGGCCCTCCGCAGTGTCGGCAAGCGGAGCGTCAGGGTGAAGCGGATCATTGCCTATTTGACCGGTCACGAACACCAACCCCCCGGCCTCGACCGCGTGGCTGTAAGGCGTCACCGGCTTGGGGGCGTCTGCAATGTGATAGTGTTTGAGCGACATGAAACTCTCCTGGAGGAAGCTGACCAAAAAACTTGGCCAGCCTCAAAACGTTACTTCAGAGCGGCTTCTAGGAAGCTTGTGTCAATGGCGGCTTGGAATCCGGCGAGGTCAGGAGCGGTTTCGATGGCCTTCTGACCCACCAGGAAGTCCGCAGTGCTCTTCAGAGTGTCCGCGAAGGGACCTTTCTGCGCACCGGTTCCCAAGTATTTCACCTGGTCCTGAAGGCTCAGCCAGATGAAGCCCTTGGCCTCCTTG
Organism: uncultured Spirochaetales bacterium; assembly: GCA_964475005.1. Taxonomy (GTDB): domain Bacteria; phylum Spirochaetota; class Spirochaetia; order JABEVK01; family JABEVK01; genus JAIFLN01. The sequence continues at coordinate 20,954 of CAYYUZ010000001.1, forward strand.
AGGGCCTCGGTCTTGTCGACGCCGAGTTCGGCGGCCAGAGCGGTTCCCGCCTCGTCTTCGCTGCTCTTGTAGAGGTCGAGGGCCTTCTGCTGAAGCTTGAGGTAGTTGACGACGATCTCGGGGTACTTCTTGGCGAACTCCGAGTCGACAAGTTCCACCAGGGCCGTCACCACGCCTTTTTCGGCGAGCTTGCCGCTGTCGGTCAGTTCTTGGCCCTCGCCGGCGTAGAGTTTGCTTAGTGTCGGTTCCCAAACGTAGGCGGCATCGAGGTCTCCCCGGGTCCAGGCGGCGAAGATGTCTTGAGGCTGCAGGTCGAGGATCTTCACGCTGGCGGGGTCGACGCCCTCCTGTTTCAGCGCGCTTAGGAGGCTGTAGTGCGTCGTTGAGGCAAACGGCACACCAACGCGCTTTCCAACGAAGTCTTTGATCGAGGCGATCTTGGCCTTGGTCTTTACCGCCAAGGCTTCGCCGGAACCGATGATTTCATCGATGTAGATCAAGCTGACCTTGTTGCCCCGCGAGATGCCAACAGCCGCCGGAGTGCTACCCAGCAGGCCGAACTGGATGCTGTGCGAGGCGAAGGCCGTGTTGAGGTCTCGACCCGAGTCGAACTGTTTGAAAACAACCTTGGCCCCAAGCTGGGCTTCGTACCACCCTTTGTTCTTGGCGATCAATTCGCCGTAGGGGGTGACCTGGTAGCCGATGGTCACCACATCGGGCTTCGAGGCGCAACTGCCCAGCAGCAGAGCCGCCGAGAGGACGGTCAAAAGTCTTGCAGTCATGAGAGTCTCCTTAAAGATGAGTAATACGATCGATTTAGTAAAATATAAGAGAACCTTCGACATGTCAACCTACTCAGTTGATAAGATGTATTATTCTAGAGAACGAACCTCATCCTGTCGCGCCCCACCGTGATTTTGCCCCTGAAGATCGAATCCATCCCTCGAACATAGTCGTTCTGGGCCTCGGTCGTTTCAGCCGGTCCTGGAATGTGATGGGTGAGCACTAGGTGTGTTACCCCGGCGTTGCGGGCCTGCTGGGCCGCTTCGAGAGTCGTGCTGTGGTAGCTGGCGGGTTTTGCCAAACCGGCCGTCTGGTCGGGGTGGAGCCGGATCAGTTCGTCGAGCCACTCCTTGTTGTACGCTTCGTGGATCAAGAGGTCGGCGCCCCGTGCCTGGTCCACCAACGCCCTAACGGGAACCGTGTCTCCGGAAATGACGGCCGACTTTCCCTGGTACTCGAACTTGTATCCAACGGCTGGCGTCACGGGCCGATGATCCACCGGAAAGGCTGTGACTCGGAGCCCTTCTCGGTCAAAGACCACGCCGAAGTCGTTTTCCTGGTATTCGATGTCCGCTCCTTGCTCTGCCGACCGGTTGAACCCGACCCGTAGGGCAATATCGTAGGCAAACGAGGCATATTGCGACCCGATGATGGTCCTGGTTCCTGTCGGTCCGTACACTTGGAAGGGCACCTGTCGTCCTTCAAAGACGGATTCGACGGTCACATGGGTTCGCCAACTGGAAATGAACAGGTCGAAGAACCCCGAATTGTGGTCGCTGTGATGGTGGGTGAAGAAAACCGTATCGACCCGCTGGGGAGCGATGCCGGCGTCCAGAAGCCTGTCGACGGTACCGCCTCCGCAGTCGACGACAAAGGTCTTGTTACCCGCTAGGACAGCCACCCCGGCCTTTCCCCTTCCAGGAAACGAGCGCGGCGTGCCTGTGCCCAGCAAGACTAGGGTCAGGTCTTCAACAAAGGAGGGAAAGGGGTTGTTGAGCGTGGCTAGCTGCATGAATTCTCCTATTTCTTTTTCTTAACCTCAGTCAGGTAAGACAGATCAAGGAACGGGTCTAGTTTGAGGTCGGCCGCGGTGACGCCCCGAAGGTACCCGGCTTCCAAAGAGGCTTGGGCGAAGATCTCCAGGGAGGAGAGGCTGACTTGATCGGTCAGCGACAGATGATCCAAAGCGGCTTTGACCAAGGGAGGGTCTATGCCTTTTCCCGTCAGCGTCTTGAGCTGGTCGCTGACCGAGGTCCACGACTTTTCGGGGGAGGCTTTCAGGAAGGCGATGCCCTCAAGGTTGCTCTTGATCACGGCCAAGGCCCAATCACGATGATTTTTGAGGAAATCATCGGAGGCGACAAGAATGGTCAGCGGGTACTTGCCGTCTTCGGGAGGAATCTTGTCCCAGTCGACAAGCACCGACCCTAGCCCTGCCTCAACGATTTGGGTGCCCCAGGGTTCTGGCAGGAGCGCCGCATCAATTTGCTTCTGGCGAAACCCGGTAATGGTGTCGGCCGGAGCGCGGGTTACGATCTGAACTCCCGAAGCGTCATCGGTGACCTTCAAGCCGAACTGCTTCAGAAGCAGGCGGAGCGAGATCTCGTTGGTGCTGCCTTTGGTCGGGATCGCCACGGTCTTGCCGTTCAAGTCAGTCACGTTTTTTATCCCGGCCTCAGAGCGGACCACCAAAACGGCTCCCCCATTGTTTGACCCTGAGATCACCCGGAAGTTCTTACTCTTGAGGTATTGGTTGATCGCAGGACCTGGGCCGACGAAACCAATGTCCAGTTGACCCGACGCCAGCGCGGTGGAAAAGTCTGAACCGTTGTTGAAGGCCGAGACCTCGATCTTCACCGCAGGGCCGAGGTTCTTTTGAAGGATGCCCTCCTGCAACGCCACCAAGGCCGGAGCGTGGGTCACATTTTTGAGAAGACCGAAGCGGACAGTGCCCGCCCCTTCGGCAAAGGCCGAAAGCGATGCAAGGCCCAATAGGCCGACCGCCGCAAAACGCAGTAGTACTTTCATACAAGACTCCTTTTTCTTTCGGGGCTGAGTCCATACCGGACCAGAACTCGGTTTTCAAGGGACTGGAACAAGAGGTGGTCCATGACCGTTCCGATGACGGCAATCACCAGGACCACGCACAAGATCATGGCCGTGTCGCCGATATCACGGCTGTCTTGCAGGGTCTGGCCCAGGCCCAACCCGCGCGACAGCAACTCTCCGGCGGTTAGGGCCCGCCAGGCGAAAGCCCAGGCGACCCGCACACCGGTCATCAGATGGGGAAACGAACCCGGAAGAACGACTTGAAGGAACAACCTCACACCGGTGCCCGTGCCCAGCATGCCGGCGGCCCGGGAGTACAGCGGCGGCAAGTTCAGTACGCCCGTCCGGGCGGCCAAAGTCATGGTCCAGGTTGCACCGATCGTGGTGATAAACACGACCGCAACGTCGTTGAGCCCGAACCAGATAATGGCGAAAGGCAGCCAGGCAATGCTGGGAACCGTTTGAAGCGCCACGACCAGAAAGCCGAAGGTGTCGTCCACCCACCGGAATCGCGCAAAGAGAAAGCCCAACAGAGTGCCTAGAACCACAGCCAGGGCGAACGAGAAGAGAATGCGCCCGAGGCTGGCGAGAATGGCCCCGAGGAGCTTTCCGGTTGTTACACCATCGAGGAAAGCCTGCGCGGTCTGAAGAGCAGAAGGGAATTTCCATCCCCAGCCGAAGATCCTAAATGCCGCTTCCCAGGCTATCACCAGCAGAAGGAGGAAGGCGGCTCTCCGCCAAGTGGTATTCAAAATCCAGTTCCTGTTTGAGGACCTTTTCGAGTTCTTCAGCGAGGTCCTCCATGATGATTTCTTCCAGACCGACAAGGTCCGGATCAGTCGCTCTCCGAGGCCGAGGAGCCGCGACCACAAGGTCACGCTTGATCCTTCCGGGAAGGGTGCCCATGACGACAACCCGATCCGAAAGTAGAAGCGCTTCGCGGATATTGTGGGTAACGAAGACGACAGTCCTTCCCGACTTGAGCCACAATTCCTCAAGGTCTTTCTGCAGAACGAACTTGGTTTGTTCATCGAGTGCGGCAAACGGCTCATCCATCAGCAGAATTTCCGGACTTATGACTAGTGCCCGGGCGATGGCCGCGCGCTGTTTCATTCCCCCCGAGAGCTCGTGGGGAAAGCGGTCCGCGAACCGGCCCAGATGAACGGCTTGCAGTTGCTCTTGAGCCAGGGCCACCCGATGCGATCGTTGAACGCCCCGTTGCTTCAGCCCAAAGGCGACGTTGTCGACAAGTGTCAGCCACGGAAACAGGGCAGGCTCCTGAAAGACCACGACCCTGTCGGGACCGGGACCGCCGACTTCCTGGCCGTCGATAAGAACAGAACCGGAGTCGGGCCGGTCAAACCCGGCCATGAGGTTGAGCAGAGTGCTCTTGCCACAACCAGACGGACCGACAAGGGAGACGAAAGTCCCCTTCTCGACCTCCAGGTCGAGATTTTCCAGAGCCAGGAACGGCTTGCGGCGGTTTTGGGAGAAAGACTTGCTGACACGGTCAACGGCAATTTGGGCCACGAGATCGATACTGTACTTAATCGCTCATATAAGTCAAGTATATCTTGCAACAAATGTTTCTTTGTCACAGGACAAGGTTAATTATCTAAGGTACCATGGCACTTATGGTATCCGCACCCGCCTTGTCCGTCCGAGACCTTTCTTTCCAATACCGTCTGGGAACCCGACCCGCCTTAAGCTCCCTTTCGTTTGATCTGGAGGCGGGCGAAATTCTTCTGGTAGCTGGGGGAAGTGGAAGCGGCAAGTCGACCTTGGCCCGGTGCTTGAACGGACTGATTCCGAGATCCTACCGCGGCACGGTTGCTGGTTCCATCGTCTACCAAGGCCAAGACGTTTCGGGGCTCAGCCTTTCGCAACTGGCGCTTCTGGTTGGAACTCTGCAGCAAGACCCCGAAAAGCAAATCGTTGCCAGCCACGTGGCCGAAGAAGTCGCATTTGGGCCTGAGAACTTGGGCTGGCCGCGGCCGCGCATTCGAGACGCCGTTGAACGCACGTTGGAAGAACTAGGAATCTCTCATCTGCGCGACCGCGAGACCTTTCACCTCTCCGGCGGAGAGAAGCAAAAGGTCGCCTTAGCGGGGATACTGGCCATGGAACCCAAGGTCCTCCTCCTCGACGAACCGCTGGCGAGTCTGGATCCGAAATCGGGGCGGGAAGCGCTGGCCTTGATTCGGGCGCAGGCTCTTTCGGGCCGGGCCGTAGCCGTCATCGAACATCGTATCGAGGAGGTCCTGGGACTTTCTCCCCGGAGAGTCCTCCACCTCGAGGACGGCGTGCAGCGCTTCTGGGGTGGGCTGGACGGATTTCTGGACTCGGTCGACCCTGGGACCATGAAGCTTCCTGTGGAACACCTGCTGAAATTTCAGGGATACCCAAGTTCTCCGCCTCTTAGTCAGGCCAGTCGGTCAACTCCGGTTGTTGCCGAGTTTGACAACGTTGGGTTCTGGTACACGCCGGGGTTTCCGGTCCTGAGCCGGATTGGGTTCGCACTTCGGCGCGGGGACAGGATCGCCATCATGGGACCCAACGGGGCCGGGAAGTCCACGCTGATGAAGCATCTGATTGGGCTCCTTCAGCCCAAAGAAGGGAGGGTGGTGGTGCGCGGCCAAGAAACACGGTCAACGACCGTGGCGCGCCTGGCGGCTGACGTGGGGTACGTCTTTCAGAATCCCGGCCACATGCTGTTTGCCCCGACGGTGAAAGAGGAGCTGGCCTTTGGGCCGCACAACCTCAAGCACCCTGCCGACCGCGTCGAACGCGCCTGCGCCCACGCGCTCGACGTGGCGGTGTTATCGGGTACCGAGGAGAGGTCGCCGCTGAGCCTCTCTTTTGGCCGGCAGAAGCGGCTGGGGATCGCCGCCGTGCTCGCGATGGGGAGCCGAATCCTGGTCCTCGACGAGCCAACCGCCGGTCAGGATTACGCCAGTCAAAGGCGCTTTATGGACGAAGTGAGCCGACTGGAAAACTTCGATGCTCTTGTTTTCATCACCCACGACCTTGATCTGGCGCTGACCTACGCCAACCGCGTCCTTCTGGTAGCCGATGGCACCCTGGCCGCCGATGGAAGCCCCGAGGAGGTCTTGACGCGGCCGGAGCTGTTGGAACGGTGTCATCTGATTCCGACATCGCTCCTGGAACTGAACAAGGCCGCCTTCGCGTTGACGGGGCGCTTCGGTGGGCCCGACGTCTTTCGTTCCCTCCCCGAGAAAAACAAAAAAGCTATACTTGATAATGACTATAGAATTGGTAGACTTTGACAAATCGGTGTCTGCGGGCATCCGATCAAAGGAGGTTTCCATGAGCAATCCGTCCCTGACCCCCAAGGTGAACAACCCTTGGGTCCAACCCCTGATCCCGCTCCTTGTGGTGGCGGCGGTCTCTATCGGTCTCTTGTATCTCGGTGGTGTTCTGGCCTACGCCCGGGGTGCCACCGACGACGCGGCTCTGCCCTTGACCCGCTGGGTCGGCGTTGTGGTTGCAGCGGTGGTCATCCTGTACTTCTTGTATGTCAGTCAGGCAGAAAAGGACGTCTGGGCGTTTGGGACGCGTCAGGTGGTCTACGCGGCTATCGGTGCGGCGTTGTACGGGGTTCTCTCGTGGCTCACCAATGTGGTCCAACTCCCTTCGATCAGCCTCGTAGCCCTCCGCCCGGCCATCGTCATCCCAGTCTTCTTCGGGGTGGCGTTCGGGCCCGTGGTCGGGTTCTTTGCGGGCTTCGTCGGAAATATCTTGGGTGACGCGCTCACCGGTTGGGGCGTGTACCCCCTGTGGGACGTCGGCAACGGCATTCTCGGGTTGGTGGCTGGTCTGGTGCTCGCGTTCAAGGACAGCCGGAGGGCTGTCAACGCGCTCACCATCGTCGTCGCCGTCGTCGCGATTGCGGCCTCGGTTCTCTTGTGGCTGAACGCCGGCTTTACTGTGAGCGACTTCAGCGGCAAGAAGAACGCCGTTGGGCCCTGTGGTGGCTTCCCCTTCTCGGGGGAGGCTTGGTCGTGGCCGCTCGTTTTGTCTTCCTCAAGGCTGCCGACCTGGCCGCGGCCGAACTCTGGGGCGCCTTTGGTATCCTGATTGGCATTGGGTTTGCCGCGTTCGGGGGCATCTTGCAGAACGGCACGACGCCCGGCGCGGCGCTTTTTGGCGAATTCGTGCCAGCGGCAGGATCCAATCTGGTGAACTCGGTGATCCTGTTGCCCATTCTGCTGACCGCATGGAACGCCGCGCGGTCACGAACAGGCCGCTAAGGAGTGAAACGACCTGGAGAATCCGGATGCTGGTGAGTTGGCCCTACCGAGAACGGGATACCTTCTATCAGAGGCTAGACCCCCGTTCCCGGATCCTTTTTTCGTTTCTGGGCATGCTCAGCCTGACCCTGTTTCAAGTCTGGGACCTGCGTATCCTGGCTATCTACGGGGCGGCGGGTGGGATTCAACTTCGGCTCTCGCGGGTCACCCTCCGAGAGAGCCGCACCCTGTGGTCCATCCTGTTGTTTGTCGCAGCGAGTCTGACCCTTCTGACCCTGGTAACCGGCAAGGGCGGCGGTGACTCGTTTGTCGACTCCCACCTTCTTTGGCAGTCTCCGTGGCTGACGCTGAGCGTGGAGAGGCTGACGTTTGCTGTGTCGCAGTTTGTTCGCATCGGTATCGTCGTGCTGTTGTTTGCGCCCCTGCCGTACACCCTCCACCCGGCCCGCTACGGGCTTGTCTTCCACAAGTTCGGCGTCGGCGACAAGTTTGCCGTGGCCACCGACTTGGCGTTCCGGTTTGTTCCCAACCTGGCCCAAGATTTTGAGACGACGATGGAAGCGCAGAAGGCCAGGGGGTACGAGTTGGACCGTGCCGGCGGCCTGTGGCGGGCCCTGCGAAATCTGGCACCGCTTCTGGTGCCCGTGACGATCGGCACCATCTTGAAGGGGGAAGACGTCATCGACGCGCTCGACCTTCGCGCCTTTGGTTCGGGGCCTCGGACCTGGTACCGTGAGCTACATTTCCGCGCCGTCGATTGGATCGTCAGTATCGTCGCTGTCGGTCAGTTTGTCACCCTGGGCTTGGCTGTCGGGCTCAACACCGACGTAGGCCGACTCTGGGTTCCGCCATGGTTTCTTTGAGTTCTGAGGGGAGTCGATTTCTGTGGTTTCCGGAGGAGAATGGACCCTGACGGGGGGGAGTTCCCCTAGCCATTTTTCAATCTCGACCAGAACCAGCTGTCCGATGCTCCCTTGAGCGATGTTGGAACTTCCCTCGTCAAGGGTCAGAACGTTCGGGTTTCCGTGGCGGCAAAGCTTCAGGGAGTCGTCAGGGTCGAACCAGGCCCCGGTCGACAACTGGGCGATCCCCGCCCGAAGCTCGTCGCTGACCAGCAACCCCGCCAGACACGCGCCGCGATCGTTGTACACCCTCACCACGTCGCCGTTCGTCAGACCTCGCTGGGTCGCGTCTGCGGCGTTGAGCCGAAGCGGCTCCCTCCCGGCGATTTTCGAGGCCGCGCTGACCACGCCGAAATCAAGCTGGCTATGCAGGCGGGTAGAAGGTTGGTTGGCCACGAGAAGGACTGGGTACAGACGCGCTCGCGGAGAGTCTAGGGCCTCGCTCCGGGACCGCCAGATCGGGTGGCCCGGTTGCGTTGGATCCTTCCAGCCGGCAATGGTTGGCGAGGTGATTTCGATGAGACCCGAGCCGGTGGGGAGGGGAGAACGCACGGGATCAGCCACAAAATCAGCCAGCCAGGTGCTCGCGGGCCGTGTCGGCAGGGCCAGCTGCCCGTCGCTCCAGAAGGTATCGAAGGAGGGAACCACAGCTCCGAGGTTCCTGAGACTTTCCTCCAGTTCCCTGTACAGCGTTCTGAGCCATTGGTCGACCGACAAGCCGCCTGTGAACGCCGACTCGAGTCCAAACCTGGCCGCCAACCCGGCGAAAATTTGGTGGTCATCTCGGGCTTGGCCGAAAGGTTGCACCGCCTGGTGCATGGCGATGAGCCTGTCGTCGTTTCGGGCCGCTCCCAGGTCGTTGCGTTCCAGCGAAATTGTGGCGGGGAAGACAATATCGGCGTGCCGGGCGGACGAGGTCCAGTAGGGGTCCTGCACGATGACGGTATCGGGGCGGGTCCAGGCTTGCCGAAGACGGTTGAGGTCTTGATGATGGTGGAAAGGGTTGCCCCCGGCCCAGTAAACCAAGCGGATATCGGGGTAGACGTAGCGGCCGCCGTCGTAAGGAAAGCTCTCTCCCGGATGCAGGAGCAGGTCACTGATGCGCGCCACAGGGATGAAGTCGGCTACCGGATTGGTTCCTTGGGGAAACGAAGGCAGTCTGACGGCAAGGGGGAGCCGCCCCAAATTCCCGAGTGTTCCCAGGGCAAACGCGAAGCCCTCCGCAGGGCCAAAGCGGCCCAAGAACGCGGCGACAACGACGGCCAGCCAAATGGGTTGCTCGCCGTCTTGGGCCCTCTGCACCGAGTTGGTGACCGTCAGCACAGTGCGGTGAGAGGCCATGGCCCGTGCCAATTCGACGATGGTGTCGGCGGGGATTTCGGTGATTGCGGCGGCCCACGAGGCCGACTTCGACTGGCCGTCGGACTCCCCGGTCAGATAAGCGGCAAATTCGTCGAACCCCACGGTGTAGCGGTCAACAAAGCCTCGGTTGACGAGTCCTTCTACCAGCAGGGTGTGAGCCAGCGCTAAGAGAAACGCTGTGTCCGTGTTGGGCCGGATAGCCAGCCATTCGGCCTCGGGAAGGTCGTCGTGGATGGGGCTGACCGAGACCATCCTGGCTCCTCTGCGAACCGCCGCTTCAATCGCCTTTCCGCCGCGATGCCGGGAGACCCCGCCTACTCCGACCATCTGAGTACGGCGCGGCATGCCGCCGAAAGCCACCAACAACTCGGTTTGTTCGGCAATACCGTCCCAGGTCACCGTGTCGGCCGAAAGTTTGGACTCGGGGGCGATGATCCGCCTGAGAATGACTTCTGCCGCTGCTGAACTGTAGGTGTCACGCGAAAAGGTGTAACCGCCGATCAAGTTCAGAAAACGGTGGAGCTGGCTTTGCGTGTGATGGAATCGGCCCGCGCTGGCCCAGCCGTACGAGCCTCCGAAGATCGCGGGGTTTCCGTGGGTTGTTCTGACCCGCTCCAGTTCACCCGCCGCCAGGTCGAGAGCCCTGTCCCACTCCACCGGAACAAAGGGTTGTTTTCCCCGCCGATCGCTCGAACCCGGTCCCTGATCCAGCCATCCCTGACGGATCATCGGCTGGACAATTCTCGTTGCATGCGCCGGTGCGTCGCCCATACTGCCCAGGATGACCGACGGTTCGGGGTCCTCGGGATCGGCCACGGCCCTGAGGCGACCGGACGGTCCCGAGAAATCGACAGAAAAACTGCCCCAATGGGCCGAGTGCGTGCGAGCCTTCATCTTTGGTATCCTATCACCCGAAGGCGGTCCGAGGCCTGAGTTCGGTCCTCAGGTATACTGCCGCAGGTATTCTTGGTCACTGATCAGGTTGCGGTTGCTTTCGACGCGATCGAGGAACACCAGGCCGTCGAGGTGGTCCAGTTCGTGTTGGAAGATCCGGGCAGGAAAGCCCTCGAGATCCAGAATGAGACTCTCACCGCTCACCGTCAGGTAGCGGACTTTCAAGCTCACGGCACGGGGAACCAGACCCCGAATTCCAGGGATGCTCAGGCACCCCTCCCACCCCTCTTCCTTTTTTTCCGAAATCCAAACGACCTCGGGATTGACGAGAACCAAGGGTTCCATCAACGGGGCGTGGGGATAGCGGGAGTTGGGTCGGGACGCAACGACGATGACTCGAAGGGGAACGTAGACTTGCACAGCGGCGATACCGACTCCGCCGGAAGCTTCGAGGGTGACCAGAAGGTCCTCGGCAAGCGCCGAGAGGGCAGGGTCGGTAAAATCTCGAACCGGAGAGGCCGTTTCTCGAAGCACTGGGTGGCCCAGTTGGGCGATCTGTCTGAGGATGGGCATGCGAACCTCCACGCATTGTTGATTCTGGGCTACGAGCAGACTACCCTTCGTACTCGATGATGTGGAGACCCGCGTTGTAGTCGGTGCAATACAGCAAACCGTTCTTGTCGGCGAACACATCGGCTAGTTGAATCACCGGGGGTCGCCCGGGTCGCCTGTCGACCATTTTGGTGGGAGCCGCGGGAACCAGGGCTCCTGTTTCGACAGGGTGGAAGGGGTCGGAAAGGTCAAAAGCCCGCACTCCGGCGTTCTGCCAGGTGGCGAAGACGATCCTGTCGCTTTGCCAGCTTCCGGGCCGGTTCTCGTGCAAGTTGTGCGGTCCAAAATGACCGCCCTTGGTCGCATAGTTGGCTTCCCGTGGCTGGGGAAAGGTCGCTATGGAAATCGGGTTGGCTGGCTCCCTGATATCAAAGACCCAAGTGTGCTTCTCTCCGTCCTCCTGGTTGTCGAGCACAGCCTCGTCGAGGACGATAAGAAGGTTTCGATCAGGGAGAGGGAGGGCCGTGTGCGTGCCACCGCCGAACGGCGGCGACCAGTTGTTGTGCGAAATCAGCGTCGGAAGTTCCCGGTCGTTCAAACTCAGAAGCGTCAAGCCGCCGTCACGCCAACTGGCGTAGGCCGTATCGCCGTGCACGATGGCATGGTGAAGGGCAAAGCGCTTTCCCTCGGGATGGTTGGAAACCTCGCCGCCGGCCTTGTGCATGCCAGGGAGCCACCACCGGCCCGAGGCTCGGGGCTTGGCGGGGTCGGCCAAGTCGACCACCAGGAAGATGTAGTCGGTGAAGCCGTCCAGGAGCGCGGAAACGTAGGCCCAGCGGCCGCCCACGTACCAGACGCGGTGGACACCGACTCCTTCGAGAGGAAGAAAGCCCACGGGCCGAGGTTCGGTGGGCTTCGACAGGTCGTAAATTCCCAAACCGGCGCTCCAGGGTCTGTCGGCGGTCGGACCTCCGGCGGTTCCCGAGGTCTCTCCCACCGACTTGGTGTAGTAGACGCGCTCGTCCTGCGAGAAGCTGACATCGGCAAACAGGTCGCGGGCGTGGATCACCAACAGAAGGTTTTCGTGGGTCTGAAGGTGGATGTGCCAGGTATTCTTGGGGGCCGGAATGAAGGTCGTGGAACCGGGATTTCTCGGGTCGCGGACGTCCACGATGGAGTAACCCCCCGACCAAGGCTGACCGATGTACGCAAAACCACGGTGGACCATGATTTGGAGTCCGTCGCCGCGTCCGCCCTGCTCGCTGTGACCGATGAGTTTCATGTTGCGAGCAAAGTCAGGTTTGGGCAACGGGCGGCTCATGGGGACTCCTGAAAAAGGTGAGGAATTCTCACACGGAGATCGTCGAAGGTTCACAGGGGGCGTTGCGGGGGTTACCCCCGCTCGGGGGGTGGGGCGGTACCAAGTACCGCCCCAGGGGGGTCGCCCCCCTCCGAATTGTTAGGACTTGCTCTTTGCTTTCAATGTCGCGAACCAGGGGCTGGTGAGGTCGTCGCTCTGTCCCCAACCGGGGATAATGTCGGCCAGGCCGAGCACGTTGACCGGCTTGCCAGCCTTGTCCAGGTCGACCTTCTTGATGAGGTTGGCCTTGAACTCGTAGCTGTCAGGGGTCGTTTCCCCAGCGATCTTCTTGGCAACGACGCGCAGGTTGATCTTGCCGATGAGTTTGGGGTCAACCGCGGCCGTCAGAAGCCAGGGGCTGTCTTTCTCTTGGATGAGCTGAAGGTCTTGGTTCGAAACGTCGATGGAGTAGACCTTGATCTCGGTGCGACCGTTTTCCTTGAGCGCCTTGTAGGCGCCCTGGGTAAAGGCGTCCCAGCTGCCCCAGATGGCGTCGATCTGGCCCTTGGGGTACTTGGCCAAAATGGCGCTGACCTTGTTGGCCGTGTCGCCGGGAACGTCGGAGCTGACGGCGCCGATGCTGGCCAGTTCCTTGATACCGGGGTTGTCGGCCAAGACCTTCTTGTAGACGGTCTGGCGGCGTTCCATCGGGGGGAACCCGGCTACCCAAAGTTTGACGATGTTGGCTTTGCCTTTGAAGTCGGCGACCAGGGCTCCCAGCGATTGTTCAGCCAGCGATTCGTCGGCCTGGCTGGTGACGGTCGCTCCGGCGATCTTACCGTTGACGGCGGTGTCGAACGCCGAAACCGCGATGCCGGCCGCGGTGATCTTCTTGACCAGTTCGGTGGAGTAAGGGTCGCGCCCTTGGCTGAGGATGATCCCATCATACTTCTGGGTAATAGCCTGGTTCACAAAGTCTTGGAACTTGGCGTCATCACCATTGGTCAGGAAGACATCGACTTGGAAGCCCAGGGCCTTGCCCTCCTCTTTGACTCCCCCGACGAACTGCGTGGTGTTGTCATCGGACCCCAGGTTGCGGATGACAGCGACCTTCACAGGTCCTTTGTGCTTGGCAATTTTGTCGGGAACGGATTGAGCGAAGGTGGTCGCGGCGACGATCACCAGAAGGACGGAAAAGAAGCGTTTCATGGAAACCTCCACGGGTGTGAAAACTTTACTCTACTGAGTTGATCGAGTTATATAACATGAAAAATATCATGTCAAGTTGAATAGTCGTGAATTGACAAGAGCCCTCAAAAGAGCGATCATGTCACCATGAGTAACGTGGTGTTTCACCGAGCCCTAACGGGACAGCGTTGGGACGGCGTGGAGGTACTGGCCTACAAAGAGGCCGGGACGACCTTCCAGTCCGTGACTAGGCAAGTCCTGTTCGAGGGCGATCCGGCCCTTTGTGTCCAACTCAGATACTTCGAGGTGGGACCCGGCGGTCACACGACGCTCGAACGCCACCAGCATGTTCATTTGGTATGGATAAGCCGTGGAAGAGGGAGGGTCTACGTGGGCGGAGAATTCTTCGAGCTTGCCAAGGGAGATGTGCTTTCCATTCCAACGCTGACCTGGCATCAATTTCGGGCACCGCTGAATTCCCCCCTAGGGTTTCACTGTCTGGTGGCAGCCGACCGTGACAAACCCTCGCTACCCAGCGATCAGGACTGGCGGGAGTTGACACAGAGCCGGGAGGCTGCCGCCTTTCTAAGGAGATGACCATGTTACCCCCCGTGACGGTTTCGGTTCGGATTCCCGGGGCGCTCTGGCGCCGGTGGATTCGCGTCGAGCCCAAAGTCGGCATTGACCTGCAGTCGCTGATTCCCGCCCTGCTCGAGCTCTATCTGGACCGGGAAGAGCGAAGCCGCGATGGACTGACCGGTATCGAGTATCAAATATGAGGAGTCGTTCTTGAGCGAGCCCAAGAATTTCGGTTTTGAGACGAGAATGGTCCATGCCGGGCACGTTCCCGACACCCAGCACGGATCGAGGGCGGTTCCGATTCACCAGACCTCGTCGTTTGTTTTTTTTGACGCCGACCACGCCGCCGAGCTGTTTGACCTCAAGCAGTATGGGCACATCTACAGCCGGATCAGCAACCCGACGGTTGCCGTGCTCGAAGAACGAGCCGCCAGCCTGGAAGGGGCTACCGGCGCCGTGGCGTTCGCCAGCGGCATGGCGGCGCAACTCGGGGCGTTCCTGACGTTGTTGGAAGCCGGGGATGAAGTTGTCGCCTCCAGTCATCTTTACGGCGGTACGACCACGCAGTTCACCTACACGTTGAAGCGAACCGGCAACCCGGTGACTTTCGTCGACCCGAACGACCTCGATGCCTGGGAGAAGGCGATCACGCCGAAAACCAAAGCCCTCTACGGCGAGACGATCGGCAACCCCCAAGGATCCATTCTCGACTTGGAACGTTTGGCAGCGCTGGCCGCCTCGAAGCGAATTCCTCTCATCATTGACAACACCCTGGCCACCCCTTGGCTCTGTCGACCCATGGATTGGGGAGCCACCTTGGTCACCCATTCGGCGACGAAGTTTTTGGGGGGGCATGGGAATTCCTTGGGGGGTCTGCTTTTGGACTCCGGCAAGTTCGATTTCGGCCGCTTCCCGAGCATCGCCGAAGCCTCGCCGCAGTACCACAACCTGAAGTTCTTCGACACCTTTGGCCATTACGGCTTCCTGATGAAAGCCCGAGCCGCCACCCTGCGCGATACCGGGGCCGCGCTTTCCCCGACCAACGCGTTCCTTTTGATTCAAGGCTTGGAAACCCTTTCGCTGAGGATGGAGCGCCATGTTTCCAATGCTCAAGCCGTGGCCCGGTTCCTTGAGGGCCACTCTCGGGTCGACTGGGTGGCCTATGCCGGTCTGCCCAGTCATCCGCACCATGAACGCGCCAAAAAGTACCTTCCCAAAGGCCCGGGCGCCGTACTGAGTTTCGGAATCAAACCGCGCCCTGGGCAAACGGCCCGAGAAGCGGGCAAGGAGTTTATCGGCAGGCTGCAGCTGTTCAGCCACCTGGCCAACATTGGCGACGTGCGCAGCCTGGTGATTCACCCGGCCTCGACCACCCACGCTCAGCTGAGCGATGAAGAGCTGCGGGCCTCGGGCGTTGGCCCCGAACTCATCCGGCTTTCGGTCGGTATCGAAACCTTGGAGGATATCTTATGGGATCTGGACCGGGCCTTTCTTGCGCCATCAACCTGAACACCAAACTGACCGCTGAACAAAAGCAGCTCTACCAGGACCCCGAGGCGATCCGAACGATTTTGAACACCTACCGGCGAATTGCCATTGTTGGCCTGTCCACCGACCGGCAGAAGGCGAGTTACTTCGTGGCCTCGTACCTGAAAGCCGCAGGCTGGGAAGTGGTCCCCGTCAACCCCAAGGCCGACGAGATCCTAGGCTTGAAGGCCTACCCCGATTTGAAATCCATCCCGGGGAAGGTGGATCTTGTGGACATCTTCCGGCCTGCCGCCGACGTCGGGCCCCTGGTCGAGGACGCCATCGCCATTGGAGCCAAGGCCGTCTGGCAGCAGTTGAGGATCATCAATCTCGAGGCTGCACAAGCCGCTCGAATGGCCGGGTTGCTGAGCGTCGTCGACCTTTGCCTGAAGATGGAACACGGTCGCTACGGCGGAGGTTTGCACGAAGCGGGAATGAATACAGAGCTCGTGACGGCCCGCCGGGAACATCGTTTTCTGTAGTCCTTGTCTCACGGGCGGTTTGACGTTACAGTTCTTGTGTGAAGCTTTCCACAAGATCCCTCTACGGCCTGCGCCTTTTGTACCAAGTGGCTCGAAACTACGACAATGGCCCACTCCAACTCAAGGAAGTGGCGACACGCGAATCGATTTCCGAAAAGTACTTGGGGCAGATCGTCCTGTTGTTGCGTTCTTCGGGAATCCTGGTGTCGGTTCGTGGGAATCAGGGCGGCTATCTTTTAGCACGCAAACCCTCCAGCATCACCGTTCTCCAGGTGGTCGAGGTTCTTGAGGGAGATTTCCTGGAGAGGCTCGATGACGATTCTCCCATCACCGATCCCAGCCAGGCCGCGACGCGAGAGGTCTGGCGGCGGCTCGGCCGTTCGGTCCGCGACGTGCTCGGCGCGATCACCCTCGAGGACCTTCTGAGCCTCCCCCAAAACGACGCCAGTTTTCTCGACTTCGCTATCTAGAACGCCCTCGATCTTTCACTTGATCCCAAGAGAAGAAGAGAGACCGGATAACCGGAAGTCAATTCAAATTGACCGGATCAGAAGAGTCGAGGCAAGAGCCAGAAATTCAAGCAGAACTTCTCAACGCTTCGCCGTCTGACTTGACCACCTTTCTCGAAATCCGGTTGATCCGGCCCATCCTGTTATCCGGTCTCTTCCTAAATCCGCGCTGCCGGGGAGGCCGAAATCCCCGTCTCCATGGCAACCAGCACGTCGGCCCATTTGGCGGCCCAGTCCCGAAGCTCCTTCGATTCCAGCGGCGCCGGAATTTTCGATTCCGTGTGACTGGCAATTTTGTTCGCCAGGTTGAAATACACTTGGGCCTGGGGAGATTCCGGGTAGGCCTCAATGGTCGTCTTGCCCTGCAGTTCGGCCTGGGTGACGGTGACCGATCTAGGAACGTACTCCACCACCTGGGTCTGGGTCTTTTGCACGAAGTCGTCGATAATGTCGCGCGGGTAGCCCGGCGCCATCGAGTTGGCAATGACGCCGCCCAACAGTGCGCCTCCGGACCGAGAGTATTTGTGGATACCCTTGAACAGGTTGTTGGCGGCGTAGATGGCCATGAAATCGGCCGACGAGACTGTGAAGACGTGCTCAGCGATTCCTTCTCGGATAGGCACCGCGAAGCCTCCGCACACGACGTCACCAAGAACGTCGTAGATCACGACGTCGAGGTCGAGGTCCTCGAACACCTTCTGTTGTTTGAACAGCTGAACGCTGGTGATGATTCCTCGTCCCGCGCAGCCCACACCAGGTGCCGGTCCGCCGGCCTCGACGCAGTACACGCCGCCGAAACCTTCGAAGATCACGGAGCGGGCTTTCAGGTGGGCGTTCTCCTGTAGGGAATCAAGAATGGTGGGAATGTAGTCGCCGCCGCGAAGGGTGTTTGTCGAGTCGGCCTTCGGGTCGCAGCCGAACTGCATGACTTTGTAGCCGAGTTTGGCCAGCGCGGCGCTGAGGTTGCTCGTCGTCGTGGACTTGCCGATGCCGCCCTTTCCGTAGATGGCGATTTGCTGAATTTTCTTAGACACGGGGAGTACTCCTTGGGATAAATACGTTTCGATAAAGAGGCGAAGCAGCGACGCGGGCCAAGGCCGGAACGACGGGGTCTTCGGTGGAGAGAAAGGCGATTCCGCAGGCGGCCAGGCCTTGAACGACGGCCGGCCCCGCGGCGGCGGCCAGAACGAAGCGGCAATCGGAGAACCGTGCGAGGGCCGTTCCCAGACCCTCGCCGTGACCTTCCTCGCCGCAGAGCGCGGGCACGGTTCGTTCGCCTTCCCACGCGAAACTTCGGCCATTCCAGAGATAGAGTTCAAACCGAGAGGCACGGCCGAAATGCCGATCGACGGTTTGGCCACCCTGGCTGGCGACGGCGGCTCGGATGAGGTTTTCAGCCATGACTGAAGGTCTCCGCCACAGCCTCACCGCCGTAAAGTTCCGCCGAAAGGTCAAGCTGCCCGGGAATGCCGCAGGCGTCGGCGCGGCAATGCCGGCAATGCCGGAACACCGCTAGGTGCTTTTCCGCGTCTCGGCGGGCGCGGTCGAGGGTCTCTTCGGTGGGAGGGTCCCACGCGGCGAAACGATGCTGAGGAATCAGGGGGATGATGTTAAAAAGCCCGGCTCCCTCAGCCGCCACCGTCCGGGCAGTCTCTTCCACGTGGTGATCGTTGATACCAGGAATCAGAACCAGATTCACCTTGATCGTGAGGCCGTGCGCGGCGGCTTCTCGAATGCCGGCTAGTTGCTGCCGAATCAGGACCTTGGCCCCCGCTTGTCCCTTCAAGACCTGGCCATGAAACCTCACACGGTCGACGATTTGGGCCACGATGAGAGGGTCGACGCCGTTGACGGTCACGGTCAGTGTTCCCAGTCCCAACTGCAACAGCTCGTCAAGCCGCTCTTGCAGCAGGAGGCCGTTGGTGCTCAGGCACTTCACCAAATCAGGAAAGCAGGCCTGCACGGCGCGAAAGGTTTTCAGAGCGTGGGGCGTCGAAAGTGTGTCGCCGGGACCGGCGATGCCAACTACAGAGATCTCGGGGCAGAGTTCCAAGGCCCGCGCAACAACTTCGGGGGCTTCTTCGGGTGTCACCAGGCGTCCGGTCACTCCGGGGCGGATCTCACTCTTGTTGAACTCGCGTCGGCAGAAGCCGCAACTAATGTTGCAGGAAGGGCTGACGGGGAGGTGGACCCTGCCACGGGTCAGGTGGGCCGCCGGGCTGAAACAGGGGTGGAGACGAGCCGGGGAAGAGGCCGAAAAAAGCGGTGGTGACTCCATGTTGCCTCCTTGACTACCGAAAAACTAGCATTTGCAATATTTTATGTCAATCAACATAGTTAACATTAATAGACTAAATAACTAGCGTTTAAGTAGTATTACTAGGAGGACGTCATGTCTGTACCCAAGCTCCAGTTTGATACCCTGAAAGTCAGGGCCGGCTACGACCCCAAAGATCACCAGAACGCGATCGCCGTTCCCATCTACCAGACCGCCTCGTTTGACCTCGGGGATACCGCCCGCGTCGACCGGTTACTGTCGTTTCAGGAGGCCGGCTGGCTGTACACCCGGATCGGCAATCCTACTGTCGATGTTTTGGAGCGTCGGGTCGCCGCCCTCGATGGCGGCGCCGCGGCCATCGCGGTCGCCTCGGGCATGGCAGCCATCTCGTACACTTTACTGAATCTGGCCGAAGGGGGAGGAAGGATCTTGACCACCCCTAGGCTCTATGGAGGCACCTTTGACGCCTTCCAGAAGGTCCTCGCGCCGCTGGGTATTGGAGTCGATCTCGTCGAAGACTCCGACAAACCCGAATCGTTCCGCAAGGCGCTCAAGTCAAATACCAAAGCCATCTTGATCGAGTCGATCTCTAACCCCAACGCCACCGTGCTCGACATCGAGGCCATTGCCAAGGTGGCCCACGACTTCGGCATTCCCCTGGTGGTCGACAATACCTTCGCGACGCCCTATTTGTTCGACGCGTTTGGCCACGGCGCCGACCTTGTTGTTTATTCGGCGACGAAGGCCCTCAACGGCCACGGCAACACCATCGGTGGCGTGATCGTCGAAAGTGGGAAGTTCAACTATGCCAACGGAAAGTTCCCGCAATTCCAGAAGCCCACCTACCTGCTTCGCGACCGACCGACCAACGTCGAGCGCAGCTTTCTCGAGGCCTTTCCGGACTTTCCCCTCACGGTGCGCATCCGTCTGAACTATCTGGCCTACCTCGGTGCTGCGCTTAGTCCTTTCGATGCCTTTCTGATCCTTCAAGGCATCGAGACGCTTTCCGAGAGGGTGGGCAAGCAGGTGGCGAACGCCGAGAGAGTGATCAAGTTCCTGGAAACTCACCCGCAGGTCGCCTGGGTGAAGCATCCGGCGGCCAAGGGCAATCCCTACGCGGAACTTGCCAAGAAGTACCTTCCCCAAGGTGCAGGGGGCATCTTCACGTTTGGATTCCGGGGAAGCGACGCTCAGTACAACAAGTTCATCGATTCGCTCAAGGTCTTCAGTTTCCACGCCAATGTCGGGGATGCCCGCTCGCTGGTCATCAATTCCCCCAAGACCACGCACGGCGAGCTTCGCCCCGCCGAACAACTGACCGCCGATATCCCGCCGGAAACGATTCGGCTGTCGATTGGTATCGAGGACCCCCGCGACCTGATCGCCGACCTGCGCCAGGCGTTCAAGGCGGCGCTGAAGGCCTGAGCCGGCGAGCGAAGCGATGCCCGTGTCGTTCTAGGCGAAGCCCAATCGGCGAGATCCGAGCCTTAGTTAAATTGTTGCAGCACCCAGGTATAGATGTCTTCCAGCAGTTTCAGCCCGCCATGGTAGCCGGCGTAGGTGCCGTGGAGGACCAGCCTTTCCTTCATGGGCACCGACACCGCCAGAAAGTTGCCCTCCAACTCTTGTGCGAGTTTCTTTTCAAAAATGCTCCCGAGAATCAAGGGTGGGCCGAACCAGTCGGTGTCGCGGATGGCCTGGTGAATGAGATGGCCGTCTGTCGAAAAGACGACCGGAGCCTCGATCCCGTACTGAAACTCCTTGAAATAGCCGACGATGCGGTTCCGATGCTCCTCGGGAGTGGCGTCGGTGATGTACTGGGTTTCGGGAACGAGTCCGAAATCGTTGACCAAGAACTTGCTGTAGGCCAATGCGTCCGCGGCGTTTGTGACGGTCGAGAAACGGCGGCTCATGGTCCGGTTTTCGAGGAACACGTCGCTGGTCCTCTCGATGTGAAAGTAGTATTCCTTTTCGTGGCGGTCGATGACGCGCTCGACGAGTGTCGGTTCGAGCTCGGCAAATTTCCCTACCGTCCTGAGGAAGCGGCTCGTCTCGAAGGCTCCTACCGGCAAGTTCGGAAGGTGCAGGTAGGGCGTTCCAAAGGCTTCCTCGAGATGAAGAACGTTGCCAAGTCCCACCCAAGGTGAAACGAGCAAGTTGAACTCGGCGTTTGGCACACGGTTGAGATTCTCAATGCCACGGTACTCGCCGAAAATCGCGTTGGGGATAAGGCCAACCTCTTCGAGCAAGGACTCCAGCACGCGGAAGTTGCCGACCCAGAACGGATCGTAGGACGGGATCGGTCCCCAAACGTTGACCAATCCCTTGACCAGCGGTCCCTTGCCGCGGGGAACCAGATACTGGTCGATCAGCGCATCGACCACCCACTGGTGGCCTTCGAGGTTGTTAGCCTTGAAGCCAGGGGTTTCCACAGCCACGACAGGTTTTCCCGCGTTCTGAAATTCTTGCACGACCTTTTTGATATCGTCTCCCACAATTTCGGTGGTGCAGCCCGATAGCACCACGTAGAGGTCTCCGTCGACGACCTTGAGCGCGTTGGAAATGGTTTCGCGCAGCCGGCCTTCTCCGCCGAATACGGTTTCTCGCTCACCGACATTGGTGCAGGGGTAGATCTGCGGGGACAGGTAGCCGGAGTCGCCGTTGCTTCCCGCAATGCCCCCCGCGAGCTTGGCCGCGCACCCCGGCCCGGCGTGAAGCACGGGAACTCCGCGGTAGAGACCTTGCACGGTCTGCATGGCGCCCAAGGCGCAGACGTAACGAGGTTGGTCGAGGATCTTCATGCGGGTTCTCCGGCTTCAAGAAAGTTGTGGTGGGGCTGGGCAAACCACCAGCCGGTGTAGGGCAGTTTTACGCGGCTGGCGAGGTTCTTGGTGAAACTGCGGTTGGTCACGACGTCGTGGACGGCTGACGCGAACTTGACCAAGCCGTGGTAGCCGAAGATGGCGTATTCGTCAAAGACGCACAGTGAAGGGATGCCGAGCTTGGTCGCCCAGACCGTCGAGCCGGTGTGGCGGCTAAAGAAGATGTCGGGCTTCACTGTGTTGAGGATGTTGAGCAGTTCGAAGTTTTGCAGGTCGTTGACCGACAGGGGAAAGTCGTTGGGGGAGTGATCGAGCAGGTACTGGAAGGATTCCGGCCTGCGGCCGTCTTCGTACTGCTTGTCGAAGTGCCAAGCGGCTGAGTGAACGATTTCGAGGCCCAGTTCCTGCAATACTCTTGTCGTGTTGAAGTTGAAGCCTGGGCCCATGCCGACAACGGCGCGTAGACCAGTAAGCTTGGCCCGGAATGCTTCGATCTTGGGCTGCCAGGTCTCCTTTTCCTTTTTCAAGTACGCGTCGGCGATGTCATCCTTGCCCAAAACCTTGGCCAAGCCCCGGACCCAACTTTCGAAACCCGCCATGCCGTGGGGTTGGAGCGACTTGATGTAGGGCACCCCGTACTGTTCTTCCAGTCCATGGCCCAGATAGGTTCCCAACGTGGCGCAAGTGCTGACCGTGGCGACCGACTCAGACAATTGGGACAACTGTTCAATGGTAGTGTTCGACAAGAGGAACAAAGGTTCGACCCCGAAAAGAGCGAACAACGCGGTGATCTCCTTGCGGGCGCTGCCAAAGAAGTTGATCACGTTGACGACGTCGCGCTTGACCTTTGGGGGCTGAACGATGGTGCTCAGAATGGCGTGAAAGGCCGCGTCAAAGCCGCTGGCCCAGATCTGCGTCTTGAACCCCTCGCAAAAGACGGGAGCGACGGGTATCCCCAGTTCCTCCGAGGTCTCGCGGGCGATGCTGGCGAGGTCCTCGCCGATGACGCCACTAACGCACGAGGCGCCGATGAAGATGGCGCGCGGGTCATAGCGCCTGTGGGTTTCTCTCACCACGTCGCGAAGGTTCTCGGTGGCCCCAAACACGGTGTCGGCCTCGTTCATGTCGGTGCTCACGTACCCCGAGCGGGAGTTGTCGAGGCCCAATTTCGCGGCCAACTGATCTTTGGAGTTGCTGAGGCTCATGGCGGTCACCGCGCAGCCAGAGGGGGAGTGGTGGACCACGGCAGCGTCGGTCACAAAGCCCAGCTGACCGAGAGCGCAGGCGGCGTTGCACAGGCTTGCCTGGCTGAAGCATCGCTTGCGGTCGCCGAAGCCCCCGCCACCGCAAGCCTGACCGAGCCCTTGAAGCGTTCCCTCGTAGCCCGTAATCGAGCCGAGGCGGTTTTCTCGGGTTCCCGTCTCTGTTCCTTTGCCGTAATCACTCATCGTGATCTCCTTGTAGGGGTACTTTAGCGAGGTTAACTTTGGTTAGTCAAGTAATACTACTAACATAATAGTGAAAGATTTTCAAAAACATAACTGAGTCTATTGACAAACATAAACAAACACTACTATCACTAGTCTGTAACTAGTGTTTATGATCAAGGAGTGAGTGATGAGCGAGAGGAAGTTGGCCTTCGATACCCTTCAGGTCCACGCCGGGCAGGTTCCTGACCCGACGACGGGGGCCCGGGCTGTCCCCATCTATCAGACGACCTCGTTCGTCTACAAGAACTTCGACCACGCCATCGCGCTCAGTACCGTGGCCGAGTTCGGTTTCACCTACACGCGGGTCGTCAATCCCACGGCCGATGTCTTGGAACAGCGGATCGCGGCCCTGGAAGGCGGCTCCGGCGCTTTGGCGTTGGCCTCCGGTTCGGCGGCAACCACCTACGCCATCCTCAATCTTGCCGGTACCGGCGACCACATCGTTTCCGCGCAGACCCTCTACGGCGGCACCTACAACCTGTTCGCCAACACTCTCCCCCGCTACGGGATTACGACCACCTTCGTCGATCCCGACGAACCTGAGAATTTTCGGAAGGCCATCCGCATCAACACCAAGGCGGTGTTCATCGAGTCCATCGGCAACCCCGGAATCAACATCATCGACATCGAAAAGGTCGCCAAGATCGCCCACGAAAACGGTGTCCCTCTCATCGTCGACAACACCTTCGGCACGCCGTACCTGATCCGGCCGTTTGAATACGGTGCCGACGTCATTGTCCACTCGGCCACTAAGTACATCGGCGGCCACGGAACCACCATTGGAGGCCTTCTGGTCGAAGGGGGAAAATTCGACTGGTCCAAGAGCGGCAAATTCCCCGGTTTCACCGAAGTGGACAAGAGTTACGGCTTCAGCCACTGGGAGCGCTTCGGCAACTACAACGGCGCGAACATCGCGTTCATCATCAAGGCCCGTTTGCAACTGCTGCGCGACATCGGCGCGGCGCTGTCCCCTCAGAACGCCTTCCTCCTCCTCCAAGGGCTGGAAAGCTTGTCGCTTCGGGTTCAAAAGCATGTTTCCAATGCTCAGAAGATCGCCGAGCACCTGGCCAAACATCCGCAGGTCGAGTGGATCGATTACCCTGGGCTGCCAACCAACAAGTACCACGCCGTCGCCAAGAAGTACTTTCCCCGGGGCGTGGGAGCTATCTTCGCCTTCGGGATTAAGGGCGGGTTTCCCGCGGCCAAGAAATTCATCGAGAGCCTGACGATCTTCTCTTTTTTGGCCAACGTCGCCGATGCCAAGAGCCTTGTCGTTCATCCGGCTACCGTCACCCACGGTCAGCTCAACGAGCAGCAGCAACGCGAGGCGGGGGTCAAACCCGAGCAGATCCGCCTGTCCATCGGTATCGAAGACGCCGAGGACCTGCTCTGGGACCTCGACCAGGCTTTTGAGAAGGCCAAGAAACTCTGAAGGAAACGGCTGGGAAGGGAGTCGTTGACCGCCGCCCAGCTTAGAAAAAGAAACCATCAAGGAGACAGGAAATGACTAAGAAGATTCTTTCGGTCGTTTGTTCCGTTCTCGTGGCTTCGGGTGCCTTCGGGCAGAGCACCGAGAAATTCCAGGTAGCCTGGGGCGGAGGAGCTTGCGAGGCTCCTGTGCTGGCGGCCTACTACAACGGCTTTTTCAAGCAGGAAGGGCTTGACGTCGAACTGGTCAAAGTTCCCGATTTTGAGTCGGAGAAGACCGCGCTGGCCTCGAACAAGATCAGCGGTGCCGTCGGCAACTTTGGCTGGTTCAAGGCCATTGAACAGGGCTTCGCCGTCAAGCTGACCGGCGGTATCCACGCGGGTTGTATCAAGTTTGTCACTCCCCAGGGTTCGGCCATCAAGACCTTGGCCGACGTGAAGGGCAAGACCATCGGTATTGACGCCATTGGTTCGGGCCCCCAGATTGACCTTTCGATCGCCTTGCGAAACGCTGGAATCAACCCCAAGACGGAAGTCTCCTGGAGGGCCTATCCTCCCACCGAGCTTTCTGCCGCCGTCAAGAAGAAGGAAATCGACGCGTTCATCGTCTGGGATCCGTTTGCCGCTTTCGCCGTGCAGGATGAGAAGTACAACACCCTTCTCGACATCGCCAAGGACGAACCTTTCAAGAGCGGCTATTGCTGCTTCGTCGTTGTCAGCGCGCTCTTGGTGAAGAACGACCCGAAGAAGGCCGCCGCCTACACCAAGGCCATCCTCCGTGGTGCCAAGTGGGTGGGTGAGAACCCCGACAAGGCCGCTGCTCTCGAGGTCGACAACAAGTTTGTCCCCGGTGAGAAGCAGCAGATTGCCGACCTGTTGGCCAGCTACTACTGGAGGCCGTCGGTGTCTCACGCCAAGGATGTCGCCAAGTACTTCATCACCGAACAGAAGAAGGACGGAATTTTGGAAGCGACGACCAACGAGGCCAAGCTCCTCGACCGCCTGTTTGCCACCGTCGTCACCGACGCCGAAGTCAATCTCTAGAGCTGATCTCTCCGGTTTGGCAAAAGCCAGACCGGAGAATTTTACCTGCCAAATGAGGAATCCATGTCGGTCTCTCCGCGATTCAAAGTGCATCCTTTCTTTTGGGGTCCCCCCGTGGCCCTGCTCCTCGACCAAGTTCTGCATTTCTTTCCCGAAGACAACCTGCAACCGGCTCCGGAAACCGGAGTCTACTCGTTTTTGCTTTGGGTTCTTTTCGGGGCTTACGCGCTCTTTTTGACCGCGTCGGTCTTTCACCAGAGGATCAGAACGAAACTCCACCACTACACGCCCTTGCTGACGGCCTTTTTTTTGTTTTTTGGTCTCTGGGACACCGTGACGCTCAAGTACGCTCTGATCCCACTACCCTATTTTCCTGGCCCGGACCGGGTCTTGAGCGTGTTCGTCAACGATGGTGACATCTTTGGTCTTGGCATCTACCACTCTCTGGTTTTGCTGTTCACCGGCTACGCGGTCGGCGGCGTTCTTGGCCTGATCACAGGGATTTCGATTGGTTGGAGCCGCCGCCTCTCGTACTGGATCAATCCCGTGTTCAAGTTTGTCGGTCCTATCCCGGCCACGGCTTGGATTCCAATCGCGATGATCACGTTTCCAACAAGCTTTTCGGCCGGAGTCTTTCTGATCGCCCTGTCGGTCTGGTTTCCCGTAACCTTCATGACGAGTTCGGGCATCGCCGGCGTGAAAAACTCCTATTTTGAGGTGGCACGAACCCTCGGCGCCGACAACCGGTTCCTGATCTTCAAAGTCGCCGTTCCGGCGGCCTTTCCCCTGATCTTCATCGGGTTGTTTATGGGTTTGGGGCTGTCGTTCCTGACGCTCATTGCAGCCGAAACCTTGGGTGTTAAGGGTGGGCTTGGGTACCTGATTCTCTGGGCGCAAGGCTGGGGTGAGTACTACAAAGTCTACGCCGTGTTGATCACCATCGCTGTGCTGTTCTCGTCGCTCATTCTGATCTTGTTCAAAATCAAGGACCGTATCCTTATCTGGCAGAAAGGACTCATCAAATGGTAATCCCAGCCGCCGCCTCGGGCCGGATCGAGGTCAAGGCTGTCAGCCGAACGTTCATCAACCATGAAGGCGACCGAATCCACGCCCTCGACAAGGTCGACCTGACGGTAGAGAGCGGAGAATTTCTTTCCCTTTTGGGACCTTCCGGCTGCGGCAAATCGACCCTGCTGAGGCTTGTCGCCGGCCTGGATACCGCCTACGAAGGCTCGATCGCTGTCGACGGTGTTCCCGTTACCAAGCCTGGAGCGGAACGCGGTCTGGTGTTTCAAGACCCGAACCTGTTCCCTTGGCTCAGCGTCCGCAGGAACATTCAGCTGGGACTCGAGGCGCGTCAGGTTCTCAAGGAGAAGAAGGACGAGGTCGACGACTACATTCAACTCGTGGGGCTGAAGGGGTTTGAGAAGACCTTTCCCCACCAGCTCTCCGGCGGAATGGCCCAGCGGGCGGCCATCGCCAGGGCTCTGATCAACCACCCCAAAGTGCTTCTGCTCGACGAACCGTTGGGTGCCCTCGACGCCTTCACCCGCATGGCCATGCAAGACGAGATTCTCCGAATTTGGACGGAGCGTCGCACCACAGCAGTTCTGGTGACCCACGACATCGACGAGGCCATTTACATGAGCGACCGCATCGTTATTCTTTCGCCTCGGCCTGGCCGGATTCAGAAGGTACTCACCATCGATCTGCCCCGGCCCCGCCGCCGCAACGATCCCGAGTTCCTGAAGATCCGTTCCGGCATTCTGGAGACCCTGCATTTTGCCGAAGAGGAGCCCATCCTTGCCTACAACCTTTGACACAGCCCAGACGACCGGCATCCGGAACTCCATTTTGGAGGTTGTGGGACAAACTCCGCTGGTCAGGTTGTCGAGGTTAGGACGCGAGCTCAACGTCGATTTGCTGGTCAAAGTCGAGACTGTCAACCCTGGCGGCAGCATTAAGGATCGTGTCGCTATTGCCATGGTCGACGCCGCCGAACGCGAAGGACGGCTGAAACCCGGTGGCACCCTCATCGAGGCGACCGCAGGAAATACCGGCGTGGGATTGGCGCAACTGGCGGCCGTGCGCGGCTACCGGTGCATTTTTGTTCTGCCGGACAAGATGAGCGAAGACAAGGTCAGCCTGTTGCGCGCCTACGGGGCCGAGGTGGTCATCACGCCGACCAACGTGGCCCCCGATTCCCCCGAAAGCTACAACGGGGTTGCCGACCGCCTTGCCCGCGAAATTCCGGGTGCTTGGCGGCCCAACCAGTTTGCCAACGACGACAACCCGAAAGCTCATTACGATTCCACGGGTCCCGAAATCTGGCAGGCCACTGGCGGGCGCATCGACATTCTCGTCGCAGGCATGGGCACAGGCGGCACCATCTCGGGAACCGGCCGTTTCCTCAAGGAAAAGAACCCCAGCGTGGTCGTTGTCGGTGCCGACATCGAGGGGTCCATCCTTTCGGGCGACAGTCCCAAGCCGTGGAAGGTCGAAGGCATCGGTGAGGATTTCATCCCCAAGACCTTCGACCGCCAGGTCATCGATGAATTCGTGCGCGTCAGCGACAAGGAGTCGTTTCTCACCGCCAGGCGACTTGCGCGGGAAGAGGGCATCTTGGCCGGGGGGTCGTCGGGCACAGCGCTGGCGGGAGCCCTCAAATACGCCACGCGTCTTCAGGAGCGAAAGACCGTGGTGGTCGTCCTGCCCGACACGGGAAGGAACTATCTGACCAAGCTCTACAGCGACAGGTGGATGCAGGAGAACCAGTTCCTCGAGTCCGAAAGCACGCGCATCACCCTCCGCAACGCGCTCGAACGGCGGATTTCGTTCCCTCCTCTGATCACCGTCAGCCCTTCCACGACCCTTTCCGAAGCGCTCGAAATCATGCAGAAGTACGGCATCAGCCAACTGCCCGTGCTCGACGGCGGCAGGGCGGTCGGAAGCCTGCAAGAGTCCTCTTTCCTCAAGCTGGTTTGGGATGGCTTAGATTTCCGCAACCAGCAGGTCAACGCCGTCATGGGACAACCGCTTCCCACCCTTGATTGGGGCACCGAGGTCACCGAAGCCTACCGTCTGCTCCTTTCGGGGACAAACGCCCTTTTGGTCACACAGGATGGCGTCCCGACTTCGGTCCTCACGAGGATCGATCTGATCGACTTTCTTTCCAGGAGAACCTCATGACCCTCGACACAAAACTCATTCACGCCGGACAGGAACCCGACCCGGTGACCGGCGCGGTGAACGTGCCCATCAACGTCAGTTCGACCTTTAAACAGGACGGCATCGGTCAGATGCGTTCAGGTTACGAATATGCCCGTTCGGGCAATCCCACGCGGAACTCGCTCGAAGCGACCCTCGCCGCCATCGAAAACGGTGGCTTCGCCAAGGCTTTCGCTTCGGGTCTGGCCGCCGAGAACACGTTACTTTCTCTGCTTCACTCCGGCGACGAAGTAGTCGGCACCAGTGACATCTATGGCGGAACCTACCGCCTGCTGACCAAAGTGTTTCCGCGCTTCGGGGTGACCTTTCGTGCCGTGAACGGACACAACCCGGCTGATTTCAAGAAGCAGCTGAGTTCCCGGACACGGCTGATCTGGGTGGAGACTCCCACCAACCCCCTGCTGAATCTGGTCGACATTGCTTCCATCGCCGAGCTGAAGCCCAAAAACGTTCTGCTGGCCGTTGATAACACCTTCGCTAGCCCCTATTTTCAGACACCGCTAGACCTCGGCGCCGACGTGGTGGTCCACAGCGCCACCAAGTACCTCAGCGGTCACAGCGATGTGATCGGCGGAGCCCTGGTCTATAAAGATAAGGCCTTGGACGAGGAGATTCGTTACCTCCACAATGCACAGGGGGGAATCCTTTCTCCTTTCGATAGTTACCTGATTCAGCGTGGCATCAAGACCCTCGGTGTTCGCATGAAACGGCACGAACAGACCGCGTGGAAGGTCGCCGAATTTCTTCGTGGTCATTCCAAGGCCGAGAAAGTATTCTTTGCGGGCTTTGAAGATCATCCCGGAGCGGCGGTGGCAAAGAAGCAGATGCGGGGCCAGCCGGGACTCGTCAGTTTTGTTTTGAAGGGCACCAAGAGCGATGTGAATCGCTTCTTTCAGAGCCTGAAGCTCTTCACCTTCGCCGAAAGCTTGGGCGGGGTCGAGTCGCTCACCTGCTACCCCTATGAAATGACCCACGGCAGCATTCCCGCCGAGGTCAAGGACAAGATCGGCATCACCGACAGGCTTATCCGTCTGTCGGTGGGGTTGGAAGACGCCAATGAATTGATCGAGGACTTGAAGTCGGCGCTGAAGTGAACAGGTGGGACGAGAGACCGGATAACCGGAGGGAAACCCAGATGAACCGGATCAGAGAGGGAAAAGGCAGTGACCATCGGGATTGTTCTGTCTTTCTCTCAACCGAATTCTCTGGCGCCCCAACATCCGGTTGATCCGGCCTTCACGGTTATCCGGTCTCCTTTTCCTCGTCCTAGATCTTGGTCTTGTCGGTGGCTTTGGTGTTCGCCAGGGGGAGTTTGCAGCAGTCGGGCGTACTCACGCCGTCGGTTCCCACAGCTTTGAAATCCGCGAATCCCGAGGTTGGGTCGGGCGCGAGAAGGTTCGCGTTGTCATCGTCGGCGCTCGCCTCGGTGGCGGGAGCTTTCGCCACGGCTTTCTTGTCGGGACCGCAAGCGACGAGGGCGATGGTCGCGGCCAAAAGGACGATGGGGAGGAGGAAGTGGTTCATGAAACTCTCCTTGAGGATTCTATTATGAGTAATGCTATCAACTAAATAGTATATGAAATCAGCAGAGTTAATCAAGAAGGAGATTCCATGAAAATTGCAGAAAATGTGTTGGCTTTGATCGGCCGGACACCGTTGGTTCGCTTGCACAAGTTGATTCCTCCCGGCGGAGCCGATCTGTTAGTGAAGCTGGAGTCGATGAACCCCTATTCGAGCGTCAAGGATAGGCTGGGCGTTGCCCTGATCGAGGCAGCCGAGCGCGACGGAACTCTGACGCCGGGGGCCACGTTGATCGAGCCGACCAGCGGGAACACCGGCATCGCGCTTGCCTTTGCCGCGATAGTCAAAGGCTACAAACTCATCCTGGTTATGCCCGAGACCGTCAGCTCCGAGCGCCGCAAGATCGTTGAGGCCCTGGGAGCTGAAGTCGAGTTGGTCGACGCGGCCGACGGCATGGGGGCGTCCGTCCGCCGAGCCGAGGAATTACGGTCCTCGATTCCTGGTGCTGTCATCCTGGGACAGTTCGACAATCCGGCGAACCCGGCCGTCCACCGGTCCACAACGGCTCAGGAGATCTGGGACGACACCGACGGCACCGTTGACATTTTTGTCGCCGGGGTCGGAACCGGCGGAACCGTCACCGGCGTGGGACAAAGGCTCAAAGAACTCAAGCCCAGCATCCAGATCATCGCGGTGGAACCGTGGAAATCGTCGGTCCTTTCCGGCGGCGTGGCGGCTCCCCACAAGATTCAGGGCATCGGGGCGGGGTTTGTTCCCAGGGTGTACGACCCCGCCGTGGTTGACGAGGTCATCACGGTCAAGGAGGAGGACGCCGGCTACTTCGCTCGAAGGCTGGCTCGGGAAGAAGGCCTTCTGACGGGGGTCTCTTCGGGGGCCGCGCTCTGGGCCGCGTGGCAGGTCGCCGCGAGAGGCCAAAATGCTGGAAAGCGGATCGTCGTTCTGTTGCCTGACTCGGGAGAGCGCTACCTTTCCACCTGGCTCTACGACTATATCGACATCCGGAAGGTCGGGATCTCGCGGTCTGAAGCCCCTGTCGGTGCTCTCGATCCGGTGGTTCCTCGAACTGATTATGTTCCCACGGCGCCCCTGTTTGACAGTGATTCGCAGGCGGTCCGTCAGTCGGTTCACTACTTTCAGAACGGCCTCTACTGCAGCGAGGCCATCCTCAAGGCCTTCAACGACCACTACCACCTGGGCCTCGACGAGAAAGTGCTGAAGATCGCCACGGGTTTCGGTGCCGGTCTTGGCGCCGCCAAGTGCGCTTGCGGATCGGTTACCGGCGCGGCGATGGTGTTGTCGGCGGTGGCAGGACGAACTCTGTCGAGCGAGTCCGAAGAGGTCGTGTTTCAGACAACGGCGCTCCTTCACGACCGCTTCAAGGCCAAGTATCGGGCCATTTGCTGCCGGGTCCTAACGCGAAACGTCGAGTGGGGCTCGGCGGCGCACAAGACCTACTGCGAGCGCTTGGTGTGGGATGCGGCGGCGCTGGCGGACCAATTGCTGAAAGAGCATCTGGCAACCCGATTCAATACTTGACTAATACTATCGGATTGGTAATATTAGAAAGAAAATTGATTTTCCAAGGAGTCCGACATGCCGCAATCCGCTCTTCCCATCCTCGACCTCAGTCAGTTCGACGCTGGACCTGATGCCCGGCGCCACTTCTTAGACGACCTCGGCACCGCCGCTCGCGACGTGGGTTTTTTCTACCTCAAGGGGCATGGTATCAGCCAAGACTTGGGTCAGTCGGTGTTCAAGCTTTCGCGAAGTTTTTTTGACCTTCCTGAAGCCGAAAAGCTCAAGATCGAGATGGTCCATTCGCCGCACTTTCGCGGCTACACCCGCGTCGGCAAAGAACTGACGCGGGGAAAGCCCGACCGCCGCGAGGAACTCGACATAGGCCGCGAGCTTCCCGTCGTGTCGCCGGTGCCACCCGAGCAGCCTTGGCTCTCCCTGCAGGGTCCCAACCAGTGGCCGCAGGCTCTTCCCGAATTGAAACCGGCGCTCCTAGAGTGGCAGGATCTGCTGACTGAGATTCTGCTCAAGCTGCTGAAGGCCTTTGCACTGATTCTCGAACAGCCCGAAGGTGCCTTCGACGGCCTGGTGGGGCAGACGGCGACCCGCGGATTGAAGATCATCCGCTACCCGGGTGTAGAAGTCGTGGGTGACGACCAAGGCGTGGGGTCTCACAAGGACTCCGGCATTCTGACGGCGGTTTACCAGGATGGCGTGGCAGGGTTGCAAGTCGGAACCGACACCGGCTGGGTCACGGCGGAACCCATTCCCGGAACCTTTGTCATCAATATAGGCGAGTTGCTTGAACTGGCCACCGACGGCTATCTGCGGGCCACGGTTCACCGGGTAGTTTCACCCCCTGCCGGAAAGGAACGGCTTTCGGTCGCCTACTTTCTCGGTGCCAGACTCGACGCCAAAGTGGAAGTCCTCCCTCTACCGGCACGGCTAAAAGCCTTGGCGCGGGGAGTGGCCGCTGACCCTCTCAATCCGCTCTTTCACGATGTGGGTCCTAACTACCTCAAGAGCCGATTGCGGTCGCATGTGGACGTCGCCCAGAGGCACTACGCCGACTTGCTGTCTACTCAAGTCTAGTTTGTCGAAGCGGGGTTCCGTGAAAAAGGAAGTGATAGATCTCGACGTGCTGGCCCGAGCCACAGAAAGGTTCCGTGCCGACCCTCAAAACAAACCTCGCTTTGACGCGAGGGTCGAATGGCAGGGGGGCTATCGCACCACCAGTCGACTCGGGGCCTTTGCCGGCCCCAACGGCGACGAACCAGTGGACTACGCTGGAAGCGGAACTGGTCCGGCGCCCGAGGAGCTTCTGCTTGCGGCAGCGGCCCAATGCCTTTTGGTGGGGATCGCCGGCGCCACCGCGGTGCGGCGGATTGCGGTCAAGAACCTTGTGGTGAGGGCTTCGGGGCGTGTGAACTTGCCCGCGGCCTTCGGTGTCACCGAGGGCCATCCTGGTTTTGAAACGGTGGAACTCACCGTAGAAATCGACGCCGAAGCCGAGCGCGGCCTTCTGGAATCGCTGGTACAAGCCGCCCTCGCTAGGGCTCCAGTTCCCGCTTCGCTGGCTCGACCGGTCTCGGTAACCGCGAGGCTGGCGTGAAGACCGAGCGGCTTTCGGTTTTGGTCGTCGGGGCCGGACCTGCCGGTTTAGCCGCGGCCCAACAACTCAGTAGACGGGGCCTCGACCCGACGGTGGTGGAACGCACCTCGGCGGTGGGCGATGTGTGGGCTGGCCACTACGACAGGCTGCGGATCAACACCCTCGCATCGGTCAGTTTTCTTCCTGGATTGAGGTTTCCCAAGGGCGCAGGGGACTATCCCTCCCGCGACGAGGTGGTCGCCTACCTCAAGCGCTACGCTGAGACGTTCGTCTCCGATCTTCGAACCGGCGTTGAGGTTGCGGGATTGGAACCCCTGGCCCAGAGGGGAACCTGGCGCGTGACGGGAACGGGAATCGATGCCGAAGTCGGCGCGGTCGTGCTGGCACTCGGAATGTGTTCCTCGCCCAAGTGGCCCGATTGGCCAGGTCGGGAAACCTTTCGCGGCGAGTTGTTCCACTCCTCGTCGTACCGCGAGGCCTCCGCCTACCGAGGAAGACGGGTTTTGGTCGTCGGTGCCGGAAACTCGGGCTTCGATCTGGTGCTCGACTGCCTCGACGCTGGGGCCGAGGTGTTTCTGTCGGTTCGGACTCCCGCGCATCTGCTGCCTCGGAGGTTTCTTGGCCTCTCGGTCCAGAGGTTCGGTATCGTCACACGATGGCTGCCTGCCTGGGTTGGTGACGGTTGGGCCGAGTTGGCCCGGCGGCGGTCGGGGTTGACCGAGTCGGCCCTGGGGTTCCCCCAGCCCCATGACTCGGTTTCGGTTCACTACAAGAAGACCGGAATTCCTCCGGTCTCCAACCCCGAGGTTCCCCAGGCGCTCCGGACAGGAAGGATCCGGGTCGTTCCAGCGGTGACAGGCTTCGATGGACCGGAGGTCCTGCTGGAGGGGGGACGGAGGCTCGCGGCCGACGTCGTTCTCGCCGCGACTGGCTATCATCGTTCCCTCGAGCAACTTGTCGGTCCCTGGCAAGGAGCTCCCCGTTTGTACAGGCTGGGTTACAGTGACCCGATCACGGGCAACCTGAGGGAAATCCGATTGGAAGCCCGACGCCTCGCCCTGCAGGTGGCGAGGGATCTCAAACGGTCAACAGCCCGGCATCGAGGATGAACTCCGATCCCGTCATGAACCGTGCTTTGGAAGAAGCCAGGTAAAGGACTGCCTCGACAACGTCCTCGGTCTCGATCCAGGGCACGTCGAGAAGGTTACTTGCCGAACGCGTGGCAATTTCGGTGGGAGTCGTTCCTTCCAGAAAGGCCAGACCGTCGTTCATGGGAGTGTTGACGCCGGTGGGGTGGAGGCTGACAACCCTCACATTGTAGGGGGCCAGTTCCAGCGCCCAGGCTTTGGTGAGGCCTGTGAGACCCCACTTGCTGGCGCAGTAGTGAGACAAGCGGCGAAAACCCCGCAGCCCCGCCACCGAGCTGTTGTTGATGATTACCCCGGATTTTTGAGCGATTAGGTGCGGAATGACACGGCGGCCCACCAACCACGGTCCTTTGAGGTTGGTATCGAGCATGGCGTCCCATTGGTCTTCGGTCAGTTCGTGGCTCAGTCCGTACGCGCTGATTCCAGCGTTGTTGAACAGCACGTCGATACGGCCCCAAGCCGCGATGGTCGCCTCTACCGCAGCCGTGACGACCCTGTCGTCGCGCACGTCGCCGGCAAAAACAAGGGCCTCACCACCCGCCTCCTCGAGCTCAATTTTCAGACGAGCCAGTTTTTCCGCGCTCCCCAATTCGTAGCCGGGGTAGCTGAGTCCTCGTTCGAGATCGAAGGCTGCCACCCGGGCTCCCTGACGCGCAAAGGCCAGTGCCACGGCTCGGCCTTGTCCGTGGGCCGCGCCCGTTAGAAAAAGCACCGTATTGTGAAAATCCTCAGCCATGGCTTTCTTCGGGCACCCAAGGGCGGAATTTGAGCAAATGGTCGTCAACGTCCACTCGCAAGATGCTGTTGAAGATGTTGGTCGCGATCATGAGCCCCGCAAAGCCCGTCAGCACGGTCAGTTCCCGCTCGTTGTAGACCGCTTTGAGCCGCTCCAGAAGGTTGAGGGGGAACTGAGCGGCTTGAAGCGCCGCCGCACGACCAAAGTCGACCAAAAGTTGATCCTGGTCAGACAAAGCCAGAGCGTCCGGGTCTTCCCCGAGATCCTTGAGGTCTTTGCGAAAGTAGGTCGAGCACAGCAGGCATTCGTTCGCGGTGGAAATAGCGTGGCAAAACAGGATGACGCCTCGCTTGCCCACGATGGCCTCAGCTTCCTCCGCGACCGGATACCATTCCTGATAGGCACGGTAGGTGGGCAGGTTGTGGAGCAAGGTCTTCTTCATGTTTGACACGGACCCGGCCTTGAGGACCTGCGCGTCCCAGGCTTCGCGGGTGGCGGCATCGGCGTGGACGTAGTCAGCGTAGCTGATCGTTCCCATGGAGCTCTCCTCTTAATGACTATCGAAGTAGTAGGACATATATACTAAAATGTCAATCATCTATATTGACATTAGAAACAATGTTGAATACGGTGTGCCTATGATCGAAGTCCGTGGTCTCTCCAAAACCTTCTTCTCTCCCCAAGGTCCGGTGCTGGCCCTTCGTGACGTGAACCTTTCGATCAAGCCGGGGGAGATTTTTGGGATCGTAGGATTCTCCGGAGCCGGAAAATCGACCCTTTTGCGATGCTTGAACCGTCTGGAGACTCCCGAAAGCGGCGTGATCGTCGTCGACTCCCACATCGTGGGAACGCTCGATGAGAGGGCCCTTGCCCGCTTTCGCCGCCGCGTCGGCATGATCTTTCAGCAGTTCAACCTTTTTGACAGCAGGACGGTCTCGGGAAACGTCGCCTTTCCGTTGGAGTGCGCCGGAGTCGCCGCGCGGCGTGTTCAATCGCGCGTGGACGAACTGCTCGATCTGGTGGGACTTTCAGACAAAGCTCGATCCTATCCGGGGCAGCTCTCCGGCGGACAAAAGCAGCGCGTCGGTATCGCGCGCGCCCTGGCCAACGATCCTGTGGTGCTCTTGTGCGACGAGGCAACCTCGGCGCTCGATCCCCAGACCACGATGTCCACGCTTGACCTTTTGGGCCGCCTGAATAAGTCGCTTGGATTGACGCTGGTGTTGGTGACCCACGAACTCGACCTTGTCGGAGCGTTTTGCGACCGCATGGCCGTAATGGACGCCGGAAGAATTGTGGAAGTCGGCACGGTGCGCAAGATCTTTAACGATCCCCAAAGCTCGACGGCGAGAAGTTTTGTCGGTATCACGCGCAGTCTGCAAGAAGGTCAGCTTTACCGCGACGGAGCCGGTGTATGACCAGTGACTTGTTTGATCTCTTGGTTCAGGCTCTGGGTGAAACCCTGTACATGACCGCACTTTCAAGTGTGATCGGATTGGCGCTCGGGTTGCCGCTGGGAATCGTCTTGACCGTGACCGGACGCGGGCACCTGGCCGCCTCCCCCTGGTGGAACAAAGGTTTGGGCCTTGTCATCAATCTGACGAGGTCCTTTCCCTCGATCATTCTCATCATTGTGGCGCTTCCGTTGTCCCGGTTTTTGGTGGGAACGACTCTGGGAGCCACGGCTGCCTTGGTTCCTCTAAGCCTGAGCGCCGCTCCGTTTTTGGCCCGCATCATCGAAGGCGCTCTCAAAGAAGTCGACAAAGGAAAGATCGAAGCCGCACTGGCCGGTGGTGCGCGGCGCGGGCAGGCCGTCCTGAGAATCCTTCTGCCCGAGGCCCTGCCGTCCTTGATCCGCGGAATCACGCTCTCGGTCATTTCGATCTTGGGACTGACCGCCATTGCCGGCGCCATCGGTTCCGGCGGGCTGGGAAGTTTGGCCATTCGGTTCGGCTACATGCGCTTTCGCGACGACGTCATGGTCGCCACCGTCATCGTGTTGGTGGTCCTTGTTCAGGGAATTCAAACGTCGGGAGATCTCATCGCCCGGCACATTAGCAAAAGGAGGCACGTGTATGAATGACCGGCGTTGTTGTCGGGCGCGGCCGCTCTGATCCGCCCGCCCACCAGGGGTTCTGGTGTTCTAAAGACTACTAAAACCATGTTTTCAATAGGAGATAACTCATGAAGAAGCTCATTGTCGCCGTGTTGCTGGCCGCTCTGGTCAGCCTGCCCTCGTTTGCCGATTCCATCTTGAAAGTCGGCTCCGCCGTCACTCCCCATAGCGAAATTTTGACGTTTGTCAAAGACAAACTCAAGGCGCAAGGTATCGACCTCCAGGTCGTCATCCTCGACGACGAGGGCCAGCTCAACCCCGCCCTCGCAGAAAAGCAGATCGACGCCAACTACTTTCAGCACGTTCCCTACCTGGAATCGGTCTCCAAAGAGAAGGGTTACAAGTTCGTCAACGCCGGCAACATCCACGTCGAACCGATCGGGTTTTATTCCTTGAAGTGGAAGAACAAGGCCGATTTGAAGACCGGCGCCAAGATCGGCATTCCGAACAACCCCTCCAATGAGTACCGCGCCTTGGTTCTCCTCGAAACCCAAGGGCTGATCAAGCTGAAGAAGGGCATCGCCAACTTCAGCGCCACCCCCAAGGACATCGCCGAGAACCCGAAGAAGTTCGAGTTCATTGAGGTCGATGCGGCCCAATTGCCTCGCTCGCTTCCCGACCTCGATGGCGCGGTGATCAACACCAACATCGTGCTTGAGGCCAAGCTTGACCCGAATTCGGCGCTCTTCCGCGAAGACGCTCGTTCACCCTACGCTAACATCATCACGGTGCGCGCTGGAGACGAGAAGCGGCCCGAAATCGTTAAGCTCGTGAAGGTCCTTCAGAGCAAGGAAGTAGCCGCTTTCATCAAGACCAAGTACGGCGTGGCGGTCGTTCCGGCGTTCTAATCAGGCAAAACGGGGCTGGACCTCCGTTCAGCCCCTTCCTTTATTCGACCCCGATACGCGAAACAGGAAAATCGTCCTGTTTGCTCCATTCATTCCACGAGCCTTCGTAGTTGAGCGGTTTGTCGTAGGCCAAGGCGTCGAGGATAAGCGTGTAGACCGCCGCCCGAAACCCACCCTCGCAATAGGCATAGACCGTTTGGTTTCTCGTCAGCCCCTTGGATTCGAGCAGTGCCAGCAGTTGTTCCGGATTCTTGAGGACTTGAACGGGACGACCTTCCTGAAAACTGCTGGGAACGACTCGGCCCGAGGAGTCACGAAAATCGGTATAGAGTGAGTCGTACTCGACCAGGATGGCTCGGGGAATATGGCCCGCGCGGGCCCCGAAGGACGGATCAAGGAGTGTGGTTCCCTCGTATTCTTCCTTGGTTCGAATGTCGGCTATGGTCACTTCTCCGGGCGAATCGAGAACTTGCAAGAGTTGATCCTTGGTAGCGAGCAACCGAGCGAAGGCCGCAGGAGGATACGAGGCAAGGGCCCTGACGGGAAGTCTGGGCACGGTTTCGAGGGCACGACCGTCCACATCTTTCCATTTGTCGATGCCGCCATCGATAATCCAGGCGCTCTCGTGTCCCAAGGACCGGAGCATCCAAGGAAATCGCCCGGCGTACGAACTGGTGTCGTAGTCATAGGCAACCACCCATGAGGATGGCCTGATTCCTGCGCTCGTCAGCAGTTCTGCAAAATGTTCCGGTTGAGGAAGGCTGTATTTGATCACCTTGCCGTCGGGCTGAGTCCTCGTTGAATAATACTGATTCCTTGGAATGTTGATTGCTCCGGGAATATGGCCCTGGCTGTACTCCTCGGGGCTACGCACATCAATCAAAACCAGGCGCGGATCACTGAGATGGGCCGCCAGCCAATCGGTGGAAACAAAGGCACCGAAGGTTCGTGTATCCTTGAGCTTTGTTGAGGGTATTCCCGCCTCCAACGGCGTGTCGTCACGGTTTCCCCATTCTTCCCAGGACCCATCGTAGTTTCTGACGTTGGTCACCCCGGCGCGTTGAAGCGACAGCAAGGCGTGCGCCGCTCTGACTCCCGACTGGCAGTAGGTAATGACCTCGGTTTCAGGATTGATCCCGAGCGTTGCCAATTCCTGGGCTATAGACGTAGGGCTTCGCAGGGTCAGTCCATCGTCTTCCAGGCTTCGAGACCATTCCCACCAAACGGAATTGGGAATCCTGCCGGCGCGTTTGGCGCGTCTATCCGTACCCAGAAACTCTGCCTCTGAGCGCGTATCGAGTAGCACCGTTGCCGAGGCCTTGCCTTGCACGTCGGCCAGGGTGGCATACCATTTGCGTTCTCGTGGCAAGGTGAGCTTTGTCGGCTTTGGTGAATCGCCCGACCCTTGGTTGACGGGAAGACCGGCCGACTTCCAAGTGGCTAGCCCTCCTTCGAGTAGGGCAACACTTTGCCATCCGGCAACACTCAGCGCCCAGGCCAAACGTGCCGCGTAGAGACCGTTGCCGGCATCGTAGACCAACGCCGGACGCGCCGGATCGAAACCTTGTCCTTCGAGAGCCTGGGCCAAAGCCGCCATTGCTGGAAGCATTCCCTGAACTCCTTCCACCTCGGTCCACACAAGGTTCTTCTCGACATGCTGAGCCCCAGGGAGGTGTCCAAGCTCGAAATCGGTGAGCAGGCGCCCGTAATCGAAGACTTGAAAAGGCTGGGACCAACGTCCGTCTTGCCAGACGTCCCGAGCCCCAAGAAACACCGCGAGACCTTCGTAATTTAGATTCGTTATCAACTTGACCATCCTCCCGGGCAAGACGTAGTCTCTTATCTATACTTTGTCAATAGGATTACTCATGAACAAGGAAATTCTCTATCCGACCGTTCTTGATCTCGTCGGCAAGACTCCACTCGTGCGCCTGCAGAATTTGGGCACCAGGAGGAATCTGCTGCTCGCCAAGCTTGAGGGAAACAACCCCGCTGGTTCGGTGAAAGACCGGCCAGCTCTGAGCATGATTTCCCGAGCCGAAGCTGCCGGGAGAATCCGACCCGGGGACCGCCTCTTAGAGGCCACCAGCGGCAACACCGGCATCGCGTTGGCGATGGTGGCCGCGCTCAAGGGCTACCGCATCACGCTCTTTATGCCGGAAAGCGCCAGTCTGGAACGCCGACAGACCATGACCGCCTACGGCGCCGAGCTTGAGCTCACCCCTAAGGAACTGAGTATGGAGGGCGCCATCGATCGAGCCAGAGAATGGGAGGCCTCGGGGCGCGGGGTGATCCTTGACCAGTTTGCCAACCCAGACAATCCCCGCGCGCATTTTGAGACAACCGGACCCGAGATTTGGGATCAAACGGCGGGGAGCATCACTCATTTTGTGGCCTCGACGGGGACCACCGGGACCTTGATGGGAACCGGGAGAGCTTTGAAACAACGGAACCCCGACGTTCAGATTGTCGGTGCCGTTCCCGCCGAGGGGGCGTGCATCCCAGGCATTCGAAAGTGGTCTGAAGCCTACCAGCCAAAGATCTACCACGCGGAAGAACTTGATAGGAGCATCGTGGTCGCGCAAAAGGATGCCGAAGAAACCATGAAGCTTGCTGGACGAAAGGAAGGTCTTCTCATTGGGCCTTCCTCGGGCGGAAACCTGTGGGCAACACTCCAACTGGATGCTGAACTCAGCGGGGCAGTGATCGTGTGGGTCGTTTGCGACCGCGGTGACCGGTATCTATCGACAGGCGTCTTTTCCTAGTCTTGTGAGAGGAGTGCTCTGGACTCCCTTTTATTCTACTATTTTAATCAGGTATATTGACACATTCAAAAATATAGTCTAGTGAGTAAGTCAACAACGAGAGCGCGCACAAGCGTTCTTATCAAAGGAGATTTCCGTGAAGAAGACTTTGTTGACTTTCCTGCTTGTCGGCCTCGTGGCTGCAGGCTTTGCCCAATCGGCTCCGGCCCCCCAGAATCAGATCGACGCCGGCGCCGGGTTCTACTACACCGACCCGACAGGTGTGTACAGCAATTTCTTGGCGAGCAAGACCAACGGACAAACAGCCAAGTACTCGCCGACGCTGAACTGGAACGGCAAGTACACCTACACGTTGCCGTTGGATAGTGCCGATACTCTGAAGTTCGCCCTGGCCGACGATGGCTGGTTCGGGCTCTATTCCGGGTCGAGCAACACCGCCGTGGGATCCGGACAAAACGCCGGTAAAATCACACCGGCGGCCGAATACCTGGGTTACGGCGCCGACGTGACGCTCTCTCTCCCAATCTACTACTTGTCTCCTGCCGACGTCGGGGGCTACAACACTCTGAAGTACGCCTACAAGGAAGCCGGCTACCTGCCGATCGGGCCCGCCACTTCGACTGGCAACTATCCTTTGAGTTCGAATTCCGTCGTGGCAGCCACGAACCTGAACGCCGTTTACAAATACAGTTTCGACAAAACGACTTGGGTCTCGGGAGGATTTTCGACTCTCCTGGCCTTGAATCCGACACCGTGGCTGACCTCGTTCCTGCCCAAGGTTTCTGGCGGCGCCTACGGTGTGCAGCTCGATGTTCAGTTCGACGACTACAACGCCTACAACAACGGCGGCGACGCGGCTTACTACGACCTGTACTTGGAGCCCAAGCTGACTTACGACCTCGGCTTCCTCCAACTGGTTCCCAATCTGAAGCCCTACGTCTCCTCGCGCCTGTCGCTAGCGACAAGCAACCCAGTTTATACAGTCAAAGGTTCTGCCCAGCCGTTCCACGACTCGTTTATCCAGCCGGGATTGGCCTACTCGTACACGTTCCCCCAGATTGGCACCTTTGGGATCGACGCGGGATGGAGGTTTGCCAAGTTTGACAACGTCGGCAGCTTCAACGCTGCCGGAACTGGGTATTCCAACAATGTGGTTACCAACAGTAACAAGAATGACGTCGTTCCTTATTCCGACCTCCGGATTGCCCTAAGTTACACCTACAAGTTCTGAGCCCATCCTCACCCTCGAACTCCCCTGTCTTGACGTTCCTTCTCGGGCAGGGTAGATTCATAGGCATAATCTTAACTAAGGGGATTGACATGAAAAAGTATCTGATTTTTGCGGCGGTGTTGCTGCTGGCTGGCGGGCTTTTCGCCCAAGACAAGGACCTCGAGGCCATCAAGAAGGCCGGTGTCTGGAAGGTTGGCACCGAGGGCACTTACCCACCGTTCACGTTTCACGACGCTTCGGGCAAGCTCGTCGGTTTCGACGTGGAGATCGCCCAGGAGGTCGGCAAAAAGCTCGGCGTGAAAACCGAATTCGTCGAAGGAAAGTGGGACGGGCTGATCGCCGGCGTCGATGTGCGACGCTACGACGCCGTGGTGAACGAAGTCACCATCACCGAGGCCCGGAAGGCCAAGTACGACTTCAGCGACTCCTACATCGTTTCGAAAGCGGTTCTAATCGTCAAGGCCGACAACTCGACCATTCACTCCTTTGCCGACGTGAAGGGCAAGAAACTTGGCCAGTCGCTCACCAGCAACTTTGGCAAGCTGGCCAAGGACAACGGCGCCGAAGTCGTGGCGGTCGACGGCTTCAACCAATCGATCGACCTTTTGCTTTCGGGCCGTATCGACGGAACCTTCAACGACAGCCTTTCCTACTATGACTTTGCCAAGCAGAAGCCCGACGCCAAGCTCAAGATCGCTGCCAGCCAGTCCGATGTGGACGCTCAAGGGATTCTTGTCCGCAAGGGCGAGTCCAAACTCCTGTCAGCGCTGAACAAGGCGTTGGCCGACCTCAAGGCCGACGGCACCTACGCCAAGATCAGTCAGAAGTATTTCGGCGCCGACGTCTCGAAGTAAGTTTAGGAAAGCCACACCATGCCCCACTGGTTGGAGATCCTTCGGGACGCCTTCCTGCCGCTGTTGGCCGCCGGCGCGGCTTTCACCATTCCCCTCGCGCTGCTATCATTTGTCATCGGACTGGTTCTAGGACTGTTAACCGCGCTGGGTCGGGCCTTTGGTCCGGCTCCGTTTTCGCTCCTGGCCCGTTTCTACGTTTGGATCATCCGAGGAACGCCTCTTTTGGTCCAACTCTTTCTGATTTTCTATGGTCTGCCCGCGGTCGGCATCGTGATCGATGCCTTTCCTGCCGCGCTGATCGGGTTCTCGCTCAACATGGGCGCCTACACGAGCGAGATCATCCGCGCGGCCATCGCCTCGGTGCCTCAGGGGCAGTGGGAGGCCAGTTTTTCTGTCGGGATGACCTGGAGCCAGGCGTTGCGCCGGACGATTCTGCCGCAGGCGGCGAGGGTCGCGACGCCTCCTCTGGCCAACAGCTTCATCTCGTTGGTCAAAGACACCTCGCTCGCGGCCGCGATCACGGTCACCGAAATGTTCCAAACGGCGCAGCGCATCGCCGCCGCCAACTACGAACCGCTGATCCTCTACAGCGAGGCCGCCGTTCTTTATCTGGCCTTCTGTTCCGTGCTTTCGGCCCTGCAAAACCGGCTTGAAACCCGGCTGGGTAGGCACTTGAGTCCGCTTGAGGTGGTGCGATGATCCGCCTGACAGGAATCGAAAAAGCGTTTGGTTCTACGGTCGTCCTTCACGGCGTCGATCTCGAAGTGAAAGAGGGAACCGTGACCGCGCTGATCGGCCCCTCGGGAGGCGGCAAGAGCACGCTCTTGCGCTGCGTGAATCTGCTCGAAAGGCCGCGCGCCGGCCGCCTCGAACTGGGCGACCTGACGGTCGTGTTTCACGGCGACCATCCAGTCGCCCGCGAACAGCTCCATGAGGTCCGGCAGAGAACCGGCACGGTCTTTCAGGCGTTCCACCTGTTTCCCCACCGGACAGCCCTGGGCAACGTCATTGAAGGCCTGCTGACGGTGCAGAAAAGGCCCCGTCAAGAAGCCGAAGCTCGGGGGAGGGCGC
This sequence comes from uncultured Spirochaetales bacterium, assembly GCA_964475005.1. GTDB lineage: Bacteria > Spirochaetota > Spirochaetia > JABEVK01 > JABEVK01 > JAIFLN01. The sequence continues at coordinate 65,080 of CAYYUZ010000001.1, forward strand.
TCCTCGACCGGGTTGGGCTTTTGGCGAAACAAGACGCCTATCCTGGGCAACTCTCAGGCGGCCAACAGCAACGAGTCGCCATTGCCCGGGCCTTGGCGGGCAATCCCCGCGTGCTTCTTTGTGACGAACCGACTTCGGCTCTCGACCCCGAATTGGCCCGCGAAGTCGTCGAGGTGCTCACCTCGCTGGCCCGCGACGGCATCACCATGATTGTCGCCACCCACGACTTGAGGCTGGCTGCCAACGTTGCTGGGCAAGTGGCTTTCCTGGAATCGGGTCGGGTTGTCGAGTTGGGAACCTCCGAGCAAGTTCTCCGGAACCCCATGATTTCGCGCACTCGCGAATTCGTTTCCTCTATTTCACATTAAATCACACGAGATAGTTGACAATCGCAATCGACTTTAATATCCTACTAAAACGATCATATAAGTAGTTCGTGAGGAAGGGTTGATTTTGGCGTATCGCGTTCCCCGAGTTCGACTCGAAACCGTTCTCACCTTCGTTACCGTAATTGTGTTGCTGGCGGCGTGGTTTGTGATCACCGCAGAGGGTTGGGTCACCGACGTGTTGGTGCCCTCTCCCAAGAAAGTGTGGGACTCGTTTCTGGTGATTCTGCGCGACGGCTACAAAGATCACAGCCTGGCGGCCCACCTTGGCGACAGCCTTTACCGCATCCTGGGGTCGTTTGCCCTGGTGGTCGTCACGGCCATCCCCTTGGGGCTCTGGAGCGGAACCAACTCCAAAGTGCGAGCCATCGTCGAGCCGTTGGTCGAGTTTTATCGCCCGTTACCACCACTGGCCTACTACACCCTGTTGGTTCTCTGGTTGGGTATTGAAGACACCTCAAAGATGGCGCTGCTGTACCTGGCGGCGTTTGCGCCGGTCTACGTTGCCTGCGCCACCGCCGTCGGGAAAGTCCGTCCTTCTTGGATTCAATGCGCCCGAACTTTGGGTGCCAACCGCAGACAGGTGTTCTTCCGGGTCATTTTTCGCGCCTGCCTCCCGGATATTTTCACAGGACTTCGCACGGCCCTTGGCGTTTCGTACACGACCTTGGTTGCGGCTGAAATGGTAGCGGCGGTGTCGGGAATCGGTTGGATGGTGCTCGACGCCAGCCGGTTTCTCCGCAGCGACGTGATCTTCGTCGGCATCATCCTGATGGGGATCACAGGAATCCTTCTCGATCAGGGTGTGCGGGTCATCGAACGCCGGGTTCTCCCCTGGCGAGAAACTTTACCAAAGGCTTCATAAGTTCTTAAAAAGGAGGAAGATATGAAGATTCTGCATATTCTGGCAGTCGCCGCGGCGCTGTCTGTTTTGGGGGTGGTCAGCCTGACCGCCGAAAGCAAACCCGACGCGATCACCATTGGGTTTCAGGTGATTCCCAATGATGAGATTTTGGCCAAGGCCCAGGGGTGGTACGAGAAGGAACTCGGCGTGAAGGTCAACTTCAAGCAGTTTGATTCCGGCCGCGACGTGAACACCGCCTTCGCCTCGGGCAGCCTCGACTTTGGCTTGGCGGGAAGCACCCCGACCGCTGTCGGTATTTCCCGCGGTTTGTCCTACCAGGTGTTTTGGATTCACGATGTCATTGGCGCCGCTGAGTCGCTGGCCGTCAAGAACAAGGCCAACATCAACACCTTGGCCGACCTCAAGGGCAAAAAGGTCGCCGTTCCCTTTGGTTCGACCACCCACTATAGCCTGCTGAGCGCGCTCAAACTCGAAGGCATCAAGGCTTCCGACGTGACCATTCTTGACCTGCAGCCGCCGGACATCTACGCCGCTTGGCAACGAGGTGACATCGACGCGGCCTACGTCTGGCAACCCACGCTTGGCAAGCTCTTGGCCGACGGCAAGATCATCACCGACAGCGCCGTTCTGGCATCGAAGGGCATTGTGACCGCCGACATCGGTTTGGTGAGCATCGCCTTTGCCAAGAAGTATCCGGCGTTGGTGACCAAGTACGTGAAACTTCAGGAGAAGGCCTACCAGCTGTTCAACTCGACTCCTACTCCAGCTTCTGAAGCCATCGGCAAGGCCATAGGCACCGACGGACCGGAGGCCTTGAAGGAAGCCAAAGAACTGGTTTGGCTCCCCCTGAAGACCCAGATCTCGCCGGCCTATTTGGGCAGCTCGTCGAAAAAGGGTGATCTGGCCAAGACCTTGAAGGCCACGGCTGACTTCTTGGTCGAACAGAAGACCATCGACAGCGCGCCTGCCTTGTCGGTCTTTGAAGCCGCCGTCAATCCCAAGTTTGCCGAGGATGCCGCCAAGTCATGAAGCACACCATCGCCCTTCAACAGGTTTCACAGAGCTATTCGAAGGGCGATGGCTCCGTGGTCCAAGCGTTGCTCAACGTCGACCTGACCATTTCTGGGTCGGAGTTCGTTTCGTTTTTGGGCCCGAGTGGCTGCGGGAAGTCAACTTTATTGAGGCTGATCGCGGGGTTGGAGGCGGCCCAATCCGGGCGTCTCCTGCTGGGTGAAGATCCCATCACCGGCCCGGATCAGCGCCGGGGGCTTGTTTTTCAAGATCCCAACCTCTTCCCGTGGCTTTCTGTCTGGGAAAATATCGAGTTTGGACCCCGGCTGAGGTCGTCGCGGCCGGATCGGTCACGCGTGGCCGAATTGATTCGTCTTGTCGGTCTCGAAGGCTTTGAGAAATCCTATCCTCATCAGCTTTCGGGAGGCATGGCTCAGCGGGCCGCGCTGGCTCGAACCCTGATCAACGACCCCGAAGTGCTGTTGCTCGATGAGCCGCTGGGAGCCCTCGACAGCTTCACCCGCATGTCGATGCAAGAGGAACTCTTGCGGGTGTGGGAAACGGCCGGTACGACCATGATCATGGTCACCCACGATATCGATGAGGCCATCTTTCTGAGCGACCGCATTGCCGTGTTTTCTTCGCGGCCAGGCCGTATTCAAACCGTCATTCCGGTTCCTCTGAGCCGCCCGAGGCTGCGTAACAGCCCAGAATTTATTCAAATCCGCTCCCGAATTCTGGAGCTTTTCCATTTCGCCCACTCGTTGGGTGACCCCGAGGAGCCCTTCCTCTGAAATCGCCAACAAGGAGTCTTTCATGAGCGCGACCACTGTCCATCTTCATCCCGAATCTCTGGGGATCACGATCGAGGATGGAACCTCGTTCGAATTTCATTACCTGTGGCTTCGCCATCACTGCGACTCCAGCCGCCATCCTCAGACGGGAGAGCGGACTCTCGACCCCGTCGAAATCGACCCCGCCATCGAGCCCGTATCCGCCCTCATCGAGGGGGAGGGGGAGAACGAGAACCTGGTCCTGACTTGGCCCGAGGGTTTGACCAGCCGGTTTCTAGTCTCGCGTTTGAAGGACCAACCTTACGCGGTGAACCTCAAGGCCGTCGATATTCCTCCTCCCGATCCGGCTCGCTTGACCTGGAACGACGCCTTCAGTGCAAATGCAATTCTCCGGCGCGTCAAAAATGAGGGTGCGGTTCTCGTCCGTGGTTGGGGCGAGGACACCGAAGCTCTCATAGGTCTGTTCGAACAGGCTAACCTCAAGGTTCGGGAAACCCATTTTGGCCGGATCGAAGATCTGAAGACCGACAACACAACCAACAAGAACACCGACCAACTGGGCTACACCAACAGTGCTGTCGATTTGCATTCGGATCAAACCTACCTCGAAGATCCACCACCGTATCAGCTCCTCCAATCCATCCGCACGGCCGACTCGGGCGGCGAAAGCTTACTGACTAATGGCCGGGCCTTAGTCGACTATATCAAGGCCACCTCACGACAGGACTATGAGTTGCTGACTACGGTACCAGTAGTGTTTCACCGGGTGCAAAAGAACTTTGAGAAGAAACTTTCGACTCCTTTGGTGATCGAAGAGCCCGATGGCCGCGTCCTGATTCGTTTGAGCTACTTCACCTTGGCTCCCTTTGCTTATCCGTTTGATCTGACACGCGATTGGTACCGCGCCTACACCCGGTTCACCTCGCTGGCCAGAGGAAGGCACTTCCAATATCGATTCCTTCTTCAGCCTGGGGATTTTGTCCTTTACGACAATCTGAGGATGCTTCACGGTCGCACGGCGTTCAGTGGTCCTCGCTGGGTCCGGGGAATCTACTTTGATGAGTCGTAAATTGATGCCTGGCCAAGTCATAGAGTTTTGGAAGTTTGTTGGTACCTATTGACCAAAACTCTCAACTATCCTAATCTGAACCATAATGTCGAGTAACACGGTTGACATGGTTGTGTATCGTAAGGAGGATTCCATGAAAGTTTCACTCGTCGGCGGCCTGGACCGTTTGGAACCTCACTATCGGAACGAGGCCAAAAAGGCCGGACACGAACTAAGAGTGTTCCTGCAGTACGAGTCAGGCATGGAATCCAAACTCCGCTCCACCGAGGCGCTCGTTCTCTTTACCTCTATGGTCAGTCACAGCGCCCGGAACCTCGCTCTGCAAACCGCCAAGTCTGGTGGAATGACTATTGTCCAGTCCCACAGTTCAGGGGTGGCCGCATTTCGGGAGTGCTTGGCGGGTCTGTGATTGGTTTGGGTATTATGTATCCTAAGAGTCACATCAGGAACCACAGTCCCCAGACCTGGATCAGAAGCAGACCATGTTAAGTTTGACTCGGTGCCGATCTCTGTTCACTTCTCATCAATAGCGCCTCAGTAGTTCTTCCTTCCAGGGTCCCTTGTATCTTTACACCCTGAAACGGTCGGTCGGTAACGACCATCGTTCTACTTGCCCGTTGCCTGGAAGGTCTTCCCCTCGCGCCTGATACGGCCCTCCTGAAGAAGCTGCCGGAGGTGGTCTTTGGCCTGCGTCTCGGTGAGGTCAAGCAGGTGGGCGACGGTACGGCGACCCAGAAGCCGAGGACGACCAGGGTGATCGAGGGCAGCGGATAGGTAGTCATCGGCTTGGATGGGGAGCCTTCGGGATTGCTGAGGAGACTCGCGCTCCGTGCGACAGCGACCGGGATGCTTCCGAAGGGATGCCATCACCAAGACAGAAACCTCCGTGAGAACAGCCACAATCAGGACAACGACGGTCTGAAGACCCTGACGGTTCAGGCCAAGGAAACTGGCGACTCGGCCCAAGGGACCGGAGTCACTACCTTGAAGGCTACGGTTGCGGATGGTGTCGAGGTCACGCCGGATGTCATTCTGGGACTGCCTCAGAACACCCATCGCCTCGGTGAGGTTCCGGGCGGCTGTTGTGAAATCCGGCGGGAGCTGTGCAAACCGGGCTTCCAACAGGTGCATCTGCCGGTCGAGCTGATCCAAGGTCTTGAGGTCTTGCAGGTGGGCAGGGTCCCGACTCAAGAGGTTCTGGGATCGAAGCTCGTCGGACAGGCTGATCGACCAAAGGGCCATTCCCAAGGCACTGAAGAGTGTAAGTCCCACCAGGAGGACGGAAAGTATCCGGTAGAGGCCTCCTTGAAGCCAGGTACGGATCTTGGTGGCTTCCAAGGCACCGGCCCAGAACACGCCTGCCCAAAGAGCCACAGGGCTCGAACCAGCCAGTTCAATGAAAAGGGCAACCGTCATTGTCCCCGAGATTCCCCAGAGCGTGCCGGCGACGACAGTCGGGAAGGTGATCTTCCGAGCTAACGTTTCCAAGGCCCCTCTAGTCGGCGATGCCACGATACCTCTCCCGCAGGTACTGCCGCCACGGGATCAGGTCAGGGAAATGGCGTTCAACAGGGTTCTTCAGCAGATCCTCGATGGCGATCGTGACAAAGGAGTCCTGATCTTTGATCAGTGTTCTCCAGACCTCGTAGGTGTCTTCCCCGAACAGTCGGAGTCGCGGTGAGGTAACATAGCGGAGGGCCCGGTTAGCCCGTGCGTAGACCTGAACGACCCTGACGTAATCGTAGGGTTCCTCCTTCTGGACGAGTATCTCCTGGGCTAAGAGTTGTTGGCGCAGCATCTGGTAGTGCGGTTCGTAGAGGAATGCGTCCAGGGAGTGACACCGGTCCAGATTCATCGGCGAGTGATCGGCAAAGAAGAAGGGTGCGTAGGTCTCAGCCCGGTCTGTACCATCGGAACGGAACCGCAGAAACGTAGAACTATACGTTTCGGTCCATTTTTGTTCTAAAAGCACCAATATCTTTCTTCCATCGGTCGCCTGATACTGGAGGGCCACGTCGATGCTGGTGTTTCCCGCACCTCTCATTCGGGTACCTCTGATATGCCCCTTCTCGCCCAAGTAGTTCACGGCGCCTATCCATTCAAACTCGACGTACCGGCCCGAAGGAAAGGAAACGAAGCCTGCGATGTCCGGGATGAACGGAAGGAGATAGGCCTTGAGAACCTCGGGTTGCTGCTCGAAGATGGCAAAGATGTTGATGGCCATGACCTGAGAACTGCAAAGGTGGTTGCTCGGCATCCCTGGGAGGGCCGATCCGTGAAAGACAATGCGTTCCCGGCTGAAGGTCTCGATGATCTCGGATCGGATACCGGGGTATAGGTTATGGTGCGCCCAATCGATCGGAAGGCAAACTGCATGCAAACGGGACCCGTAGAGCCCCGGTTCCTTGGCCTTCTTGGGAAGTGACTTGGTCAGGAGCTTCCATGTGATCTGTCGCTTGGATTCTCCGCTGAGGTAGGACATTGGGTTGGTCTCCTAGAAAGAGGAACGGGGTTGGGGCATCTCACCGGACTCTCGGAAGCTGTGGAAGCCGGTTCGTCCGATGATGAGATGGTCAAGGACTTCGATGCCCAGAAGGGAACCGGCACTGACCAATCGCTGGGTCGCCTCTCGATCTTCTCGGGATGGTTCGAGAGAACCCGAGGGATGGTTGTGGACCAAGATCAGGGAGGCCGCGTGGTCCTTGATGGCTTTCAGAAAGACCTCTCGGGGGTGGATCAACGTCCGGTTGAGCAAGCCGATGGTGACGATGTGGACCCGGATGATGGTCTGGGCTCCGTTCAGGGTGACCGCAAGGAAATGCTCGGCCTTCTTGGTGGCGAACCGTTTGAGAGCCGGGTAGAGGTCCGCAGGACTGGTAACCTTGATGTCGGGGGCATGGCGTTCACAGATAAGGTCGAAAGTCATGATGGGGCTCCTCAGAAGACGGGGTCAGAATGGTTGGGCGAGACGGAGGCAGCGTTCTTGATCGTCTTCTCCACGTAACCGAGCATTCGCTTCTGGGCGTCAGGGCCTCCGGCACTCTCAAACCTCCCAGTGACCCACGCGCGATGCTTCTCGTTGAAGAGAGCGGGATGGGCCGTCATCAGGGACTCAATCTTGGAACGGGCAGACTCCGGAGTCGTCGGTCCTGGTAGAGAGACTGAGCCTCGGGCGGGAGGAGTGGGAGGTGCCGTGACCCGGATTGGGGCGGGCTGGGGCGCTGGTTGGGTGGCAACGGGAGGCTGAACGGAATCCAGACCCAATTCGGTGGGATCGTAGGGCAATCCGCCCAAAGCCTCTGAGAACGCCATGCGGAACGCCTGGACGATGGCCACCTTCTTGAGCTGAAACCTGGGCTGTTTCTGCCAGAAGCTAGGAAGCGAGCCGTCGGTGTTCCGGGGAACGACCTCCTCGAAGAAGCTCTCGTGAACTACCGGGTGGTCCCAGCCATGGCGGTGAATCTCGACGACAGCTTTGAGGTCGGGGCCGGAACCTTCGATCCGGGCGGTCCAACCGTCCAGGAGTCCGGTGTGCTCTGCACGCTTGATGTAGACCTCGTACCCGACTACCAGGAGGAATCGGGAGCCATTGTGGCCTGGGATGGCATGGATTTCGCGGCGGAACGGGTCCAAGGAGAACGTGTGGGCGACCTCGATGAACTGAAGTCGTTCGGGTTCAGTCAACTCGGCAGCGAGGCCCTGGGCCGTGATGAAGTCGAGAATACGTTGACGAGGGACTTCGGGAAGGGGTACTGGCTCGAGGTGGTCAGGGGGGATGTGGGACATGGTTTTCAAGCTCCTTTGATAGATATAAGTAGAAGCTCATAAGTCTTTGCGGCAGATAATCTTGGGAATCCATGCAACGAGCTGGTGAAACAATAAGAAAGCCCACCGGCTAGGGTGGGCTTATGCGGGAAAAAGTAAGGAAGATCAGGAGATGGCCAGGGCGGGTTCGCGGGCGGGTGTGGCGGCTGGAGTGTCGAACTTGGACTTGAACTCGATGGCCTCGGCGACGAGGTGGGTAGTTGTCCCCTGGATGGTGGTCTCCTGGGAGAGCCGACCGACGGCACGAAGACCCCTTCCGGGGACGAGCATGGAACGAGAACTTTCCGCCGTCCGTCCGAATACTCTGACGGGGAACACCAGTTCCTGGGTGGTTTGGGTGTCTTGAGTCCGCAAATGGCGGACCGAAAGGATATCGAAGCTGACAAAGAGCGTCCCATCGGCTTGTTTGCCAGTGACGGGATCGGCGATGACGGTTCCTTCGAGAAGAACCGAGTTAAGACTGTTCATGGAGGCCTCCTATCTAGGAATAGACAGTCAGTGGGGCCTTCATGAACGCGATGTGATCCAGGGGGCGTCGAGGGGTCAGGAGATCAGGCCTAACCAGTTTGAGGCACAGCGGTTCTAATTATTCATTGCGGAGCCGGTAACCCCCTCACGGCAGGACGAGTTCCTTGATTGGCTCCTTCAGTCTGTTGAAATCGGCCGCGCTTATTGGAAAGGTCGCCCCAAGGGCGTTTGCACCTAGAATACCAGAGTAGAGGTATAGGATTTTCCAGATAGAATCATAGCGTGCGAACTCGAAGGATGCTCCGTAAGTCACGCCATTCAAGTCGAGCAGGGCTGCCCCATCGAGAATCTCTTGACAGCCGTAGACTTTTGCCTGGGTTTCCCAGGTGGACTTGAGTTGGCTGTCCGGGCGTGGTCTTAGGATCGTGATTTCCCTAACCTTTAAGGCCCTAAGATTGGCAGAATCCGTGTCCTTGACGAAGGCCTTTACCCGCTTGGAGTCATCAACAGTGACATTCCCTGTATTGAGCAGTGCCTTCACATCCTCATTCGTGTTTGCTGAGAAACTGTAGCAGAAGAACTTAATCTGTCGGGCCAGCTCCGCCAGCCTATCGAAGTGATCGACCTGTATGTAGAGATCCGAAGACGCAGGTGGTGGTCTTTTCATAAGTAGACCGAGCCTCAGAGTGTCGGCCTCGAAGTTGAATCCGTGCACATATTCATCAACGGCGCAGACTTTTAGTGCAGAGTCCATTCTGCCTTCCGCGATTGCCGACACGAAAGCATTGACGACGTCTTCTATTGGTTTCTGGCTGTCGCTGGAGGTAGAGACAGATTTCTTGTATTCGATATTCCCTGCACCCATGAGTCCACCACCGGGGCCATCGAGGGTATTCGAATCCACGATATGATAGCCGAGATCTCCCCGATCGCTTTTTATGAAAATGTAGTCTCCCTTCCGTTCATACGTCGTCGTATAGGCTGAGGGGAGGACGGGGCTATAAATCTTGGCGACATTACCAGGAAGAATCTCTATGGCGGAATAAAGCGATGTCCCCCCTGCATCGTAGCGCCCTAGCAGATCCGAGCTACCAGGGCTACAACCGGCTGAAAGAATAGCGACAAGGATAAAACCAACGAAGAACAAAGCACGACGTTTCATGGGAACTCCTTAGGAAGAGATTTAGGTCATGGTAGGCCCAGTGGACACCAAAAGTTGGCGATGATGCCCCACCGACTCACTCGAAGAACGAGTAGATCAGCGCGGAGGTCTGCTTTTTGCCCGTGAGCTTATCGACTGGAGCGGGGATGTAGAGTATTCCTGGCCGAGCGAATTCCCCTTCAATTTGGTACTGCTTGTCACCTTTGAGCATGGTGATCGGACCAAGGCTCGCCGAGAAGCCGCCATACACAAATGAGAAGATGCAGGACTGTCCCTTTCGCGTGAGGCCGAAGTATTGACCGATGGGGATGTTGGCCGCGCCCGTGTCTTGCTTGATATAAGCAGCGTAGAAGTTGAGAGCGGGACCGATGGTCGCGAATACCTGGCGAGTGTCGAGGTAGTCGAGCATGTCGGGTTCAGTGTTCTTGACGAGGAGATTCGTCTTGAAACCGGAATCAAGAATAATTATTGAAACATTGTCAGCATCATCGGCGTAAGACACCACGGTAACTTTTGTCCCCGATAGAAAGTCGGAGATGTCTTGAAGCTTACCGGTACTCTTGAGCGCCCTTATGAAAATACTCTTGTCTGAAAGCGCCGTTCCGAGTTCGCCTTCAAGGCTGGTCTTCATGACAATGGTAAACTTTGACAGAAGCGCGTCATCTGAGGGTGTGGCGGGAACGGCGGGCGCAGATGACGAGTCTTGGGCCGAAATGTAGACAGTGCCGAGCAGGAATATGCTGAGGATGCAGGCAAGAATGCGATGCATAGTTTTCTCCTTCAAGTAAGATTTGGGGCATGTTAAGCCTAGTAAGTGCCAAAAGATGGCAATGATGGGCCGCCTATTGAATCAATAGAGAGAGAATGGGGAGAAAGGAACGAGATCTAGGCAAACTCTGTGCAAAGATCCTCGCGCTGGCCCTCTTGGCGCGCTTGGGAACGAACGTCCTTTCTCTTGGACGGAGAGCCCCACTTGGGCTGGTCGTGACCACTTCAGCCACGGAAGAAGGCAGGGTGTACGGACCTGCGCCTCATTCTGGTCAAGAAAGCGATCAATCAAAAGTTAATCGAGAGTAGGGACGCGGGAAGCTGCGATACTTGTTTGGACCTGACCGATGGCTATGAAGACCATCTGCCAAGGCCAGTCCCGAACCTCGTAGGTGTCGAATGCGGGCTTGACCACCGCGGAATCCCTCATGAACAGCAAGGACATAGACTCCGAGTGCATTGTGAACAGGGAAAAAAAGAGGGGCACAGATGCGGGGGAGTGAAGCATCTGTGCCCCATGCGAGAGAGTCTTAGGATGCCGTGCTATTTCCCAGGGTGTAGACCACATCGGATAGCATAGCCAATCTGCTGGAGGAGTTTCTACTCTGATTCATTGGAATCGGGTGAAACCGTGAGGCCCAAAGTTGGGACCACAGAGCCCATCCCCTGACAGGCGGGTTGAATGCTCTCCCCCAGAAGCGCACGAATCTTCGCCGCTTCTTCATCATCTTCGACGGTGTCGAGCATGATGAGTTCGGCAACGAATCCGAGGAAATACTTGAGCAGAGCAAGAGTCCGATTAGCGTCGAGCCTGAAAGAAAAGACATAGGCAAACACGAACGGAAATTGGGTGTAGTCCACACGTCCCTTTAAGTGGTAGGTGCTCAGGGAACACGCAAGTTCCTCGGCCCAATCGAAATGGGATTCTGGAAGCAGCGCATCCTTCAGCTGAGGCCACTTGGCGTGTCTATCTTTGCACCACGCGCGAAGATCAGTGAGATCCTCTATCCAAGGACGACCCGATGGGATCTCCCCGGAATCGTCATCTTCTCCAGGCTCTACCAGAACTTGGTCTGGAAGTTCAGCCTGGGAATCATCATCATCTGACATGTTGTCCCCCTTTGTTCTTGCGAACGTTCACTCCCTTGGAAGCTAAAGCGGGCGATCAAAATGTGTGAGTCAGGCCTTCCCGGTGTAGATGGCGGCGAGGTTGAGGGCTTCGTCGCGGACGGCGTCTCTGAGTGATGACGGGGAAAGAACTACGGCGGCGGAGCCGAACGACAGGACCCATCGGATGAGGTCGCGGGTACCCGAGGTAGTGAGCGTGAGCGTGATGGAGCCGTCCGGGTGGTCTTCGATGGTCTGATTCCTGGACCAGCGGCGATGCCGGACGTAGGGGGCGACGGCAGAAAGGAAGCGGATCGTGGCCGTGATTGGGTCGTCGAAGTCAAGATTGAAAGTAGCGGCCAGAAGTGCTTCAGCGTTGAAGTCAGGCGGGGTTGCAAACACGGTGCCGAGGAGCCTGGCAGTTCGGATGCGCTCAAAGTCCATGGCGCGAATGAGGTCTGACTTGGCCATCCGAACGATGAGGTAGAGACCTCCCTGGTGTTCGAGAAGTCTCAGAGGATGGACTGAGAAGGTCTTCGGGGACTGGCGGGTGGCCGCGAGGTAACTAATCTGGAGAACCCTGCATTGCGCGAGACCGGCAAAGAGAACGTCAAGAACAGCTTCGTGGCCCTTGAGGCAAGAGGAGCCGGTTGGCGAACAAGTGAACAGCGTAGGAATCGACGGGACGGGCAGAATGGTACCTGGTGGCGAAGGAATGAGCACTGCAAGTTTCAATCTAAGAGAAGCGAGGTCTTGTTCGATCTCTGAGTCTGTGAAGACTGCGTCGTGGGCTAGGAGTAAGAACAGGGCTAGGCACTCACGGGTAGTCAGCGAGAGCTGGGGGACGAGCATGTTTGGGAGTTTGCGGACGTAGTGCTCGGCGAGGTGGTGGCGGGTTTCGCCTCCAAAGGCGGGCCGGTCGTCGGTCAGCGGGAAGTTGAGACTGGCGAGGGTTGTCAGCAACCGGAAAACGGAACGGGAGGACATGGAGAGGCTGGACGCAAGTTCCCTATTGGAAGCGCCTTGGGGACGGGCCAAGAGATCGACGGCCCGGAGAATCTTCGAGATGTTGCGGCCGTAGGACGAGCTGGCCAGTGGGAGCCTCCGAAAACAGTGCACTGCCAGCGTGAACGGTCGGTATGACGAAACGCGGCGGTGTTGTAGCGGCAGTAGGCTCCCGTTGCCTGGTGAGGAACTCCAGGCAACGGAATGGATCGGGAAGTCGGCTTGGTGGAAGTGGCTGAATCTGAGTCTGTTTGGCTTGAAGCAAGTGCAAGCGAGTACTATATAACTACCCAGTATATCTTTACTTGGCCGAAGGGCACCTCGGTGTAGAAGAAAATGGCCCAGAGACGAGGGTGCCAGTGGGCCGTGTCGTAGGAACAAGAAGATGAGGGCTCAGTCCTCGTCGGGGAGCATGATGGTCACACAGGGGCCACCTGGGTCGTCGGGGCCGCAGACGGCCTTGAGCTTGACTGGGGCAGGTGGAAGACCCGGTTTGAGCACGAACAAGACATCAAAGAAGAGCATGTGGGTAGGCGGGTTGACTGTGATGGTATGCCGAAGGACGGAGAGGACGTCCCATAGGCGGCCACGAAAGGACTGGCCTTCATCGATGAGGTCGGTGGAAGGATCGAGGTAGGTGCTGAAGAGCGCGGCGGTGACCGCGATGGGCCAACGGAAGCCTGCCTCGCGGGCCAGGTCGGAAACGTCGATCAGGGTGCCATCGGCGAAGGCGTCGGCCCGCGAGTAGCAGAATATGACGGGTCCGAAGAGGTCGGTCGGGTCGTCCGGTGAAGAAGGCATAGGGATAGCGGGGCCGGGTGCGAAATGCGGTGGCCTCTTAACCTCTAGGGGCATGGGAGTCTCCTTCAATTGGTAGCTCGCACGAAAAGCTGGTCGGAACCCATGGCGGCGGTGACACCAGGCACGGGCGTGTTGTCACGGAGCACAAGCGTCCGGAGAGTGGACTTGGAAAGCTCTGTGCGCGTGACCAGGGCGTTAGGGGCGTTCTCGGTGGCCCAGGCCATGGCGGCGTCGGGGTCGTCGATGGACAATTGATCAGGCGACCGACGAAGTGAGATTGTGCCCGACGGCAAAAGCAAAGACCTGGAGCGGCGCTGTTTGGCGATCTCGGCTTCGGCAAACGGACGCAAGCTAGCCATCAGGAAGATAATGGATTCGAGGTCAGCGGAAGACGCTTTGTCGAGCCAGCTGTCAACCTGGGCGTGCAACCGAGACGCAAAGTCAGACCGGGCGTCGAGCCTGGACTGGGCCGCGAGGATGCTGCCAACACACCAGTCGGCCTTGGGCATTGAGTCGACTGAGAACGGTGGAGCCGGGGCAGGCTCGGAGTCATCGACAGGAATGCTGTGTAGGGCGGGCATCGAAAAGTCTGGATAGAGGACTTCTGTTGCCGACGGAAGATCGAGCTGTGCGGACTTGAGCGCCTGCGCGGAATCGGGCGTAACGAGATCGAGGACTGCTTGCATTTGGGCCTCCAGTACGGGTGATGGTGGGCAACGTATTAGGCGACGTCGAGCGCTACCAAAAACAGTAGGCTTCGGCGTTCAGACCGCGCAGACACTTGAAGCGACAAGCGGGATAATGTCGGGGCCGGGAGGCTGCAACCTTCATCGAAATTAGCAAAGTTTAGCCACGGCGCCAGAATGGCTTGCCATGTTGACTTGGAATTGTTATCCCCCAATGGCATAGGGGGAGAAGATGGCGCTTGAGACGACGAAAACGCTTGATATTGGCTCGGCGCTCGGGCGCCTAAGGGACGTCCAAAGCGGGCCGTCGATCTACTTCAAACCCTTTGAAAAGTACATCCCAACGATCCCGAGAGGAACGCTTGTGACGGTCGGCGGTTATGTCGGAAGTTTCAAGACTACTTTCGGTTACAATTTTGCGTATACGAATGCGGTATACGGCGGATGGAACAGTCTGGTGCTTTCACTCGAGATGTTGCGCGATGAGATCTACATCAAGACAACTGTTCGGCACGGGTTGCATCCAAAGTTCTATGGCCACGAGGAAATAAGATATTCCCAGCTGAAGGCTGGAACCCTGAGTAGCAACGCTGAGGGGTTCTACAGAAATACCTTGGTCCCTGACTTTCAGAATACGTTGGAAAGTTACGGTGGAAGGACCTTCGAGAAAGGCCAAGTCTGTGTAGTTGATCCCGAGCAATTGAGGCAGATCAGCGCGGGATCGGTCGACGAACTCTTAGGGTATATCTTGCACCGAGTAGACGCGGATATGCCGGGCGGTCTCGACATCGTTGTCGTGGATTATGTGCAGCTCCTTGCATCGAATCTCCCGGTGAAAGACTTCGAGGACAACTTCCGAAATACGAAAATCGTCGCGCGGTATATGAAGGATCTAGCACTCGGGTTCCAATCGCAGAAATGGACACGGAGGCCGGGGCTTACCGTAGTGCTGCTGTCACAGCTGTCACGGGCGGCATACCAAAGCGCCTATGAAACAATATACAAGGCCAAGAAGAAAGGGCCCGAGCGGTATAGGAACATCTACAACGTCACGGCGTTCGCGGAGTCGACTGAACTTGAACGGGCGTCAGATATCTGTTTGACACTGTATTCCGACGATGGCCTAAAGCATGGGCAGGGTGCGACTGTGGTCGCGCAACTCTTGAAGAATCGCCAGGGCGAAAGGAACGAGGCTGGCGAAGAAATGCTCGCGTTGCCTGACCTGTGTTACATCGGCGACTTGAACGTGCAGTCAGTTGATCCTTTTCTGGAGCGCCTTCTGACAATCGAAGCGATCGAAGATGTTCAGAGAATGTTGAACAGCTCGCGAACCTAAGGAAAAGCTCGAGGCGGGAGCATGCACGAAGTCAAAAGAGAAAGTAGCAGTCTGGATCAGCGGACCCGGCTGGTGGAGTACCTGGAGCCAGTAGCAGCACTGTTGCGAGAAGGCAGGGCGAGCGACGTTGGTGAAGGGCTTGAAGATCGAGCGGTACAGGCGGTGATTGCAAGACTTGAAAACCGGCGGGCCGTGTGCGAGCTGCTCATGAGGGCGTGGTACCCGTATCGAATGCAAGTCGTCGCCGTAGAAGAGCTGAACGCGATCGCGGCCGGGCATGACCGGAGCGCCTGGAACATCGAAATAGCGGTGGAGGACGGCGAGTATTTCATTGTTGATTTGAGCAGCGTGAATACCTCGCGGGCGAGGTCGGGGTTCGGTGAGTACGACGATGCCGCGCTCGTGCGGTTCGTCGAAACGAACATGGAATATGAGGGGAGTAAGGTCCTCGTCGTCATCGACCGGCGGGTGAAAGTGGTTGAAGGGGCGTTCCCAAGATTCTGTGAGTTCATGCGCAAGCACGGGATCGAAGTGTTCGACAAAGGGAAATATGGACGGCTCGGAGGTAAGGAATGACGGCAGCCGAAGAATTCATCGAGGTGTTCCGGCCCCATACCGGACGTTACGTGGAGAAGGAACCTGTGAAGGGGTACAGGCTCAGACGAGCGGAGCTGAAGCCGGAGATCATCGAGGCCCACATGAACGGCAAGCGCGTGATCTCGTTCTTGGCGAGGGTGACACGGAATGTTGTCGGCATGGACATTGATGACCACCAGCGCGGCGGCTGGGTAGGCGGGGTGCCAACGGTGATGTTGAGGGCACGGTATCACGAGGTCGTTCGGCTCATGCGAATGCAGGCAAGCGGGGTGTTCCGGTCGGACCATGGGGTCCACGCATATTGGCTGCTCGAAAAGAATGTGCCCGATAAGACAATGCGCGAGGTCCTGAAGGAAAGGTTCGGGGAACTGCTGACGGATGAAGACATGAGAATTGCCGAGGTCCTGCCGACCAACAGCGCCGGGCTGAAGATTCCCAGGCCGGAGCGGTATCTCAACAACGATCTGACGCCGGGGGCTTTTCCTGGGTTTAGGGCGCTAGCGGTGTACCCGGTCCGGGCGATCTTCGGAGACGAGTTGGAGCCTGAAACCTTGCGATATCGGCGGGTGTGCCGCAGAGCCACTACAGAAGGAACGCCAACGAAGAAGAGGGGGGAGAGTGCAACGCCGGCAGGGAATGAGAAAGGCTCGGCGAAAGTGAAGCCCCTGGAGGCGGTCACGATAGCCGATGTCGAGAAGCTTGAGCACGAGTGCGGGCCATTCAGGAACGGCCACGGGAATCCGCAGTACCTAAGGCTAGTGCGGATGTATCGGCGGGCAGGGATAAGTCAGGGCGAGGCCGTGGACCGCTTGAAAAAGATACTGGCGAGGAGCCCTGGCTATGTTGGGGATGTCAGAACTGGAGTAGAGGCCCGCGTGGCGGCGTCGTATCGGAAGCTGACGGGACCGGTCGAGGGGATCGGGCTAGAGAGTGCGGCGTTGCGGAGAGACTGGCACGCGATGGCGTTTGTCACCATGGTAGTAGACGACCTGGGCATGAAAAACGCGCAAGAGCGGGCGGCGGCCGAGCGGTTCCTGCTAAAGCTCTGGGCCTGGAAGGAGTACCTCGACGGTAAGATCAAAAGCCCCGAGGAGGCGTGGGCCTGGGACTTCCAGAATCCGAGGTTTAGAAAGCTAATGGCCGAGGGGTATTACCCGGTGCCGTCGAGGCTCCTGAGGGGCTGGCGGCACGACTACAACAAGATGACCAACGGGCTGAAGGCGATCGGGGTGATTGTGGAAAGCCCGTACCACTATTCAACGGACATCGGTTACTGCAAGCACTACACGTTGAACCTCAAGCGGATGCAAAGGGTAGGAAGCGGACTCGGAATGACTGGGACGTTGACAATAACAAGGGCCGAGTAGGCCGGGAGGAGTAGGAGATGAAGACGGTCAAGAAGATGCCCTTGCTGTTCAGCAGGGACGAGGTGCGCGGGATTGGGCTGGCGATCAAGAAGTACGGTGAACACATGAGCGACATCCGAAGTGGGAGGATTCCAAACCCGGAAATAGAGGATGACGAGATTGAGGAAATGCTGGCGAGTGGCGAGGCGCATATTACCGACGAGGCGCTGCTGAAAGACGTAGGCAAACGAATTGATGGGATGAAGGACCCGCGGAGCGTGAACCTCGTGTTCTTTAGCCGGGCCGAGTTCGACGAGATCCATATCGCACTCGCTTGCGCGCTTAGCTGGAGCCACGACCTGGTCATGAGAGGCAGGGAGTCTCCGACGCTGGAGGAAGCACGCGAACACGACCTGTTCTTGGCGCTGGCTGTTCGGTTCGAAAGTATCTGCAGTGAGAACGTGAAGTGACTGGTAATGCGGCTTGGCCGGTAGGAACTCGGGCAAGCCTCGACCAGAAGATTCGCCCTTGGCTGCCGATCATCTTGAAGAGGACGATGATCGCCAACCAGGGGTTACTCATCTAGTCGGGAAAGATAGATATAGAGAGATAAAAGGAGCGCTAGAGGGTTACTCTCCCCCTATAATAATGTGTCCTGACTTGCAAATCGGGTGGGAAGAAGTCTGCAATCCCGGTGTGATTGAATCAGCCACGATTGCCATGTGCAAAACGGGCAAGGTACTGTCGAAGTTCGGCCTCACAGAAGCGATAATGTCCTCCTGGTCGTCGGTAATAGGGGGGCTTGTCGGCTTGAGCAACACTGCTATTCTCCAGAAGCTTGTAGAGAGAGTTCTTGCCCATTCCAAGGACTGAAGCGGCTTCCCGTAACCCCAGTTGGGGCACCCAATCAGGAAGCTCATATTCAAGATGATCGCGACCGACAGCCATTTGTTCCTCCGAAGAAGTGATGAGGAACAACCAAAAGTATTAATACTTGGCGACGGTAATGGATTTAATAGAGATAATGGACGGCAGTTGAATGGAAAAAATTGTGATTTCCAAGAAATCCCCGTACAATCATCATCTTCGTAGCCAGATCAGCGGTTGATTTCAACGACGAATAATGGTTTTGGATAACTAGGCCTTTGCCCGGTTGGGGACTGTGGCGTTCAGCTTGGCGCGGGCTTCGGAGAAGTCAACGTTCGTTGCGTGGGTGTACCGGGCGACGACCTTGTCAGAAGATTGACCGCTCATTGCTTTGAGGACGTGTTCGGGGATTCCCTCGCCTTGGCACATCGAAACGAAACCATGACGCAGGGAGTGAAACACTATTGTCCGGGCCTCTCGGTCAATGTCTGAAATCCCAATATCCCGTAGGAGCCTATTGAACCCATGCCGGATTCCAGCGGCGGTCATCGGGGTGTCAAAAGTCCTTTGGTTTGGGAGAACGAAACCAGTGGCCGGGAACAGTTCTTGAAGGGCCGTCAATGCCTTCACCACTGGTTCAGGGATGGGGACAGACCTCGTCCTCTGCCATTTGGGGAGCTTGGTTGCGCCGTCGGCGTCCTGCCAGTTGTTCTCCACCACGATGATGTGATTTTCAAGGTCAACGCTTGTCCACCGAAGGCCTCGAATCTCTCCCAGGCGCAAACCGCAAAACAGACCTAACAAAACAGCCGCCTTGACCCTTGGATTACTTTCGATGGCGATGATCTTGGAAATCTCGTCGGGTAGCAGGATTCCCCGTTCCTTGCTTTCCTCGTGGACCTTCTCGACCCCGGCCAGTGGCGAGGGTTGCCGGAGTTGTTTGAAGTGGTAGCCGACCGCCACTGTCAGAGCTTGCCGGACTTGGTTCACCATTCGGCCGGAAGTGCCTTTGCTCAACAAATCCAAGAGAACCGCTTCGACCCGGCCAGGGTTAAGGTCTCCCAAGCGTACCGATCCTAGGCGAGGAATGATGTACTTTTCGGACAGCCTTCGGTTGTTGTACAGGTAGCCCTTGGAGATCGGCTTGTTTCGTGCCCGCTTGCCTTTGACAAAAGCGGACTCCTCGGTCCAGAAGTCGAGCAAGAAGCTTCCCAGTAGCGGGTTGCCGTCGCCAGGGAGGATTCCCTTCGTTAGGGCCTCGGAAGCAAGCTTCGCGGCCTGATTGCGGCTCTTGGCTTCGGGTAAGGCAAGGTTTCGATAGACCTTCCCTTCGGCATTGATGTACTGGGCCTGCCAAACCTTTTTTTTCTTGGTGTTTTGGCGTTGCCACAGACGGAACGGCGTTGACACTGGCATAAACCCTCCCAGCCCCTCATTGACAAATCCATTGACAAGGGGTGTTTTTGGTGTTTTCCAGCATCCGTTTTCGGTCTGCTAATTCGTTACAGGGTAACGATAAGCGCCTGAAGGGAGTCGAACCCTCGTCTACAGCTTGGGAAGCTGTGGTAATAGCCGTTATACGACAGGCGCGAACCACCCCAATTTAGGCCGTTGGCGGCTTCGGTGTCAAGTCAACCCAAGGTGGCGTCTTCGGGAATTCTGTCTTACACTGGCTTCATGTCCTTCCTCGTGGAGTTCCTGGCCCTTCTGCCCTACCTTCTCGCCTCAGCAGTCTCGGCCTGGGTTGCGGCCTTGCTGCTGATTGAGCCGCAGGCTGTTCCTGGAAGGAGAGCCTTCGGCCTCCTGATGGCGGCGGTTTCGTTGTGGGCCTTCTTCAACTTCCTTGAGGATGCCTCGCCTGAGGTGGGTTTCAAGCTCTTGTGGGAAAATTGCGAGTACCTGCCGGCGGCTTTGGTTCCGGCCTTCTTTTTCGTCTTTGCCTGGCGCTTCTGCTTTGGCAACCGAAGGGACCTACTCGACAGAACCTGGTTCAAGGTTCTGTATTGGACAGTTCCTGTCGTTTTCGCGGCGTTGACGTGGTTTGATCCGCTTTGGGGTCTCATGCGGACAAACCTGCACTTGGTGGGTCCGGGGCCCTTTCCCGTCTTTGAGCGAGACCATGGTCCGGCGTTCTGGGTCTTTTTGACCTACGCGAACGGGCTTACCGTCTCGGGCCTCCTTTTGTGGGGACGACGACTCTGGGAACGGCGGGGTCATCTGACCCCGGGTGATTTCTGGACCTACGCCGCCGTCCTGTTTCCGTGGGCGGTCAGTCTTGAATCGTTGTTTGGGCCCTCGCCATGGCCGGGCCACGACCCAACGACTCCTGCCTTTACCTTTATGGGACTGCTCCTGTTAGCATCGTTCGGTAGAAATCCCTTCTTGACAGCCATTCCTCTGGCTCGACGAACCGTGATGGAAGTTTGGTCGAGTCCCATCCTGGTTTTTGACCGCTGGGGAGCCCTGGTCTATCACAACGAAATGGCCGCCAAGACGTGGACCCTGACCCCAGACCACTGGGGAACCAAGCGGGGTGAGGCGGGTGGGGCACTGGAATGGCTGAGTCCGGCGGCTTTGCCGGGTTCTGCGGCCAGGACCACCATGTCCGAAGGTGCCGGCGGCACGGTTTGGGAGATTGACGAGCGGCCGCTGGTCTCGCACGGACGTCTACGCGGCTCGTTGGTAACGTTTCATGATGTTTCGGCGTTTGAGCAAAGGGTCTCGGAACGGACCGAGGCGCTGGAGTCGGCCTACTTCCGCCTCTCCGATGAGACGCAGCACCGGCGGCGAACAGAACAGCAACTGTTCTACTATAGTCTTCACGACTCCTTGACGGGTCTGGCGAACCGCAGCCTCTTTCTCAGCCGTCTGGGGCAGGCCCTCGAGCGCACCAAACGAAGCGCTGCCAATCCGTTTGGCCTGATCCTTCTGAACTTCGTCGCTTTTAAGCAGGTCAACGACAGGCTAGGGCACGGCGCGGGCGACGAGTTCTTGGTTCAAATGGCGCTCAGGCTTGGCAAGAGCATCCGAACCGTCGATACGGCCGCTCGCGCCGCGGCCGACAGATTCCTGCTGCTGCTCGACGACGTGGCGTCCACCGAGTTGCTGCAAGAGGCGGCCGAGCGAATTCGCGCCGAGGTTGAGGCTCCGTTGGCCCTTCACGGAACGACTCTGATTCCCTCGGTTCGTATGGGGTTGCTGATGGGGAACGCCGAGCAACTGACACCCGAAGCCGCCCTCGACGACGCGGAAATTGCCCTGCACAGGGCCGCGCTTGACCCCTCTCAAACCATCGTGGTCTTTGATCCGGCTTGGAAGACGGCTCGCCGCGACCGTCGCGCCTTGAAGGAAGATCTCAGCAACGCCTTGATCCAAGGACATCTGCACCTCGTCTACCAACCGGTAGTCGACTTGGCCAGCGGATCGCTTCGAGGCTTCGAAGCCCTGACGCGGTGGACGCACCCGACCCGTGGTCTGGTTCCTCCTGATCTTTTCATTCCTCTGGCCGAACAGGAGGGGAGCATTCGTCCCTTGGGCCTGTGGGTGCTGCGCGAGGCTTCTCGTCTGTTCGTCGAGTTGGGAAGGCGCTATCCTTCCGTGAAAAACACTTTTGTTGCGGTCAATGTTTCGCCTCTTCAGCTCGCCGAGCCGGACTTCGCTACCATTCTACTGAGTCTGGTGGACCGCGAGGGGCTGAGCCCCGAAAGGTTGCATCTTGAGATCACCGAAACGGCCCTCGTGGAGAACAGCGGCTCACTCCTTCCGGTGCTGAGGACCCTCCGCCAGCAGGGAATCAAGATCAAACTTGATGATTTCGGAACCGGGTACTCGTCGCTCCACTCCCTCCACCTTCTGCCGGTCGACACGCTGAAGATCGACAAGAGTTTTGTCTCGGAACTGCCCAGGGGAAAACCCATCCTTCGAACCATCGTGGGGCTGGCGGCCGAACTCGGCCTGGACGTTGTGGCCGAAGGCGTCGAGACCCCAGGCCAGCGCGAGTCGCTGGCGAACCTTGGCTGTGGTTTCGGCCAGGGGTTCCTGTTTTCGCCCGGATGGACCAAAACTGAACTGCGGGAGCAGTACGATCAGCAAACCGACGGTCCGCAGTTTCTGGACCCGATTGAGGAGTTGCCCTAGGCATGGCAGGAGGAAGGGTGGGAAAGTTGTTCGTAGCGTTCCTTTTGGCGAGCGCTCTATGTTCTTGCCTGAACGACCTCAATCCGCGCGGGGCCGCCGAAGGCTACTTGAAGGCCCTCGCGCGCCTTGACTTCGACACGGCGGCCCAGTATGTCGCCGATGGGGGAAAGTCCAACCTTCAGACCCTGAAGAACCTCTACACTGGTCTCGACACCGCCGAGAGGAAGAAATTCGTGGTGACCGACTGGACGGTGACGGCCGAGTCCGAGAGCGGTGACACGGCGACCGTGGATTTTCTCTTCGACAAGGTCAAAAAGGGCCAGCTCAGTCTTCACCGCGTGGGCGGAGTCTGGCGCATCGATTCCCGCACCACCTTCTAGCGGCGTCAGGGAATCACCGACGAGACAAGTTCGTCGGTCAGTTCACTCACGTCGTCGTCGAGCAAGTGCTGAAGAGCCTCGACGGGGTTGATCTCCTTGTTGAGAACCTTGAAAACAATGGGGATGATGCTGAGTTTCAGCGAGTATTTCTGGCACAACTGCCAGGCGTGCTGCGCGGCCACGATGCCTTCTGGCAAGTAACCGATCTTGCCGATATTGGCGATCAGGTCCTCAAGGTTTGCAAAAGGAGCCAAGACGTTCTTGAGGATGATCTCGCGGCCAAATCGGCGGTTGCGGCCGAACTGGCTGCGGCAGGTCACGTCAAGGTCGCCCACCCCGGCGATGCTGGTGAAGGTTTCAGGGTGCGTGGCGCCCATGGCCCTGCCCAAAATCTGAATCTCGCTGAGGCCCGCGGCTAAGAGCAGCGACTCCGTGTTGTCGCCAAAGAGATTGGACTTTTCTTTGAGCGCGTCCATCATGCCAAAGGCGATGGCCACCACGTTCTTCAAAGCGGCGCAAACCTGAACGCCGACCACGTCCATCGAGGCAAACACTCGAAGCGTGCGGCCGTTGAGCAGGTCGCGGAACTTGATCGAGTTGCGGGGGTTGGGGCACGCCGAAACCAGGCCCGTGATCTTTCCGGTAACGACTTCCTCTGCATGACTGGGACCAGAGATGTAGACCACGTTGCCTTTGTAGAAACCCGGCAAAAAGTTCTCAATGCTCTCGACGATGGGAATGGGACGGTCAGGTCCGGGCAGGAACCCCTTGGTGAGCACGCCGATCAGCGGCTTTCCCTCTTGGATCGACGGGATGCCGATGATTTCCTTGACGGTTCGCAAGATAAAGAGCGACGGGGTGGCCAGAATCAGGAAGTCTCGGTCCGTCGCCGCTTCGACGACAGAACTCGTCGCCGTGACCAGCGCCGGCAACACCGATTCGGGCAGGTAGCGGGTGTTGGTGTGGCGTTCGTTGATGTCTTGCGCCACCTCGGCTTCGTGAGCCCAAATAACCACCTCGGTCCCCTTGTCGGCAATAGCCTTGGCCATGGCGGTCCCCCAGGCCCCCGCCCCCAGAATTGCGACTTTAGCGCCCATGCGCCCTCCTTTCGAATTCGGCAATCTGCCGCTCAATGACTGAGATTCCCTGCCTCCAGAAGTCGGGGTTTTCCAGATCGAAACCTGCCGACGCCGCCAAGTCGTTGGCTGTCCGAATTCCAGTCTCGCTGAGGAGCCTCTGGTAGACCTCGACAAACGAGGGCCCCTGGCTTAGAGAAAGCCCATAGAGGGCTAGGGCGAAGAGCTGGCCAAAGGCGTAGGGATAGTTGTAGAAGGCGAGGCCCGCGCTGTAGTAGTGACCCTTGACGGCCCACATCCACGGATGGAGCTGCCCGGGATCCAGCGCCTCGCCGTAGGTCGCCTTCTGGGCGTCGACCATGAGGCTGCAGAACTCCTGGGCCGTCAGTTCGTTCTTCTCGCGGTGTTGGAAGACCGCCTTCTCGAACAAAAAACGGCTCAGGATGTCGACGATGACCTGGGTGGTGTCCTGAAGGCTTTGCTCCAGCAGAAAAAGTGCCGCTTCGGGACTGGCATCCTTGAGCGACTCCTCGGTGATGATCGTTTCGGCAAATGTCGACGCGGTTTCGGCAAGCGTCATCGGATACTCGTGGAACGGGCGGGGTTTGTCGCGCAGCAGCCAGAAATGCCAGCCGTGCCCCAGCTCGTGGGCCAGCGTCTTCAACTCGCCGAAACTTCCATCGAAGTTGCTGAGAATTCGGGGCTCGCGGCTTAGCGGCAGGCTAGTGCAGTAGGCACCTCCTACCTTGCCTTCCTGGGGGCGCGCGTGAATCCAATGGTTGTCGAAAGCCAGCGCGGTGAACGCGGCAAAATCCGGGCTGAACCCCGCGAACTTCTGCACCAAGTAATCCTTGGTTTGCTCCCAGGTGAATCGCCGGTCGTCGCGGCCGACGGGGGCGAACAGGTCCGAAAATCCAAGAACAGGAATTTTGAGAAGGGTGGCCTTGGCCTTAAGGTAGCGGCGAAACAGGGGGAGGCTCTCGTGCAGAACGCTGATAAGACTTTCCAGTGTCTTGGGGGAGAGACGGGCTTGGCGGACCGAAAGCTCAAGCGGGTCCTTCCAGCCCCGGCGTTTCCCTAGAATCACCGAATGCCCTTTCACGCCGTTGAGGCTGGCCGCAAAGGCGGTTTCCTGCGATTTCCACGCAGCTTTTTCGAGTTCGAAGGCCTTCTTGCGGATCTCACGCTTGGGCGAGTAGGCCAGCTGGCGCAGTTCGGTGACGGTCTTAGTGACAGACTTCTTGGGGTCCCAGACCGTGGTGAGCGTCGACGAAAGCGCCGAGTGCAGCCGCGTCCACGCGTCGGCCCCGCTACGGCCCAAATCTGCCGCCAGATTCTCCTCGGCGGCCGAAAGCTGATGGGAGGCCAGGAATCTGGCCTCGTCGAGCCCCAACCGATGGGCCTCAAGATCTGGGTGTCTCTTGAGGAATTGGCTGGTTTTGAGGCCCGAGTCCGTCCAGAAGGCCCGAAACTTCACCTCGGCGTCGCGCAAGGGGAGCAGGAGTTCCTCGTTGAGGTTCAGCTGCCGCTGGGCTTCTTCATCGCGGGTGTTCACGGAATACACAAGATAGGCGTACGACGCCAGCTGTTCGGCCAGGGTTTCGGCGCTGTCAAACAGCCGAATGGTCTTGGCGAGGTGGTCGGCTTGCTTCTTTCTTTCGGGCCGTTTCTTGAGGCGCTTCAGAATGTTGCTAGAGGTCTTGGTAAGCGCTCTCTGATCTTCCAAATACCGGGGATCCGAAAACCCCAGGTATAAGGACGACGTGTCCCAAACGGGAATGTCATTCATAGTCCTTCACTCTAGAGGGAAGTGGGCCTTCGATCAAGTCGAAAGAGGAAGCTGTGCTACACTGGGCGCATGACGCCCAATGACAGCCTTTTCCAGGAGGAATTTCTCCCGCTTTTCCGGCAGCTTGTCCGCAACGCCTGTGTCAACACAGGGCATCCCGAATCAGGAAACGAGGATCGAAGCGTGGAGACTCTGCAGGCGTACTTTCATTCAAAAGGACTGGAGGGAGAGGTCTTCCACGCCCAGAAGGGCCGAGGAAATTTGCTGCTCCGGGTTTCGGGAACCGATCCGAGGGCTCCAAGCCTCATGTTCATGGGGCACCTCGACGTGGTGCCCGCCCAAGCCTCCGACTGGTCGGTCGATCCGTTCGCCGCCGAAATACGCGACAACCAGGTTTGGGGACGCGGCACCGTCGACATGCTCTGCTGGACCGCGGCACAGGCCGTGGGATTTGCCGAGGCCGTGTCCAAGGCCGAAGGAGGACGTTTTCGCGGTGACTTGCTGTTTCTCGCTTTGGCCGATGAGGAAGCCTCGGGCCGGTGGGGGGCGCAGTACTTGACCGAGAACCATTGGGACGCGGTCAAAGCCGACTTCATGGTCACCGAATTGGGCGGGTTCTTCGTCGATACCGACAAAGGCCCGGCGGCCTTTTGCACCGTCGGCGAAAAGGGCGTCGCCTGGGTGAAATTGACGGCCCGCGGGACCCCTGGCCATGGCTCCATGCCCTACGGAGCTCAAAACGCCGCCCTCAAGGCGGCTGAAGCCGTGAAAAGGCTGGGCCGGCTGCGCTCGCCCGTGCGCAGGGCAGCGACCTATCGGTCGATGGCCTCGGCGATGGCTCGAGGCCTTGGAGAGCGTTTGGCGCTCACTTGGGGCGTAGGCCAAGGCTGGGCGCTGAAGAGGCTCTTTGGCCGCAACCCTGGCATGGCCAGGTTCCTCCACACGGCCGGACGCAACACGTTTTCGCCAAACGTGATCCGGGCGGGAGAGAAGGTCAACATTGTTGCCGATCGGGCCGAAGTGCTCGTCGATTGCCGGGTTATTCCGGGAACAACCCGAGGCGAGCTCGAACACACGATCCGCCGGGCCTTGGGACGCAAACTCTCGTCGCAGTTCGCGTTCGAGATCACCGATTGGTTTCCCTCGAACCTGTCGGCCAAGGACAATCCCCTATACCCCGCCCTCGAAGCGCTGTTTCGTGAGGCTCATCCCGACGCGCGGCTTGTCGACTTGTTCATTGGCGGCGTCACCGACGGTCGTTTCTGGCGGGCCAAAGGAACCACCGTTTACGGGTTTTCGCTGTTTTCCAAGGCCCTTACCATGGATGCCTTCGGCCAGCGCATTCACGGCATCGACGAGCGAATCGACCTCGAGAGCCTGGCGCTGAGTTTGGGGTTCTTCACGGAGCTTCCCTCGCGTTTCTGGGCATGAACAACGGCCTTGCCCAAGGGCCGGGTGATCGCTACAATCGTCGCATGGAAAAGAAAACCATCCTCACCGGCGACCGACCCACGGGCAAGTTGCATCTGGGTCACTACGTTGGTTCGCTCAAGAACCGCGTTCGCCTGCAGGACGAGTACCGGTGCTTCTTCATCATTGCCGATTTGCATACCTTGACGACCAAACCCTCCAAAGAAGACATCGACAAGATCGCCGACAACGCCCGTGAAATGGTCCTCGACTATCTGGCCTGCGGCATCGACCCGGCCAAGTCGGATATTTACCTTCAATCCGCTGTTCCTGAAATCTTCGAGCTGAACCTCTACTTTGAAAATCTTGTGACCGTACCGCGGCTTCAAAGGGTTCCGTCCCTCAAAGATATGGCGCAGAACGCCGGTCTGGAAGAGATGCCCTATGGGCTGTTGGGTTACCCCGTGTTGCAGGCGGCCGACATCTTGCTGCCTCGTGCACACCTGGTACCCGTCGGCAAGGACAATGAGAGCCACGTCGAAGTGACGCGAGAGATCGCCCGACGTTTCAACTTTCTTTACGGCGAGGTCTTCCCCATTCCCGACGTTTTGGTCGGAGAGGTCCCCACGCTTGTCGGAACCGACGGAAAGGCCAAGATGAGCAAGAGTCTGGGCAACGTGATCTATCTGAGCGACGACGCCAAGACCGTCGAAAAGAAAGTCGGGGGGATGTACACCGACCCCAACCGCATCAGCGCCGACATTCCGGGGACGGTCGAAGGTAATCCCGTTTTTGACTACCACGACGTGTTCAATCCCAACAAGACCGAGGTCGAAGACTTGAAAGCCCGCTACCGCGCCGGAAAGGTTGGCGACGTTGAAGTGAAGCAGAAACTGGCCAAGGCCGTAAACGCCTACCTGGAGCCGTTCCGCCAGCGGCGTGCCTCGTTCATGGGGCAGGGCGGTCTGGTGGATGAAGTGATCTGGAAAGGAACGCAGACCATGCGAGCCGAGGCCAAGCTCACTTTGAGCGAAGTGCGCAAGGCTATGGGAATTGGCTCGGTCTGGAACCGGATTTCCCGCAAGGCCGAAGAGGTTCAAAAGAAACGGGAAAGGGCCAGTGCCGAGGTCAACCCGGCATGAAACTTGAAGCCGTGATTTTTGATATGGACGGGACGCTCGTCGACAGCGAGCCCCTGTGGTTCGAGAGCGACCGGCGGTTTGTTGAGCGTTTCGGCGGCACCTACGACGATGAGCTCCGAAACGAGTGCGTAGGAATGGGCTCCAAGAATTTTGCCCTCCTTATCAAAGAAAAATACGGACTTCCCCAGGGCCTCGACGAGTTGCTCGACATCAAGCACCGTCTGTACGCCGAGGTGGCCCGCGGACGGATTCAAGCGTTTCCCGAGATGGTCAAACTCGTGAAAGGCTTTGCCATCGAGAAGATGCCGATGGCTGTCGCTTCCGGCTCGTCGCTCGAACTCATTGATTCGACCCTGAAAGCCGTGGGGCTGCGTGATTCCTTTGGCTCCCACATCTATTCGTCAGACCAAGTGCCGCGCACCAAGCCCTTTCCCGACCTGTTTGTTTACACGGCGAAAAAGCTGGGAGTGGAGCCGCACGATGTTCTGGTCTTCGAAGATTCCCAGCATGGTGTCGAAGCCGCCAAGGCCGCTCGGATGAAAGTCTGCGCCGTACCCCAGGTGTGGACCGAAAAAAGCGGACCAACCTTCGAGAAGGCCGACCTGCTCTTCAAGAAAGGCATGGCCGAATTCAGGGCCGAAGCTGTGCTCGACTGGATCGACACCACCTACTGTCAATGCGAAGATTGCACGCTGTACGAACTCGGCCGCTGTTCTGACTGAGGCTCCTTCAAAACTACTGCGGAGGCGTCTGCCTTCGCCAAAGCGTCCCTCGAATACTCACGTGTCAAAGACACGCTCCGTTTCTCGGATCCGCTTTGTCTCGTCAAAAGCCTTCCTCGCTACGTTTTGAAGAAGCCTCAGGGTGAAGCGTCTCTACCTTTGGTCCGCGGCATTGACCATTGTTGTCAGCCAATCCAGCAGCCACTTCTCGCCTTGCGGGTCGTCTCCCC
>CAYYUZ010000001.1:94158-102523 GCA_964475005.1 uncultured Spirochaetales bacterium
GCGCCGAAGGCCGCGGCGATTGCGTCAATCCGAAACGAGGTGGGGTCGTTGCAGACCACGGCCACAGGCCCCGAGCAACCGTAGAAGGCCATTCCGGCAAGCTCCGACAAGACGCACAGAGCGAACACCTCTTGGGCCTCGAGGATCCGGGCGCCGCCGGTCAGGGGGTCGATGAAGACCACGTTGCCGCGGTCGCCGTCGCAGTCGGGCACGTAACCCAGACAGAACCGTGGGTCCAAGGAGTGGGCCTCTTCCAAGACCCTTCGGCAGAGGTCGAGGGAAGCCCCCTCGGGGACAATGCGGTGCACAATTTGCCGAGGTCTGTCGTTAAGGAACTTCACCGTGACTCCCAGGCTCTCTAGCCACGACCTGTCGATGCTCAGTCCCCTGGCCGAACCGTTGAGTTCGGCGACAATCCCCAAACCCGCCGAGCGAACCAAATCCCGCAGCGAACGCCTGCGTTCGTTGACCTCTGCCGCATCGCCGGTCAGCGTCAGGATCTGGTCACAAAGGGCCGCGTAGGCCTGTGCCGACGCCCACCGCGCTTGCGGCATCGACTTCAACACAGTGGCCACGGCCTGAGGTGGCGCCACCAAGGCCAACTGCTGACAATGTTGGGCCACTTCTGGCTGGGTTGCGGCGCTTCGAAACCTCGAAATGAGCTCGGCCGCCGCGCTCCCGCCCACCACGCCGCCGTTCCCGAGACCAAACTTCACACCGTTGTGACCGATGGGATTGTGGCTGGCTGAAATGTAAATGAAGCCGTCGTGAATTCCTCCCGTCTGCACCCAGGCCATGATCTGCGGCGCCGCCACGATGCCGAGGTAGTCGACAGCGACGCCCCGCGCCAAAAGCACTCGGATCATCCCATCGGCCAAAACGGGGCCTGTGAACCGCGCATCGAGACCGACGGCCACTCTCAGTCCCTCGTTTTTGGTGTTCTCGGCCAAGAACGTGGCAAAGGTGTCGGCCATCACGAGGGCTAGGGTCCTGTCGACGGGGCGCACATCTGGCGAAAGGCTTTCGTCGTTCCCGTCGGCGGCGTAGACCTTTCGCCAGCCCGAGGCCGAAAGAATCATAGAGGCTACCGCCCGTTCCAGCTCGACCGCCGAGGCCTCTTCAAAAGCCAGAAGTTCCGGGGCAGGGTAGGAAAACTCCGTCTCGGGATCAACAAAGGGTGTGGGCATCGGGCCTCTCCGTGTGGAGAGACTACCCTTTTCCGCGGGGGCCTTTCAAGGAAACGCGCCTGCGAGCCGTCCGGCGTCTGTGCTAGAATGGCCAAACGATGTCTTTGAATTGGGTCGAAATCGATAAGGTCCTCGGAGACCTTTCCCTTGCCGGAAGTTTTCTCCAGAACGTGCGCCAAGCCGACTACCACCACTTTTACTTTGAGTTTTACAGTCCGGGCCGACCCCGCCAGGTTCTGGTCAGTCTGGCTCCCCAGCGGACTCGCCTTCACGAGGTGGTCAAGCGTCCGCCGACCCTGGTCCGCGCCCCTCGGTTCGTTGAATTCCTTCGTGCCCGTTTGATGGGGTCTCAGGTGGTCGAAGCCCGGCAGCTCGGTCAGGAGCGCTTGGTCCTCTGGCGCCTTCGAACAAAGGAAGGCGAATTTGACCTGTGGATCAGGCTCTGGGGAGGCGCGGCCAACCTCCTGGTCACCGACGCCCGCCACGCGATCATCGAAGCCGCGTTCCGCCGGCCCGCGAGCGGCGAGGTCGCCGGAGAACGCTTCGACCCCGAAACGGGGTTCCTAGCCGATCCTCCGCGGCCTCCCGCCAAACAGTTCGCCTTGCGCGATCTTCCCTGCCCCGAAGGCGAACCGACGGCCTCGTATTCCCGTAGGCTGGAAGTCTTCTACTCGGGGACCGCGGTCGAAGACGCCGAGAAGCTGCGCGATCAGGCGCTCAGGCTCGTCGACAGGCGTTTGGCCTCGCTGGCTTTGGCCAGAGAAAAGTCGAAGGCAAAACTTGTCGAATCGGCCCGTCAAGACGACTGGAAGACCTACGCCGATGTGTTGACAAGCGACGCCTGGAAGGTCAGCAAGGGGCAACCCGTGTTCGAGGGACTCGACTGGCGCGACGGCCGTGTCTTCCGGCTCGACCTGAATCCCAAGCTGACCGCGCACGAGAACGCGCAGGTGTACTACAAGCGCTATCAGAAAGCTCGCGACGCCGCCGAGGGGGTTGCGCGAGAGTTGGAGGGACAGAACGCCGAAGAGGCCGGGTGGCATCGCCATGCCGACCACTTGGCCACCGCCACCGCCGAAGAACTCAAGAGTTTTTTGGACAAACACCGCACGGTGCGAACGACCACGGGTGCGGCCAAAGACAAGGAGGCAAGGCCCGGCCTGGCCTTCGAATCCGGACCGTTCACCCTGTGGGTTGGCCGCAACGCCAAAGAGAATGATGTCTTGCTGCGCCGGTACGTGAGGGGCAACGACCTGTGGCTCCACACCCGCGATGTACCTGGCGGCTACGTCTTCGTGAGGGCCATCCGTGGCAAAACGATTCCCCTTGAGACTCTTCTCGACGCAGGAACCCTCGCGGTTTGGTTCAGCAAAGCCAAGGGCCAAGGCCGCGCCGACCTGTACTACACCGCGGTGAAATATCTGCGCCGTGCCCAGAACGGCCCCATGGGTTTGGTTCTGCCCACCCAAGAAAAGAATCTCACCATCACGGTCGACCGGGCGCGCCTGGAGCGTCTGACCCGAGACCGGGAGGAAGCCGAATGAAACTGCCTTCTCGTCCCCTCTTCCTGAAGAACGTCCGAGTCAAGGAAAAACCGGTTATGGCCGTAGATACGGGATTTGACCCGGATTCCATGGAAGGATTGAGGCTGGTCAGGGCCAGCCGCGGCACCGGGTGGTTTTTTCACGCCGGGGGTCTGCATGAGTGGTCGACCCGCGGTGTGCTTCAGGAGGAGGGGCACCTGCTGGTTTGGGGTGAAGTGGCTGTGCTGCCCGAGGGAACCAATCCCTCCCATTGGCCGCTGGACGGCGAGGAAGGCAGGGTGTTCCTTAAGGCTTTTGTCGACGCCTGGACCGCCCGGTCGCTGGAAGCCGAGCGCCTTCCGGCTTTCAGCGCTTCGGCCGTTCTGCCGATTTTGACCTCAGCGGGTTGGTCCTTTGCCTTTCTTCCCTCGGAACTCCGTTCCGTGCTCGATTCGCTTCAACCGCAAGAGGAGCGCCCGTCGTGGGAACAGCTTCGTCACCCTGACCGTGAGGGCGTGGCCAGTTGGGCTTTCACCTCGGCGGCCCTGGTCGTGGTCTCGGCCAGCGGCACCCTTCCGTGGGCCCAGCAAGATGAAGCGCACCTGCATCAGGAAGTCCGCGAACTCGAGAAAACCCTTGTCGCCGAGGAACTGCCCGCCGGGCCGGAACCAGCGACACAAGACCTCCTTTTTGAGTCGCTGACCGGCCGGGGGGGGACCGTCGCTCAGTGGAAGGCTTGGGCCGCGCGGACTCCAGTGGCCGCGGTCCCTGAAACCCCTGAACGGGCACGCCGAGGCGCAGCGGCTTTGGCGCGACGGCAGCGGCGGCGGCAGCAAGGTGCTTTCTGGCGGTCGCGAGGGACCCTGCTGACGGGGCTTGCGGTTGCCGTACTTGCGGTTGCCGGTATTGTTGGGTCGGTGGTTTGGGGACTTGTCAAACCCGATCCCACCGACACTTGGACGGCCGAACAGGTCGTGAAAGGCTACTACGCCGCCATCGACAGTCTTGATGACCAGCAGTTGGGAAAGCTGTTGTCCAACGATTCGGGCAAGCAGCCGACCCTGGGTTTGGATAAGGACGAGGTCACCAACCGCTATGTGATCCGCCAGGTCAGGACGGCCTATGAACAGAAGAGCCCGGTGCTTGAAGCTTCAGCGTGGGAGGCCGCCGGCAAACCGCCGTTGCTTCTGGGGCAAATGCTTTGGGGCCTGACCGATCTGGACCTCCAAGGCGGAGGCGACCGTTGGACCGTGCAGTACCAGAAGTGGACCGCAGACGGAGGCGATGAAAAAACGCCTCCTAAGGCCGTCGGTGTTGCGGTGGTCGACCGGCTCATCCTCGTGAAAACGGGCCGAGGCTGGAAAATTTCTTCGTTGCAGCGCCAAACCCAACCCTTGCCGTGATGCGCCCCCTGCATTATTCTGGGCTTCAATGAAAAAGTCTGGTGATCTTCGCTATCATGCCGAATGAAAACGATTTCGCCGGCCAACGGGTCACCATCATGGGCTTGGGGCTCAATGGCGGCGGGCTGGCTTCGGCGCTCCATTTTGCCAAGGGTGGGGCCGATGTTACCGTCACCGACCTAAGAACCGAGGAAGTTCTAGCCCCCTCGCTTGAGGCTCTTGCCCAGTTCAAGGTGCGCTACGTGTTGGGGCGTCACGAGGAAGACGACTTTCGTCGGGCCGACGTCGTTGTCAAGAATCCAGCCGTCCGGACCGGAAACCCGTTCCTCGCGCTGGCCAAACGAGTCGAAACCGACCTTTCGATCTTTTTGGCGGCCCTCGACAACCCTGTTCTGGCAATCACGGGAAGCAAGGGAAAGTCGACCACGGCGACAGCGCTTCATCACCTGCTGAGCGCGGTCGATCCCAGGGCGCGCTTGGGAGGCAACATCGCGGTGTCTCCCTTGAGCTTCCTCGACGGCCTGGCGCCGGGCGCGCCTGTTGTGCTTGAGCTCTCGTCTTGGCAGCTGGCCGATCTGAAGGGCAGAGGCCTGCTCAGACCCCGCGTGGCCGCGGTCACGAATATCTTATGGGACCACATGAACTCCTACCCTGACCAACAGGCCTACGCTGCCGACAAAGCTGTGGTGTTTGAGGCCCAAGGCCCCCAAGATTGGGCTCTCTTGCCGGCGGGACTGTGGGGACAGTGGTTCGCAGGCCGCTCTGGGGCCCGAAAGGCCTGGGTTGGCGCGCCGCCTCCCGGTTTTCCTGAGGAGTTCTGGTTTTCTGAAAACGGCGGCCGCTGGCCCGACGGGAACGCGGTCCCGCTGTTGCCCGACCACCTTCAGGTTCCCGGGATGGCTTTCAGGGTCAACTGCCTGACTGCCGCCGCCATGGCCGTCTTGTTTGGCGTGGACCCCGCCGGTATTCCCGGCGTTCTAGAGGCGTTTTCGGGCGTCGAGCACCGTCTTGAGAAGTTCGCGACAAGGCGGGGCGTCACCTACTACAACGACACCACCGCCACCATACCCGAGGCCGCCGCCGCCTCTGTGACCAGTTTCGACGTGCCCGTCCACTGGATTGCTGGAGGTACCGACAAGAACCTCGATCTTGGCGCGTTTGAAACCCTGTCACCCGCCCCCGCGTCGCTGATCCTCCTGGGGGGCTCGGCTACCGATCGGATGCTTCCTGTGTTTCGTTCCAAGGGCTGGTCTTGGCTGGGGCCCTTCGACAGCCTCGAGGCGGCCGTGGACTGTGCAGTCCGCCGCGCGCGGGCAGGCGAAGTCGTCCTGTTTTCTCCCGGGGCCACCTCGTTCGAGCTCTTCAAGAATGAGTTTCACCGCGGTCAGGCGTTCAAAGATTTGGTCCTGTCGCTTCCCGAAGGAGCCCTATGAATACCTTGGAATTTCGCGAAGACTCAAGAGAGATTCCCCCGGTACGGACACCCTGGAAAGTCCTTGTCGTCGACGACGCTGACGAAGTGAGAATGCTGACGCGGTTGACTCTTGACGGGTTCACTTACGAGGGCAGGGGAGTGGATCTGCTTGAGGCGGCGTCGGCCGACCAAGCCAAACGGTTGCTGCTCGAAAACGACGACATCGCCGTGGCCGTCGTCGATGTGGTGATGGAAACCGAGCACGCCGGCCTGGATCTTGTCCGCTGGATCCGCAAAGAACGCCACAATCTGCTCATCCGGCTTCTGGTTCGGACCGGCCAATCGGGGCTCTATCCCGCGGCGTCTGTCATCGCCGAGTACGAGATCAACGACTACTGGGAAAAAACCGAGCTGACCTTCAGCCGGTTTCGCACCTCGCTGACCACGAGTCTGCGAGGCTACGCCGATCTGTTGTCCATGCATCGGCGCACGCTCCAAATTCGCCAGTGGGCCGACCGTTTTCCCGATCTGCTGGGCGTTCGCGACTGGAACACGCTCCTGCGGCTTGTGATGCTCCGCCTGAGGGAGCTGTTTCCCGAAGCCACGCTGTCGGCATTTCTCTGTCGAAACGACGGACGGCGGTGGCCGCTGATATCGGGAACGGGCACCTATCCCATGCACGGCGCCCCCGACGTGAAGGAACACCTTGACGAGGCGAGGGCGGCCCTCCTCCTCGATGCCTGGGACCGCAAGACGTTTGCCGAAACTGGCGACGCCCAAGCCCTGTACTTTGAGGTGTCGTCGGGGGAGGGGCACCTCTTCCTGCTCGAGCTTCCTCCCGAGTGGGAACAGTACGAACGAAACGTCACGCGTCTTGTACTGCAGAACTTTCGGGCGGCCCTTGAGAACCGCACCCTCATCACGGACCTCGAACGCCACAAAAATGAAATGGTCACGTTGCTCCGCCAACAGGAGGACTCGGCCCGCGACGTCCACAACCGGTTCCAGAACAGCCTTCAGGTGGTGCTCAGCTTCATCGACATTGAAAGCCGCGACCGGACAGGGGTTTCCGGCCGTTCACCTCTTGCCGGGGTTCAAAGGCGTCTCCACGGTCTGTCGCTGCTACACGCTCTGCTTCACAGCGAACAGAGACTTTCTGGCGTCAACTTCCAGACCTACCTTCAGGCCCTTGTGGACCACGACCGAACCTACCTCACCCGATTGTCCGATCGCGGCATCGAGTACTGGGGAGTGCCCGTTGAAGTTCCCCTTGAGGTGGCCGTCCCTTTGGCCCTTGCGGCCCTCGAAATGATCGATTTGGTCCAGGCTCCCTGTTTCCGGATCGAAGGCATGGGACAGGTCCAGGTGGTGCTCTCCGACAGTCCTCTCCGGTTGTCGGTGGGCCGCGTCGGCGTTGTTTTTCGGGAATTTCCCGACCCCGTTCCCCTGGAATGGCAGCTGGTAGGAACTTTGGCGAGCCAGTTGGGTGGACGCGCCTGGGTGGAGGAAGGCTGTCTTCGGTTTGAATGGAGCAAGGCCTCTCCATGAGCGAACTCCCGGCGCGCCTATGAAAAAGGCGCTAGCCTCTGGTTTGGTGGCCTTTGTTCTCCTGGGGATGGTGTCGACGTGGCTGCTCCTTCAATTTGACAGGCAGATGCAGACTAATCGTCAAGGGCAGAACCTAGAATCCTTCGCCGCCGAAATCGAGACGAAATTCTTCCTTCGGCACCAGGCCGAGCTGTCTTGGCTGGCCAGCCAGGAAGCGATTCAAAGGTTTCTGGCTTCAGGCGGGTCTCCATCAACGGCGCTCACTTCCATTCTGGAACAAGTTCGAGGGCTGGTGGGACTCGATGTGGTCTACCTTGTCGACGCCAAGGGGAAAATCACCGTCAGTTCGGACCCGACCTACCTGGGGACCGATGTTTCCTTCCGCGAGTACTTTCAAGAGGCCAAGGCGGGACGCACCCGCTATTCCCTGGCGGTCGGCTTGGTTCGCAAGACGCCTGGACTCTACGCTGCGGTTCCAGTCTTTGTCGATGGCCGTGTGGTCGGCGTTGCTTCCTTTCGCACTTCGGCTTCTCAGCTCGACCTCGCCTTGGCGGCGAACCCTGGAATTTTCCTGCTTGACCCGAATGGGCGGGAGTTTTCAAGTGACCCCAACCTTGTCCGGAATTCTTCAACCTGGATCTGGGACGGCCCATCTCGAGTCCTCGCGTCCGGCCACTGGAACCGAGTCATCCGCCACCCGCTGGGAGCCGTATCGGGGTTTTCCCTGGTTTCGCTGGAGCCCGAGAACTGGCCCTGGGTCACGGTGTGCATCTTGAACCTGATTTGCGCCCTCTTGGTGGTCACCGGGGTTTCGGTGTGGCACCAAAGCCAGTTGGCCCGCGAACGGCGCGCGGAACAGAGAAGCCGCCACGAGCGCGAGCTTCTGTTGGCGAACTTGCTTGAAGGAATCGCCGTGCTGGACACCGAGGGAAAGCTTCTCTGGGCCAATCCCGCCTTTCAGCGCTTGGTTCAGACCGATTCGGCCGAAACTTCCCAGTCGATGAAAGATTGGTGGGAGACCCCCGGCGAGGTTCCTTGGGCGGAGGTTTTTGAAGGAAAGCGGCCTTGGGTGGTCTTCGAAGGCGTCTTCCGGGGCCGGCAGGGGAGCTGGACTCCGGTTTTGGCGGGACTCACGGCCGCGGAAGGCCAATTCCTGCTCAGCGTTCTTGACCGGTCCGAGAGCCACAGGTCGGACCAGTTGTTGCGCCAGTCGCAGAAACTCACAGTTCTTGGCCAGCTGTCAGGGGGGATCGCCCACGATTTGAACAACATTCTGGGGGTCTTGATGGG
>CAYYUZ010000002.1:0-73853 GCA_964475005.1 uncultured Spirochaetales bacterium
CCGTCAAGGCTCAAATCCGAACGCTGATCCGTACTCTGAATCAAGAACGCGGCACCACCATCCTGCTCACCACCCACGATATCGGCGACGTCGAGGCCTTGTGCCAACGAATCATCCTGATCGACCAAGGTAAGCCCATCTACGACGGAGCCATCGGTCAATTCACCAAGATCTTCGGAAGCTGGCGGACCGTGAAACTGCTGGCGCAAGACGGAAGAAAGGACGAACTCGACGCGGCGTTGGCGACCGTGGGAGAGCGGTTCAAGGGAACCCGGCCTGAGCGCCTCGAAGGCGAAATTGGCTGGTCGGCCGTGGCGGTTGACCAGGACCAAACCCCGGCCACCGAAGTTCTCGCCTGGGCTTTGTCGTCCCTCCCCGTCCACGATGTAAAAATCGAAGAGGTCCAAACCGAAACCGTGATCGCCCAGGTCTATTCGGGAGCCTTGAAGTGAAGGCCTACCTCATGGTGATTCGCAACGGGCTGATGGCGAGTTTCACCTACCGAGCGCACATGTTGTTCCAGATTTTGGGGAGTGTGGTCGGCATCGTCGTCCTTTGGTTTCTGTGGAGCGCCATTTTCGCCGCCGCCGGAACGCCAACGGTGCACGGAATGACCTTTGGACAGACCTTCCTGTACGTCGCCCTGGCCACGGCCCTGTTCGTCATGATGCGCACCTGGATCGAATGGGACATGAACGCTCAGATCCGCACCGGCGACATCGTTGTCCACTTTTTTCGACCCTACAACTACACAG
This sequence comes from uncultured Spirochaetales bacterium, assembly GCA_964475005.1. Taxonomy (GTDB): domain Bacteria; phylum Spirochaetota; class Spirochaetia; order JABEVK01; family JABEVK01; genus JAIFLN01. The sequence continues at coordinate 756 of CAYYUZ010000002.1, forward strand.
GCTGGAGTCTGACCTCGTCGCTTGGCTTCGTGGCCGGGAATATGATCACGATCACCCTACCCAGCCTGATCACCATCTTCCTCGTCTTCCACGCCCCGTTGCCGCCTCTGCTCAACATCGTGTTATTTGTCCCGGCGCTGATTCAGGCCTACCTTCTGAGCTTTCTGATTGACTTTGCTGTGGGGATCACCGCCTTCCATACCGAATCGATCTGGGGAGTTTCAGCGTCGAAAGAATCGATTGTGCTGTTCTTGTCGGGAGGCTTGGTCCCCTTAGCGTTTTTTCCCGAGCAGGTGAAGAATTTACTCCTTTGGCTGCCGTTCGCCTCGATGTTCAATACTCCCATCGCGCTCCTGGCTTCTGCAATCACCGATCTGGGGCAAATCGGCTTCCGGCTCGCGTTGCAAACGGTTTGGGTGGTCGCGCTGTGGCTTGTGGTTCGCTGGTACTACAACAGTTCCGTGAAGCGGCTGACGGTGGCGGGGGGATAAGATGAGGAACCTCGCCTTCTACACACGGCTCTACGTTCTCCTCATCGGGAAATACATCCAGGCTCGCATGCAATATCGGGCGGACTTTCTGATTTCGACTCTTGGAATGATCTTTGGCAACGTGGCCGCCATTGGGGCGGTTTGGGTGGTTTTCAAAAGCATCCCTAACCTTGCCGGGTATTCGTACCCCCAGGTCATTTTCCTCTACGCCTTCGCTATGCTGGCCCTGACCCCGATGCAGCTGTTCTTCGACAACCTCTGGTCTCTGCGGATGGCCACCAACCAGGGGACGTTCATCAAATACTACTTCAAGCCTATTCCCATGTTGTTTTACTACGTCTCAGAAACCCTCGACCTCAAGGGACTGGGACTCCTTGCCTTCGGGGTTGGTGCGTTTGTTTGGGCCTCGGGTCAGTTGGGCATCGAATGGACGCCCGTGCGCATTTTCTTGCTTCCCGCGTTGTTGGGAGGGGGAGCGCTCATCTTCATCAGCCTGATGATCATCGCCGCGAGCGCGACCTTCTGGGTCAAAGATTCGTTCGCCATCCTGGCCTTTGTCAGCGGTTTCCGCGACCACTCCCGCTACCCAATGAACATCTACAACTCGTTTTTTCAGTTTTTGTTCACCTGGGTGGTGCCCGTGGGCTATGTGGCCTACTATCCGGCGCAGTTCTACCTAACCGATTCGACTCCCGACTGGACCGCTTGGGCTTCGCCCATTTTTGCTTCCGCGTTGTTTGCGCTTTCCATCAAGGTATGGAACCGCGGGACTCGACGTTGGGGAGGAACGGGCTCTTAAGCGACGGTCACAATTCCGCGCTCAGCTCTTGAGGCTCCTCCTCAGACTCCTCCTCAGACGCTTCCTCCACCTTGTACCTCGAAAGAAGATCGAGAATCTTGCTCACGGTCTCTTGCGCGGAGTCGGACAGCTTGATGGTTTCCTGAATCTGACTGAGGGTTGCGGTTACCGACTCGTGCGAGGATTCAATTCCCCCAACATTGACTTTCGCGATCGCCGTGAGGCCTTCGACGACGGACTTAATGCTGCCCACTCCGGCCTGAATGCCGACGGAACGGTCGGTGACGCTGTTTGTCGTGGTCTTCAGCCTTTCGACGCCCCGCATGATCTGGTTGCTGGCTTCACTCTGTTCAGACATGGCCACTGAAGTCTCAGTAGAAATGTCCGACACCACTTTCATTTGGTCTCGGTTCGACTCGAAGGCCCGTTCCATTTCCGAAACCGACGCAACGACGGCCTGAATCTGTTGTTCGATTTGAGCAAGATTCACGGTGCTCTGGTGGGCCTGTTCGGCCGCGCTCTCCGCGAGCTTGCTGATTTCCTGGGCCACCACGGCGAAACCACGGCCGGCGTCGCCCGCATGAGCCGCTTCGATCGCCGCGTTCATCGAAAGGAGGTTTGTCTGCGAAGCGATAGCCTGGATCGACTCGTTGATTCCCGCCAGATCCTGGGTCAGCTCTGTGGTTCGCCTGACGGAATCCATCGTCTCGCTCAATCGGTTGCTAGAGTCAGAGAGGGATTCATCAAGACCGATCACGTTTTGGCTGAGTCGTCCCATATTGTTCGCCACCGCTTTGATGTTGGCGAGCATCTGCTCGATGGCGGCGGTCGAGTCCTCCAACTCGTGGTTCTGCGTCTCGACCAGATCGCCCAATTCCTGGACGGCGACACCAATCGCGTCAGACGAGCGTCGAACCTCGCCGATTTCCTTGTCCTCGTTCTTGATGGTGGTGACGACCTGGTTCAATGTGAGTTGGGTTTCAACCATCCTTCGGCCAGACTCCTCCATGTTAACCTTGACGACGCCAGACACTTCCACGGCTCCAGAGGAGGCCTGGCTGATTTCAGAAATTTGTTGCCGAAGAGTGTCGGCGAATTGATCAAACTGGCGTCCAAGCTCGGCGAGCTCGTCGCCTTTCTTGAAACTCACCTTTCTCACAAGGTTCCCTTCGGAGACCTCGCCAAAAGCCCTCCTGAGCCGCAACACGGGGTCGCGCACAAGGATGCGGCCGGCGATCAGCGCGAACACGATGCTAAAGATAGAAACGACCACAACACAACCGAGGATCAAAAGATACCCAAACACCGCGTCGTCTGTGCTCTGTTGCCGAGCGGCGTTGCTTGTGGACTCTGCCTTTGCCAGCAAATGGTCAAGGCGTTGCGCCAAGGCGGTGAACCTGGAATTCCCTGCCAGGAAGACGGCGTAGGCACCATTCTTGTCTCCCAATCTGGCTTTCGTACGGACGAGTTCGGCAGAGTCCTTGTATTCGCCCCAAGAAACTACTACGTCACTCCCTAGAGTCTTCTGTTCCTCATTGGGAAACTCTTTCTGAATCTTGACGAGCAGTTTGTCAATGGTTAGTCCAGTCTTGAGATTTTGTCCCTCAAGGTTAATCCTGGCAACGTCGCTGTCCGACATGATGTGGTATGTCTGTTCCACGCGGTATCGCCAGAAAAGGGCCTGTAACTGTCCAAGGTCATTTCTCAAGGGAATGATCTTGGTAGACAAGAAAACTACGTTGTTTTCAATTTGTCCGATCAGATACAAGGACAACAGTCCCTGCAGGCTGCAAATCAGGGTGACACCCAAGAACGCCCAAAATAACTTTGTCGCGATACGCATATACCTACTATTAACGGATAAGTAGGACGAAATTGCAATTCCCCCGTTTCTAGAGGTCGCTGCGGTGTTAAGGCCGCAAGGATTCCTGCTGGCCGAGTCTCTTGAAGACCCTGAAGTAGACCAAGATTGCGGTCAGCAGAAGCAGGCTGCAGGTCACGTAAAAAACAGCGCGAATCCCCCAATGGGAGGCCACCTGTCCGCCCGCGAAAGCTCCACCAAAGAAGCCTAGATAGCCCGCCGACATCGTGAAGCCGTAGACGCGCCCCGCGATCGGGCCGGGCGTAATGCGCTTGACCAGGGAATTGAGCGAAGGAGCCAGGCCTCCGGTAACGAGTCCGAGGAGAAAACGCATGACCGTCAGTTGCCAAGGGTCTCGGACAAAGGCCTGAGGGAGGCACAAAACGCCGGCGACAAGAAGTCCGAACAAAAGGACTTTCTGCGGTCCTACCTTGTCGGAAAGACGGCCAAGCAAAGGAGAAGCGATGATGGTGGCCAACCCCGAAGCCGAGAAGACCAACCCCGCCAAAAGGGCAATATGGCTTGTGTCGAGGGTCAATTCGGTGATGTAGACGGTCAAGATGGGCTCAATCGACGAGGCCGCCAAGTACACGATGAAGAAGGCCAGAAACAAGACTAGGGTCGTCGCCTTTTCCGGAACTGTTGCCCAAGTCTGACTGGTGCTCAGAGTCTTCTTGTCTTGGCGGACGAACGACTCCTTCACGAACAACGCAGTCAAGACAAAGACAAGCAGCATCAAACTTCCGGTCAAGAAGAAGACACTCTGAAAACCAAAGGTTTCCCCGATGTAGCCCCCTACAAGCGGCCCGAGCAGAGAGCCGGCGATGCCCGAAGTCGCTAGCGTACCCAAGGCGGTACCAGCGTTCTTCGTATCGGTTTGGGTGGCGATCAAGGTGGTGCAGGCGACGCTGTATCCGGTGATGACACCAAGGACCAACCTTAAGAAAACAAGTTCCCAAACGTTTTGTGAGAAGCCTGTGGCGAAGACCACCACCGCCATCCCGAGGCTTGCCCGCAGCAACATAGGCTTCCTGCCGATCCTGTCGGCCAAGCGGCCCCAGATCGGCGAAAAGATCGCGGAAGCGACGAAGGTGATGCCAAACGCGATTCCCGAGAATTCTTCGATCAGCGACGTGTCTTCCACGCCAAGATGTTTGATGTACAGGGGCAGAATGGGGGCGATTTGGCTGAATCCAATGCCCGTCACGAACATCCCAAGCCAACAGACAATGAGATTCTTTTGCCAAAGTTGCATGAACCGATCTCCCTTTAGCGAAAATAGTTGATATCTAGACCTTTTTTCTTTATGATTATTCGCATGAACTTAACACCTGTTGTGCGCGTTATCGATGACAAATGTGTCAATTGCCACCAGTGTATTGCCGTTTGTCCTGTCAAAATCTGCCAAGACGGCAGCGGAAAGACCGTCACGATCAACCATGAACTTTGCATCGGTTGCGGGTCTTGCATTTCGGCCTGTACACACGAGGCTCGAAAAGGTGTCGATGACTGGGAGCTGTTTCTTTCCGGCCGTCGCGGAACAAAAGTTATTGCCATCGTGGCTCCCTCGGCGGCGGCGAGCTTTGAAGGAAACTTGCTCCGTCTCAATGGCTTCTTGAAGTCTCTCGGTGTCGAAGCCTTCTTCGATGTCAGCTTCGGCGCTGAACTGACCGTTCACTCTTACCTCAAACATATCAAGAAGAACAGCCCGCCCCTAGTCATTGCTCAGCCCTGCCCCGCTGTGGTGAACTACCTTGAGATCTTCCAGCCCGAACTGCTTGCCCACTTGGCCCCTGCAGACAGCCCAATGCTCCACACGATGAAGATGATCCGTACCTGGCATCCTGAATTCGAACATCACAAGATTGCGGTGATCTCACCTTGCCTCGCCAAGAAACGTGAGTTCGAGGCCACTGGTCTCGGAGACTACAATCTGACCTTTCAGTCCATCGAGGATTATCTCTCTCTCAAGGGAATTTCGCTGAAGGCCTTCCCCGAAATCGACTACCTCAACCCCGCCGCCGAACGCGCCGCGCAATTTTCTACCCCAGGCGGTTTGATGGCGACCATTCAGCGGGAGGCTCCCCAAGTCGTCAGCCGGATCAAGAAGATCGAAGGACCAACGGTTTATGACTACTTCAAGTCCCTTCCCGAGTCCCTCAAGCGGGGACGCGCACCGCTGATCGTTGACTGTCTGAACTGTGAGAAAGGTTGCAACGGCGGCACGGGGACCTCTGGCCAGCATCTGCCCTCAGACCTCCTCGACGGCGCCGTCTCCGAGCGCGTCAGCGTTCTTAAGCTTCGCTATTCACGCCAAGGAAGCGACCGCCAGGCAAGAAAAAGGATGGGGCGGGTCCTGGAGAAATTCTGGAAACCCCACCTGTACGATCGAGCCTATGTGAACCGATCGGGGGCTAACAACATTCACACTCCGGCAGCCGAACAGCTGGAAACCATCTACAGGAAAATGCTCAAGATTGAGCCCAGAGACTTTCTCAACTGCGCCGCGTGTGGCTATCAGTCCTGCGAAAAGATGGCTCAGGCCATTCACAATGGGCTCAACCGACCAGAAAACTGCCATCACTACCAAACCTCGATGATCGAACACGCGAGAGTGCGATCGGCCTCGGTATCAGACCGCCTTCAGGCGCGGATTGATTTGGCCCGTCCTCTGATGGAAAGGCTTGGTGAAATTATGGAGATCGACCAGAAAACCGTGACCAAACAGAGCCAATTCGTTGTCGAATCCTCAAGCGCCATCGAGGAAATGGTGGCCTCCATCCACAACGTCGACCAACTGGTCCAGAAGCGTTTGGGTGTGCTCCGCCACCTCCAGGAAGAAACCCGTTCGGGAGCCCTGGCCTTTCAGAAGACCCAAACCTCGGTCGGAAGAGTATCGTCGAGCGTCGAAACCATTCACGGGGTCACCAGCACGATTGAAGATGTGGCCGCCAACACCAACCTTTTGGCCATGAACGCCGCCATCGAGGCGGCCCACGCCGGCAATGCCGGACGGGGCTTCAAAGTCGTTGCCGACGAGATCCGTAAGCTCGCCGAACAGACCGCCGCCAACTCAAGGCTGATCGCGGGCGACTTGAAGAATATCCAAACCGAGGTCGACGAAACCCAGGTCATCTCCAGCGAGGCCGTCACCAAGCTGAGTTCGCTCGTGGAACAGTTCGGAATCCTCGGTGAAAGTTTTCGGGAGCTTGGTGCCAGCATGATGGAAATGGCAACGGGCTCGTCCCAGATCCAGCAGGGGCTGGCGAGCATGGTCCAGGGGAATCGAATGGTTGAAGACTCCGTTGCCGACCTGAAACGGATCATCGACGAAGTGAACGCGTTCTATGCGGATCTCAGGCTCTTGTCCGAAGAAAACTTAAGGGAAGACTGAGCCGGGTTGCTCAACCTGGCCGATTCCGTGGCGAAATACAAGTTTGCCTCCAAAGTGGCCGCCCGCGGAGCACGAGATCCATCTTCAAGAGCCATTCGCTCTATGAGTTCCTAGGGTACCGGTGCGACCGGATGGTTGAGGCGGTCATGCGCCGCCTGGAACCCGCCGGTCTGGTTAGTTCCCGTTGTCCTCGTGGACGGTGATCCGCCAGTGCCCGGCTTCTGTCGCGAAATGGCTGGTGATCTTTATCGAGCCCATGCCCCGTACCTTCGGACGAATGACGCGCGCGGAGGCTTGGTTGGGCTGGCCGGATTGGTCAGTCTTTCCGTCAACCAACTGAGAACGAGCGATTTCCTTTCCCGAAGGGTCCAGCAACTCGAACTCGGGTTGAAAGTTGCTGTCTACGGTGATGTTCCAAAACGCATATGCGGGATTCCACGCCAGGGGGACGAGTGACTCCTGGTCGGGACCGACCCCGCCAGCCAAGTCCCCTTCGACGGTAAAATCCAGCTCCTGCAGATCAACGGCGTAGCGAACCGGATCGGCGCTCTTCTGAATAACCACAAGATGGTAGAGACCCGACATTTTCGACGTCACCCAGAATCTTGTCCACCCGAAGCCGGGCCCACTCTGCGGGGTACCGACTTCTTGGCCTTGCGGGTCGAGTAAAATCGCTCTGGCATCGGGCTTGTTCGACACAGTGTTCACCTCGAGGATCAGCATCGTTCCTGAATCGAGTCTCAGGTCATAGGCGTCGACAGCGTTTCCTTGCCAGCGGAAATCCTGACCGTTCAGTTCACCAACGGTCGACGCCTGCCCTCCTTTGATGACGAGGGGCTTGGCCACAAGGGTCGTGGGCGACATGACCGCCGTGACCAGATCGCCCTCAGAAGCCCCGTCGCTTCCGCCCATCTGCGTGTCCGCAACGGTGGGCTGAGGTACACTGACCGTTGCCAGCGGAGCGTCATCACGGACCAGGAATTCAAACTGTTCGGCCTTTACCTCTTTTCCGCCAAGAGAGAACGAAGCCTGACGGGTTTTTACATTGAATTTTCCAGGAACAAGGGCCTTTCCGGCGGGCGAGCGAATAGCCAGCAAGGGCGTGCCATCGGCTTCGTTCCCGGCGGGTACTGCGTTGCTGGGAATCGGCCCGGCGGCGTCGCCAGGCGTCCATCTTCCCTTGCCGACGTACAGCTCGAAGGTGGTGACCTTGTTCTCCTTCCCGCCCCACGCAACATAGGCGGCCTTGGCCCTCGGATTGTACTTTCCTGGAATCAACGAACCTTGAAAGGAGGACCGAATCAGGTAGCTTGGCGTTCCATCGGGGGACCGGCCGGCCGGTACGGCAGCGGAAGCATTGTTGGTGACATCGGAGGGCGCCCATTCGACGGCCGCAGGCGGCGCAGGGTCGCTGACCAACACCTCATACCTTTTGACTTCGAGTTCTTTGCCATCCCACGGGATGTAGGCTTTGAGCGTCTTTGTGCTGTACTTTCCCGGAACAAGGGCTTTTCCAACCGAAGAGCGGATCACGTACAACACGCTCCCGTCGGCCTCTTGACCGCCTTGCACCGCATCGGCTGGAAAGGCATCGGAGGAGTTGGGTACCCATCGTCCTTTTCCGACGAAGAGCTCGAAGGTCTTCACGGAGTTTTCAAGCCCGCCCCAGGGGACGTACGCGGCGTGCTTGACTGGAATGAACTTTCCCGGTGTGGTACCGCCGTGAAACATCGAACGAATGACAAAGATCGGCGTTCCGTCCGCCTCGTTTCCCGCGACAGCCGCTCTGGCAGCGGTGTCGCCTAGATCGGCTGCGGCCCAGTCCTGGGCCGCAGAGGCGCCGCCAAAGACCGACAAGAGGACCAGCATGGCCAGTCCGTGAAATCTGAACATTTTTTTCTCCTTAACTTTTGATCGCCGACCCCGTCCTCTCCGGGCCCATACGTCAGCTTATTCCTGACAACATTAGACAGCATTAAGGATTTTGTCAAAATGAATGTTAGATCAGTCCAAGATTTCGTTTGTACGGTCATTGACTCCCGCGTCAATTTCCTTCACAACAAAGAGACAACGGTCAACGCCGAAGGGGGAAGTTCATGAGGTTCTTCATAAACACCATGGAGGTCGTACGATTCAAAGATCTCGGTTGGGGACCCTATGAAGGCCAGTCTTCGCGAGAAGTCGCCGAGACAAAATGGACAGACCTGCGGCGCTTGGCAGAGACGGAAGTCAGGGCGATCAAGTCCAAAGGTAAAAAGGATTTGGATTCAACCTCACCCGAGTTTGCCGCAATCGTCACCAAACACCTTGAAGAAGACTTGGTTCCCGCCTTTCTCGCTGCTCTGACCGAGGGACAACACCCCAAATGGTACTTCGGTGACGTCCCGAATCCTTCAAGCAAGAAGCCGAAAGTCCGGCTTTCCTGACGCGGACCGGCGCCCTGGTTCGATGAAACCTGGCGCCGGGAGTCAGTCGTTCCAGAACCATGAAAGTTTCTCGGCAATCGACAGGGCCTGCAACCTGGCCGCCTTGGCTACTGGGGCCCGGAGGAGAGGGTCGACGGCGTTGCCGCCGGCATGGCGAAGGACCGACAGGACGTTCTGGTCTGGCTGGATCACCTCAACTTCGGCCCCCGACCGGCGAAGGAGCGCAACCTGATCGTCGAGGGTATAGGGCGTCGGAATGGGAAGGCCGACAGAAAGGATCAGGACCTTTTGATAGGAGGCCGCGAGGTCGGCGTTTTCCATGGAATAGACGCCCCCGTCGCAGTACAGACGTTCGCCAATCGCGACCGCGGGGTAGGCCGCCGGGAGCGCGCTGCTGGCGGCGACGGCCCGGATCAGATCGACGCAGGATTCCCGCGTCCAAAGCACTCGCCCTCCAGACTGGATGTCGACCCCGACCACTCCCAACCGTGACGGCCAGGTTGAAAGCTGAAGCCTTTGGGCGACCTCCCTGAGCCTTTGGGCTTCTGAGACCGTCATAGCAGCGGACAAGGCGCCCAGACCTAAGATCCACTCTTGGGGGGATTTGGCCTGGTTCCGAATCTGCGCATAGAGCTGAAGCAACGTGGCCGCTTCAACAGGGCTCGGCAGGTAGTGATTTTCGAGGAGCGGGTCGACCTGACGCGCCCAGATTTCCTCCCAGGCCAAACTCGAGGCGACCACCGCACCCACCTGTGACCCCGCGGAAGTGCCGAGGATGAAGTCGACCTCACGGGCGTCGAACCCAGCCTCAGCCAGTCCAACAAGGATTCCGCTTTGCCAACCGATCCCATACGATCCTCCCCCACCCAATACCAAAGACCTTTTCATGATTGCCTCCCGGAACTTGACGTCCCAGAGGAGAGGCTACAAATTGATGAGGACAGATTCAGTCACCAATCCGAGTAGGGAGCTAAGAAATGTATCACCCCACTGGTCGGGTCCTGACCGTCCTTGAATTGTTACAGTCCCGTCCCTTGATCACCGGGATGGAAATTGCCGACAAACTTGAATGCGACATCCGGACTGTCCGGCGCTACATCGGAAAGCTCCTAGACGTGGGTATTCCCGTCGAATCGGTGCCAGGTCCTTCAGGAGGATACCTGCTCAGACCGGGGTTTCGACTGCCTCCCCTGATCTTCACCGAAGAAGAGGCCGCCGCCGTCGTCCTTGGCCTCGTCGCAACCCCTTGGCTCCGTGTGTCACTCCCTAGCGCCGCCATCGAATCGGCGTTGTCGAAAATTTCCCGCGTCCTCCCGACCAAGACCCGCAACCAGGTCGAAATCCTCAGCAAGCTTCTGGTGATGCCAGTCGACACGACGGGTAGCCTCGATACCGATCTCCTCCTGGGCGTGTGCCAAGCCTCCAGGGATTCCCGATGCCTCCGCGTGGAGTACCTTTCGCGCGAGGCGACTCTGCGCACCATCGAACCCTACGGTGTAGCTGGCCACGACGGACGATGGTACCTTGTGGGTTTCTGTCAACTGAGAAAGGGCATCCGGGTCTTCCGGCTTGACCGAATTCAAAGTGCTGTTGTTCTTGACGAGCGTTTCGAGCGTCCTGCAACCTTTGACCTCGAAAAATACATCGATGAAGCCTTGGAATCGCAGCGCTGGAAAGTCAAACTCCGTTTTCGCGCGGCCCCAGAAGCGGTTCGAGCCTCCCTTGGACAGCGGGGAACAATCACGGCGACCTCGATCGGGTGCGACTACGAAGGACAAGCCTCGGACCTCGATCTGCTAGCGCGGCAACTGTTGCTGAGCCGGCTATCCCTTGAGCAGATTCAACCTCAAGAACTCAAAGACGCTTTTCGTGTCCTTGCCGAGGAGGCTCTTCGGTCGGCCCTGGACTAACAGAGTCGAACCTATCGTCCTTTCTAGACTCCCGAATCATGCTAAAAAGTGTGGAAAATTGGGAGTATCAGGATCAACGGACATGGGCTTAAGCTCACTCATCGTTTTTTGAGAGAGGGCCCCATGCCGCTCCGCTGGAAACTCACACTTCTGGTACTGCTTTCCTTCGTTGTTCTGGCCCTTTGCGGCCTTCTCTACACCTCGCTGATGGCTCCCGTCAATCAAATCCGCCAAGAAACCTCGTCTCTTCAGCAACTCAAGGATGAGGTGCTGATCGAGAGAATGACCCTGAACCGACTCCCAATCGTCGGGTTGCAGGAGGGTCTGGCCAACCTTCAGGAAGCGCATGCGGCGACGGCAACCGCTACCGACGCGGTTTCGAATCTGAAGACGCTGACGGCCGCCGACAAGGACATCGCGACCGCGCTCACTTTGGTCGTGGGCTTCAGCCACAAGGCCAACGAACGATTCTCTATCCTCCTGACCGTCACCGACAATCTGAAGTCGGTGGCCGAGGCGGTCGGGGCGAACCCTAACAATCTGGAACTCTACTCGTTTTTGGCGAGTCCCGAGGTCTTGGCCAGCCCCAAGAAACTTCTGGCCGCATCGGTGGTCGAGCAGCTCAAGGGCGCGATCAACAAAACCGATGCCTGGTACAACAGCCTCTCCACGATGCTCAACCTCCAGTTTGACAAGATCAGCGGTCTAGTCTCCAAAATCGAACAGCGCGCCACCCTCACCTCAGGAATCATCGTCTTGGTCATCGCTCTGGCGGCCTTCTTCCTCATCCTCCTTCTGGCCGGACGCGTTTCGCGGACCATCATCCGGCTGGGAACCGAAGTCCGAGCGCTCAGGGACGGCGACCTTACCCGCACCTTCAGCCAGAAGCTCAACGACGAAGTGGGTCAGTTGGGCCGCGATATGGACACCTTCTTGGCCCGCCACCGCGAGGTTGTCCGCAACATTCAGAACGTGGCCGCCGAAAATCACCTCGTGAAAGACGACCTCGACGCCGCCCAGACCCAGGCCGGCGACGCTTCCAAGCTCCTCGACGAGTCGGTGGACGCCGTAGGACTTCAGATGCAGGAACTCAGGGGCGGACTTCAGTCAGTGCGCCAGGCCATCGAGGTCATCGACCGGAACCTGGAACGGCAGACAACGTCGATCAACAGGCAAAACAGCCAGGTGCAGGACTCCACAGCGGCGGTGAATCAGATGCAGGCCAGCATCGACAGCATCCACCGGCTTACCAAGGCGAGGCTTGAAAACGTGAAGACCCTTGTTGACGCGGCGCACGAAGGTGGCGACAAGCTCGACCACACCAACGAGCTTATCCGCGCCGTGAACACCTCGGTCGCTGGAATTCAGGAAATGGCCGACATCATCAGCGAGATCTCCAGCCAGACCAACCTCCTGGCGATGAACGCCGCCATCGAAGCCGCCCACGCGGGCGAAGCAGGGCGCGGTTTTTCGGTGGTAGCCGACGAAATCCGCAAACTCGCCGAGGCATCTTCGGGAAACTCCAAACAGATCAGCGCCACCCTCAACTCCATCGTGACCACCATAGGCGAAGCGTTCCGCTCCAGCGCCGACACCAACACGAGTTTTCTACGCATTCAATCAGACATTCAGCAGGTGGCGCACGCCCTCGACGAGATCGCCAGCCAAGTGACAGAATTCAGCCTGGGGGGGCAGCAGATCTCTGAAGCCATGGCAGGTCTTCAAGAGCTTAGCCACGCGGTAACCCAAGGAAATGAAGAGATGGCCCAGGCCACCCAAACGACCAACCAGGTGCTCCGATCGGTCGAACACGTTACAGGCGAGGTGGCGGAAGCCTTGGACCAACTGGGAGAGGCCAGCGCCACTCTCGGACGCTCCACCGAGGCGGTCGACGGTTTGCTAGACCGCATCAATGCCGTGGCCGATTCCCTGTCTGCGGAAACTGCCAAGTTCAAAACGGAGTAGGTTCTTTCCCCCCAGAAAATAAGACCTAACCACCGCACGGCACCTGCGGCGAGCGAAGCGAAGCCCGTGTCGAACTGGGCGACGGACACCACGCTAGCCCTTCACGGCACCGGCAGTGACGCCAAGGGTGATATGGCGCTGGAAGAGGAGAAAGGTCGCCAGGGGGACCACCATCGCAATCACCAGGGCGGCACTCAGGATGGGGACACGCAGGCCGAACTCGCCTCGCATCATGGCAATTCCCACCGTGAGCGTTCTGAGGCCTTGGGTCTGAAGGATCAACAGCGAAAATGGAAGCTCGTTCCACATGGACTGAAACCCGATGATGGCGATGGTCGCAATCATGGGCATCGCCAGAGGAGCCATGACCCGAGTGAGAATTCGCAGGGGACCGGCTCCATCGATGCGCGCCGCTTCGACGAGCTCGTACGGCATATCGGCGAAATAGGTTGTCATGATATAGGTGCCAAACGGCGCAAAGTACGCGACCCACGAAAGGATGGCCCCGAACCCTGTGTTCGTCAGGTGCATGACCGAAATCAGTTTGAAAACTTGGGTCGCCAGAAGCAGCTGCGGAAAGATCGACAAAAACAGCACAAGAAGGAACAGCGGCAGGCGCAGGGCGAACCGCATCTTGCCGAAGGCGTAGCCTGCACAGATGCAAACCGCTAGGTAAAGAACAACGGCCCCGGGAACGTACAAGAGGCTGTTGACGGTGTACCTCAGCAACCCTCCGCTAAGTGCCGCATACTCATAGTTCTCGGAAACGATTTTCTGCGGAAAGGACAGAGGATTTGTTGTGAATTCCTCTGTCGACTTCAAGCTTGAACTGATGACGTTGTAGAGAGGAAGAAGCGATGCCACAACAAGCAAGAGCATGAGCACCTGGACGGCGACTCGGGCCCCAGGGCCGAACGGCGAGGCCTTTTTCATGCGTCTCTCCTTCGCATCAAGCGGATCTGAACAATCGAGATCACGGCGCAGAACACAAACAAGACCATGGACCAGGCGCTTGCGTAACCGACGTGAAATTTCTGGAACCCCTGGTCGAAGATGCCATACTCCAACGTGAACGTGCTGTAGCCTGGCCCGCCTTGGGTAAGGGTATAGATGAACGAGAACATGCGCGCAAAGACTTCAATGAAGTTGAAGACCACGAAAAACTCGATCGCGAAGCTGATGCTGGGAACTGTGACTTTGGAGAAGGTCTTCCAGAAGCCGGCGCCATCGATCACGGCGGCTTCGTAGATTGACTGGTCGATGCCGTTCATCGCCGCCAGAAAGTAAATGATGCCAAAGCCAAGGTGCAACCACACAACCAGGATCAATCCTATGGAATTCACTGCAAGAAACGGATTGATCAAGAAATGAATTGGTTCGCCAATGGCCCCTCTGATCAGAGCGTTCAGAGTGCCGTCGTCGCGAAGGTAAATCGAGAAGATGACACCCATGATGACGTAACCCAGAAGGTTAGGAATGTAGAGGATGGCACGGTAGGTTTTCCACCCCCGAATTCCTTCACGCATCAGGGCGGCAATGAAGATGGTGAACAAAGTTCCTAGCGGAATATAAAGGACAAAGAGGCCCGTATTGAGAATGGAGGTCCAGAACGCTTGGTCCTGAAACATCTGCTCGTAGTTCGAAAGGCCGATCCATTTCTGAGACCCGTAACCTTTCCATTCCGTAAAACTGGCGAACAGGTTCATCGCCACCGGATAGAGGATAAAGACAGACAGGAGGATAAGAAGCGGTGCCAGAAACAAGAACGGCGCAAAGCCGTCGGTCTCCAAGCCTCGATGTCGCATAGGCTTTCCCTCATGAAGGCGGGGTGAGGCTTCAAAAGGCCCCACCCCTGTGTGATTTCGTTACTTCTTCGTCGTGAGTTTTTGATACTCGGCAATGAACTGGTCGACGCTAAGCCCGCCAGTGATGAACAGCTGATCGAGCAGCCGGTTCGAATCGTCCTCGTACCCGTTGTAGAACAAAGGAGGGTAGTCCTTCTGACTGTTCTTGAGGTACTTCTGGATATCTTTCAGCACGGGGTAGGCGGGATCGGAGCCCGAGGCAGCCGTGTTCGGAGAAAGAGCGCCGGTAGCAGCCGCGTAGATCTTCGCGCCCTCGCCGGTTGTCGCAAACTTGACGTAGGCGGCGGCCAGTTTCTCGTTCTTCGTCCATTTCATGACGCCGTAGCCGATGCCGGCTCCCTGGGCGACCTGCTGGTCTTTGTACTTGCCATTGGGGAAGTTGACGGCGGCAAAATAGCCGACGTTGTTGGCACCAAGTTTGTCCGAGAAAACCTTCCAGTTGCCGACATCAGAGAGCAAGCCCACGAACATGGCTCCACCACCGGCAGCGAACTTGTCGATACCGTCCATGAAGTACGGACGAGAGAATCCGTCTTTCTCGACGTAGCCTTTGTCAATCAGATCCTTGAGGAAGGTCAGGCTCGCCTTGAACACAGGGTTGTCGAATTTCTGCGAGCCGTCGGTCAGGCCAACCACGTTGGGGCCGTAGGCGTTGGCCACAGCACAACGGAGGAAGAAGTCGATGGTGTAGGTTTGTCCAGAGGTGACGGGAACAAAACCGGCGGCCTTCAGTTTCTCACAGGCGGCCAGGAATTCCTTGGGCGTCTTGGGGGCTTTCTCGGGGTCGAGGCCGGCCTTCTTGAAGTAGGCCTTGTTGTAATAAATTCCGAAGCCCTGCATGGTCATCGGCAACAGCTTGACGGGGGCGCCAAGCTTGCCGCCGATCGAGACCATCTCGATGCTGGCCTGGGTAAACTGTCCCTTCACGTCTTTGATATAGGGACCCAAGTCGACGAGGATATCGTCAAAGCCGTACTCTCGGGCGCCAGGGTGGAACATGGCGACGTCAGGACCGTCGTTGGCGGTCGCCGCGCTCTGAATGATTTGGTAGTACTGGGGTTCCAGAGGCTGCGACACATGGTTGACTTTGACACCGGGGTTCGCTTTCTCGAACAGCGCGTCGATTTGCTTCATGGGGGCCTGGGCGCCACCGGGGTTGACCTCGCCGTACTTGAAGTCCCAAACCGTGAGCGTCTGAGCGACGAGCGAACCCGCCGCAAAAAGGAACGCGAGACCGAGACCGAGGATGATTCTCTTCATCATCAACTCCTCCTTATAGAAACGTAATGGGGTCACTGTGGGACCACTTTCCCCAGCGGTAAATGGAGGGGATTGCGTCACTTCATGGACAAAATTCAAGGCCCGCCCGTCACGGGCCCGTGGTATTATTCGCCGTGGCTCGCTATCGCACGGTTCGCGGGAACATCTTCCTTTGGGTCTCCATTCTCCTCGTCTGCGTTTTGTTGGCCTTCTCGCTCGTGGTTTACGACTATGCGTCGTCGGTGGCTCGTGAGCGGTTTTCCGACGCCCTGACTTCCCTGTCCAAATCGGTGATGGCCAACCTCGACGCCCAGGTTGCCGAGTTGAACCGACTGGGACTGACGCTCGTCTACTCTCAGGTGTTCCGTGGTCAGTACGCGAAACACCTGTCGATGCCCAGATCACCGGCGACAGTTCAGCAACGCATCGCCAAGCTCGAAAACACCGAAGCGTTGATCGAAATCGGTGACACCGTACTAGGCCCCAACCAGTCCGCCCCGCAAATCAACGTCTTTGACTTTCAAGGAGAGATGATCGGGGCGGGCTACTACAGCCGGCTCATCGAACGCGACGCAAGACTCGAGCCGTGGTACCAGGAAGTTTTGGCGAAGAATGGGGAGCGGGTCATTCTTCCTCCCCATGAAGATCCGCTTCAGGAACAGACCTCCATAGTCGTCAAGGGCAAACGCTACGTTTCCTTGCTTCGGTCGTTTCAAGATTCGCTTGTGTCGATTCGGGGCATCGTCGAGGTCATGCAGTATTGCGACGCCCTGTTTGCAGAACTCGATGCCCTGGGAAACACCGGGATCACCATTTTTGTTCTCGACGACAAAGGGAGACTTCTCTACCCCTATGAAGGACATTCCATCGGGGCGGCCGACCTTGAGATTTTGACGTCGTTGGCAAAGAAAGCGCCGATCGCCACAGGGCGTCTTCCGGGCAAGCGGGAATCGCAAATTTTTGTGACCGCGGGTTCACGAGATACGGGATGGACTGTTATCCTGGGAGAGCCCTCGGCCGGCTTGGCGTCAAGCATGCTTCAATACACCACACGGATCGCTCTGCTCACCCTTGTCGCCATCCTGTGTTCCTTGGCGGCCTCCTACTTCATCGCGCGGCGGGTCACCGTCCCGATCAAGGCCCTCCACGCCGAAATTGAGTCCCTTGAAATCGACAACTTGCACGATCTGGCCGAACGGCCAAAGAGCTCCGACCTCAGCGAAATCGACTCCCTGAGAATGGCTTTCCGCGACATGAGGTTGAAGTTCAACGACTCCATTCAAGAAGCGATTTTGCTTCGAGCCCACGAGAAACAGGCCCAACTTGTCGCCCTGCAGTCGCAACTCAACCCGCATTTTCTCCACAACATGCTACAGACAATCGCCGTCATGGCTGAAGAAGGGAGTTTGGAGGCCATCCAAGGCCTTATCATCAACCTGTCCAAAGTTCTGCGCTACATCTCCTCCACCGAAGAGACCACCACCACCCTGAGGTCAGAAGTGGAGTGCGCCCAGAGCTACCTCGCCGCCATGCATTCAAGGTTCGGAAACAGCCTTGAATACCGGGTGGACGTTCCCGAGGCGCTGCGCGACATCGTTGTGCCCCGGCTCATCCTTCAACCCTTTCTTGAGAACTGCTTCAAGTATGCCACGGCAAACCGCCCTCCGTGGGAAATCGTGCTCCGGGGGCGAATCGCGGGCGGCAGCTGGGAGATCGAGATCACCGACAACGGCCCCGGTTTTTCGGAAGCGACCCTCAGGGAACTGGCCAACAAGACCTCGTTGGGCGCCGAAAAAGGTGGGGGACTTACCCCGATGTCGATATCCGGCATGGGCATGCTCAATACGGCTCAACGCCTTCGACTGTCCTTAGGAGAGACCGCCTACTTTCGGGTGAGCAATTCAGAAGCCGGCGGGGCGCGCGTTGTTCTCGGGGCCTGTCTCCATGGGTGAACGGCGTTTTACCTTCCTTGTCGCGGAAGACGAGGAGAGAATGCGGGACTATCTGGTCCGCAAAGTCCCTGAACTCGACCCCCGCTTTGAATGCGTCGGCGCGGCGTCCGATGGAGAAGAAACCGTTGAACTTGTGGAAAGCCGTCTTCCCAGCCTTTTGCTCACCGACATCCGTATGCCCGTCCTTGGCGGATTGGAGCTCATCGAGCGCATTCGGTCGACGAATCCCGATCTTCGGGTCGTGATCATTTCAGGGTATAGCGAGTTCGAGTACGCTCGGCGGGCCATCGAACTGGGGGTGGACGAATACCTCCTCAAACCCGTCGACACAGACCACTTGCGCGGAACTCTCGAACGAATCCTGATCAAACTTGAGTCGTCTGCAGCCCTTGTCGAATCAGAATACGGACTGGAAGGCGCGCGGCCCGGAGACGAGGAATTGGCCAAGGCGGTGAGCCTCTTCCTCCAAGAACACTACAGGCAACCGTACTCCCTTGAACGTTTGGCAGCCCGCTTCGGCTGTAAGCCCGCGTACCTGTTGCGGCTCTATAGCCGTGTTACCGGCAGCACCCCGACTCGCGATCTGATCCGTTTGAGGATTGAGAAGGCCAAGAGGCTGCTACTGGGACACGCCCACCTCGAGGTCAAGCAAGTCGCCGCCGCCGTTGGCTACGATGACCCCCTCTATTTCTCGCGCCTCTTCAAGCGCGAAACCGGACTCAATCCGTCGGCGTTCAGGGAGTCTCAGCTCTAGATCGAGAACTCGACCAGGCAGGGTCGCCCCCGGCGAGCGCGATGTTCGCGCGGCGAGCGTCGACGCTCGTGAGGAACTTTTCCGGGGTGATGGCACCGGCCAGCATCTGCTCAAAGTCGGCCTCGATTTCCATCCACTGAGCCATCATGTACTTGACCCCGCCCTGAAATGGTTCTCCACCAAAGTGCGTCTTTGTCAGAAACCCCTCTTCATTGGACTGCAAGCGAACCGGTTTTGTGGGGAACGACAGGCTGGTTCCCTCTGGTTGGAGAGCCGCGTAGCGGTCAAGGTTTTCCTGCCTCGTGAGAAAGCGGAAGAACTGGCGGACAGCCTCGGGATCATGGCTCTTGGCGTTGCCGAACCAGGTGGGTGCCGACCGCTCGATGCTGACCGTTTGGTTGTCCAGCCAGGGAATGGGGAACATTCCCCAGGTTTCGGCCCCCGAGTCAGGGTTTGTTTTGAGCACGCTCCTCGAGAATCCGATCTTGTTGAGCGTCATCGCGGCGCTACCGGAAATCAAGGCCGTCTTGGCTCCCTCGATGGTGTTGGCCATGAAGTTCTGCCCAAAGTACCCCCGATTCATCGCGTCTTTGATCTGGCTCAAAGCAAGCAAGAACGGTTTGTAGCCTGCAAAAGTTTGGCGGTTGGTGTTGAGGCGTTCGTAGAGTCCCGGGTCCCGCTCTTCAAACGTCGAGCCCATCTCGAAGAACGTGAGCGAGGAGTGCCATCGACTGGCGCCCGGTTCGTAGATTGGGGTGATCCCCGCCCTTTTCAGAGCCTCGCAGGCGGCCAGAAACTCTTCGGTGTTCCGGGGCACTTTGAGGCCTAGTCTGTCGAAGACACGATTGTTGTAGGTGAACACCCAGCCTGTGTTGTCGTCCCAGAGAACCAGACCGTATACCCTTCCCTGGCGCTCCACCGTGGGCAGCCACTGGGGTTTGAGCCGGTGGGTCCATTCCTCGTCGGTCAGATCGAGACAGGATTTCAGAGGATCAAGCTCAGTGTTTAGATACCAGCGGGTCGATTGCATCAGGAAGATGTCTGTGCCCTCGCCCGAGTCGAGGATGGTCCCCAAAGCGCGGAAGTAGACATGGGGCGCGAAGATGGAAAACGAGACCTTGATGCCGGTTTCCTTCTCGAAGAGTTTGGCGTTCTCGCCTATGACATCGTAGATCCAGCCATCCGAAGCCATGACCGTGATCTTCCTCGGCTCCCGCTGGGCCGGCTCGGGGGCCTTCCAAGGGCCGCACGCCGAGAGGATCAGCGCGAGGCCGAAAAGAACGAGGAGAACGGAGGTCTTCACGTCACCATCATACCACGGGTCTCGGACGATCCGAGGCCTCGGGAATTACCACACGGCAAGCCATTCCCTCGTACACAATGGCTGTGACCGCACACCCGGCAACCTGAACCCTGAATTCGATCTCGGTAGGCATGCCTGGCCAGGTTCCCTGCCGAACTCCGAAGGAAAGGATTCGATTGGCATCGTCCCAAGCCAGGGCAATCGTCGACCATTGTCCGTCTTCGCAGGCCAAGGTCTCTGCGTCGTCCTGATACAGGGTGAAACTACCGTCGGCGCCAGGGTAGATTTGGAGCGAGAATTGGCCTTCACCAAGGTCTGCGGTGGTTTGCACCGGATCCGCCATGGGAAGGATGGAACCGTCGCGTACGTACAAAGGAAGGGTTTCGAGCGGTGCGGAGGCCTCAATCGTCTGACCGCCCTCGTACCGACGCTGGGTCCAGAAATCCCACCACCCCGTCCCCTCGGGCAAGTACACCGTGCGCGACTGGCCGCCATCCCTAATGGGAACCGTCACCGGGCAAACCAACAGCTCCCTTCCCACAAGAAACTCATCCTTGAGGTCCAAAACGCGGGGGTCGTCGGGAAAGTCGAAAGCCAGCAGCCGCATCAGAGTCCCGGCTTCGCGTGTCGCCGCGGCGGCCAAAGAGTACCAGTAGGGAACCAAGGCGTACCTCAGTTTCAAGAATCGGGCGAGGGCATCGTACACAGGCTCACCGGGTTCCCCAAAACACCAGACCTCCCGACGCGTGTCGGTTCCGTGTGCCCGGAACATGGGCAAGAAAGCCGCAAACTGAAACCAGCGAACGTAGAGCTCGCGGTACTCAGGATCTCGGTTGCCTTCCTCGTACAATCCATCCCAGAACCAGTACTTGCCGCGCTTGGTGAAGAAGGCGCCAATATCGCAGGTCCAGTAAGGGAGACCCGAAGCTGAGAAACCCAGTCCCGCCGGAATCTGCTGCTTCAGGGCCTCCCACGATGCGGAACTATCCCCCGACCAAAGGATGGCTCCAAAGCGCTGTTGCCCAGCCCAGCCGCTGCGGGTTAGGTTGACCACGCGCTTGGTACGCGTCTGCGCCCTCTGCCCTTCGTCGATTCCCCTGGCGTGCCACAAGGCAAAGGCGTTCGTGCGCTCTTCGTCGATCCAGGTCCGCGCGGTTTCGAAGAACTCGCGGTAGTTTCGATCGGGTTCCGGTCGAACGACTAGGTTCCATTCAGGGGTGAAAGGCTCACAGGAGTCGGCCCACCATCCGTCGATTCCGTGAACGAACAGACCGCGACGGGCTTGCTCCCAGTACGCTTTGCGGGCGGGTGCCGAAAAGGCGTTGTAGATCTCCGACACGGGAAACAGATGCCCCTGGTCCTTCAGTTCCTGATGATCTGGCGCCGAAGGGTCCATTGTCGGCCAGATGGAGATCATCATCTTGGCACCAAGAGCGTGGAGCTCGTCGGTCAGCGCCTTGGGGTCGGGAAACCTTTTTGCATCGAAGCTCTTTTGTCCCCACTGGCCTTCGATCCACGAAAGCCAGTCCAAAACAATGGCGTCAAGGGAAAGCCCTCGACGGCGGTACTCCTTGACCGTGTCGAGCATCTCCTTCTGGGTTTCGTAGCGTTCCTGGCACTGAATGTAGCCAAAGCACCATCGGGGCAACATAGAGGCCTCTCCGGTCAGCGCCCGGTACCCGGCCACCACGGCGTCGAGATTGTCGCCCTGAATGAAATAGTAGGCCGGTTGTTCCACGGCTTCGAGGAACACGTATGAACCGTTCTCGGTGTCGTTGAAAATCATAGGGGCCGCCGTGTCGAAGAGCAGACCGTAGCCACGGGTTGAGACCAGCAGAGGCATCGCGATCTTGCGGTTGGCCTGATGAATGTACTGGCGGGAGCCCCTCAGGTTGAGCACGCCGTTGTCGTGCTGCCCCAGTCCGTAGAGGGCCTCGTCAGTTGCCCACTGCCACGAAAACCGAGCACGGTACAGAAACTTGCGGAATGCCCGCTTCGGCTCCGAGACCACGTCCTTCCAGCCGTCAGGCGTCTCGATCTTGCTGACCTTGGACTCCTCGAACACGGTCCGCATCGACTCGAAGCGCTCGAGCGCCTTCCCTTCTCGCTCAGGCTCCTTCAGGAGACACGTGCCTTCGGAATCGAAGAAGGCCATGGCGCCCGTTCCGCGGCAAATGCTCAGCCGCAGCTTCTGGGTCTCCACGAGGATGGAATCGCCCGTCTCAACTTTCCATTCAGGGTCCACTCCCTTTTGGGGAATCGTTTCCAGAGCCGGCTGGCCCCAATCCCCTCCTTCAATGACGGCGATGCGGAAGATCGAATCGGTGATCGGCTGAACTCGAATCATTCCGGCTGCCGTCTCCAGATCGACCCAGTGGGAGGACTTTCTGACGGCGAGAATTTCGTGGGTCGGACGCGGTTGGGCTTGAAGCATATTGACAGGATACGGGCCTCTGAGGCCGCCGACTGCCAACTTTCCACCAAGTTTTGACACAATACGATCAATCCACTATCCTGGCCCCATGCACCAGTACCGATTCCGGGAGCGCCTCGAGCACGGCGACCAGGACCGTCCTTGGCACCTGTATTCACTCCCAGCCGTTCAGGGAAGCGTCTTTCCCTGCCACTGGCACCCTGAATGGGAACTTCTAATCGTGGAACGAGGAACAATGGTTCTGACCCGTAATCAGGACACCCAGGTCCTCAGGACGGGCGAAGCGGTTTTCCTCACGGGCGCTGACCTTCACACCGGGAACAGCGACGACCCCAAACTTCTGGTTCACGCCCTGGTCTTCCGTTCGGAACACTTGCGTTCTGAACGCAAAGACGCCGCAACAAGTCACTGGGTGGGGCCCCTGGAAACTGCCCGTTCCTGGGTGCCGGGAGTCCTTTCGGCGCAAAGCCCTCCCGCGCTGCTGGCCAAGAAGCTCGTCGAAGTCATCGTGGGCAACGCCGCTGGAACGGAATTGGCGGTGAAGGGACTGCTTTTGCAGCTAATGGCCGCCCTTGTCGAGTCCAACCTCATCGAGCCGTGCCCACAGCCGCCTTCCCCGGATGCGATACCAACAATCCGCGGAGTCCTTCAATGGATCGAGGAGCACTTCGCCGATCGCTTGACCGTTGATCTCTTGGCCACCAGGTCAGGCCTCAGCCCGTCGCATTTTTCCCGCTTGTTCAAGACTTTCACAGGAGACTCGGTCATCCGCTACCTCATTACTCGCCGAATCGCCGAAGCGGCCAGGCTCCTCAGAAGTGGTCAAACAACGGTCAGCGAGGCGGCACTCCGGGTGGGATTTACCAACTTCAGCTATTTCACGCGAACGTTTCGATCGTACCAAGGGGTCAAACCGTCGGAGACCGTGGGAAAATCGAGGCCTTTCGGATCAACCTCCTCCACCTCCATCCCTTGAACTTTCTCTACCAGCAAGGTAGTTTTTTATTGGGATTAAGAAATGCAGCAACTCCTTTGGGCATCTTTAGCGCCATCGATCCAGAGACAGTGGGTCACCCATGGCTGAGGCGGCCCCCCAGACCCTGACCCCCGACGGTCTGGATCATCGACATTGGCTCGTCCCCGTTTTGGTCACCTTGATCGGCGTGTTCATGTCCATCCTCGACTCGAGCATCGTCAATGTGGCGATCTCGACCATCATGAATGTTTTCAATACAGACACGGCGGGCGTTGAGTGGGTTTCGACGGCCTACATGCTAGCGATGGGAATGGTCATCCCCCTCAGTGGTTGGATAGGCGACAAGATCGGTCTCAAACGCCTCTACCTTTCCTGTATGATCGCCTTCACTCTGGGTTCCCTCTTGTGCGCGGTCGCCTGGAGCATCGAAAGTCTGATCGCCGCCAGGGTCATCCAAGCCCTCGGCGGCGGAATGATGATGCCGACGGTCATGGCCATGATCTACCGCCTCGTTCCCCGAGAACAAATGGGCGCGGGAATGGGAATCTTCGGTGTCGGTCTGTTCGTGGCTCCTGCCTTGGGCCCCACTCTCGGAGGATGGCTTGTCGAGTACGTCGACTGGCGCTGGATCTTCACCATCAATCTTCCCGTCGGAATCCTTGGGAGCCTCCTGGGATGGTTTCTGATCCCCGAATTCAAGCAAGCCAAGGTCGGACGACTCGATATTCCGGGGGCGATCACGGCCGCGGCAGGATTCGCGGGGGTTCTCTATGTGCTCTCGAAGGGCAACCAATGGGGTTGGAGTTCCGAGGCGACCATTGTGACGCTGGTGGCCAGCCTTGGGTTGCTGACCATTTTCGTCCTCATTGAGATCTGGTACCCCGAACCCCTTCTTGACCTGAGTGTCTTCCGCTACCCGAGTTTCACCTTTGCCAACATCACTGTCGTGATTACCACGATCGGTCTGTTTGCAGGACTGTTTTATATTCCCATCTTCCTTCAAACCATTCGAGGTCTTGGGGCCCTGCAAACGGGAATGCTCATGCTTCCCGGGGCGGCGGCCTCGGCCGTAATGATGCCGATCACCGGTAAGATCTACGACAGATTCGGCCCGAGGATCATCATGATCACAGGCCTTCTTGGACTGACCTTCTTGACCCTCCAGTTTGCCACCATCAGCGTCGTTACAAGCCTGGCGACCGTGGTCACCTGGATGGCCTTCCGAGGCATGACCATGAGTCTGGCCAGTATGCCGGCCCAAACCGCGGCCTTGGCCGACCTTCCCATGAACTTGATCAGCCGGGCCACCTCCGTTTCCTCAATCATCCGAAACCTTGCCAGCTCGTTTGGCATAGCCGTGATGACGGTTCTCCTGAATCAGAGGATGACGTTTCACCACGCCAGAATCTCCGATTCCTTGAGTCCCGACAACGCGGCCTTTTGTGATTTTCTGAGAGGAAACCCCGAGATCGGTTCAACCATGGTTACGGGGAGGGTGGCCCAGCAGTCTTTTGTGTTCGCCATCCAGGACATCTTCATCTTCACGGCAGTCCTGACACTCCTGGCTTTGATTCCGGTGATGTTCCTGAAGAAACAGCGGAAAGCCCCCGGAAGCTCTCCTTCACCTGCTCCGCGACCCAAATCCAACTAAAACCAAGCGTTCAGAAGATCCTTTCGGGGTCGCAAAGCTCTGAAAATCGGAGTGTGCCATCCCAGTCCGCTTCCTCAGCGTTGCATGGTCACCTTCACTTCAAGGGCAGACCGATAGACAACGCCAGGAAGACGCAACGGGATGGCTTTCACGACTTTGAGCTAGAGTTGCGTTGACCAGTTGTCCCTGCAAAGGAATTCGAGAAGCGGGTCGATTCCTGTGAATTCGGCGTGTCTCCTGTCTGGCCACTGGGCAACGTAGATTGGAGCTGCCGTCGGGAGGGTCTCGGCGACATGCTTCCAATAGTGAAGCTCGCGGCGGTCTTCTTCCAGGGAGGCTCCGTCCAACGCCAATTCATCAAGGTCGGTGGGAATCTTCCGGGTGGGAGGCGCGTCTCGAAACCTGAACGACAGGAGAAATCGCTCAGTTGGCAACTGCCTTTTGGAGACTTCGATCTGGTGGCCGTCGATAATGAAGTCGTAGGAGACACGACCCTCGTACTCGGCTTCGAGCTCTTCGGCGTCTTGTCTCACAATAAACCCCAGCGCATGCAACTCCGCGGCGGCGGCGTCAAGAAAGTCCTTGATCGCTCGATCACAAAGCGACTTCTCAACCTCCTTCACCCCATGAACGAGCTTCGCAATCTCAGCTCGAACAGCCCTGGCTTCGTCGCGAAAGGCCGAATGCTCGTCGGCTCTTAGTTTTTCGCTCGTGATACTTCCCTGGAACGTGCCCATTTTGGCCTCCCGTATTCCCCCTCTCGGCTTCTCAGGGCAAATTTTACACCCGGTATCCAGGTTTTACAAGGATAAACTCTTCATAACCCCTTGACACCGACAAAGAGGCGCAAAACCACTCTTGACGGAAGTTAATCCTAGTACGAAAATGGAATCGGTCCAACGATAGGACGTGCTGCGACGGAAGCCTTGATGGACCGGGAGGTCAACTGTGGGCGAAGTCAGAAAATATGTTTTCTCTTTTGGGGCCGGTCGGGCTGAGGGCTCGGGCTCAATGAAGGCTCTTTTGGGCGGTAAGGGTGCGGGTTTGGCCGAAATGACCAATATCGGCCTTCCGGTTCCTGCCGGATTTACCCTGACGACAGAGGTCTGCGACCTCTACTATAAGAATGACAAGAAGTATCCGGAACAGCTGAAGGAACAGGTTGCCGATCACCTGGCCCGACTGGAAGCCACCACCGGCAAATCCTTTGGAAACCCCGACAATCCGCTACTGGTGTCGGTACGGTCGGGAGCGCAGATCTCGATGCCCGGCATGATGGAGACCATCTTGAACCTCGGCCTCAACGACAAGAGCGTGGAAGGGCTGGCTGTTCGCACCGGAAACCGCAGGTTTGCGCTCGATGCCTATCGAAGGTTCATTTCCATGTATGGATCCACAGCGCGGGGGATTTCGTCTGAGGAATTCGATCTGGCCTTTCAAGACGTCAAGAATAGCATGACCCGAACCAGGCTTGGAGCCAAGGCGGGGAAGCGAATCCAAGACAGCGAAGTCAACGAAGCCGAGTTCGACGCGCTCATTCCCCGCTACAAGACCATCTATCGGGAACATACCAAGGAAGCTTTTCCGCAGGACCCTCAGGTTCAACTCTGGGGAGCGATCGCGGCCGTCTTCAATAGCTGGTCGGCCCCCAAGGCCGTGACCTACCGAGAGGTGGAGAAGATCACTAACCTTGCGGGAACAGCCGTCAGTGTCGTCCAAATGGTGTTCGGAAACCTTGCCAACCATTCGGGTACGGGCGTTTGTTTCACCCGTGACCCCAACCGCGGCGACAACATCTTCTATGGGGACTACCTGCCCAACGCTCAAGGCGAGGATGTCGTGGCCGGAATTCGAACACCGATGACCCTGTCGGATTTTGAGAGGACGGAGCCGGAATCCTACCGCCAGCTCGTCGAGGTTCGACGTCGGCTCGAAGGACACTATCGTGACATGCAGGATCTTGAATTCACTGTCGAGGAAGGCACGCTTTACATGTTGCAGTGCCGGACAGGCAAACGCTCGCCATCGGCCGCCTTCCAAATCGCCGTCGACATGGTGAAAGAAGGCTTGATTAGCAAGGCTGAAGCCGTGCTTCGAATCCGAGACAAAGATGTCGAAGGCCTGTTCTACCCGGTCATCGACTCTTCGAAAAAAGACGCCATGAAGGACGCCTGGCTGGTTCAAGGCATCGACGCGGTGCCTGGTGCTGCGGCCGGCCGCGTGGTGTTCACGGCCAAAGACGCCGAACAATGGACGGCGCGGGGAGAGGCTGTCATCTTGGTTCGCCGAGAAACCAGCCCCGAAGACGTCGGCGGCATGCATTCCGCCAAAGGAATTCTCACCGCGACGGGGGGAAAGACCAGTCACGCCGCCGTTGTCGCCAGAGGTTGGGGACGGTGTTGTATTGTCGGTTGTGAGGCTCTGGAGGTCGACTACGAAGACAAGCTGTTCCATGTGGGAAACGTCGTAGTTCGTGAGGGCGACGAAATTACCCTCAACGGATCAACGGGAGACGTCTACCGCGGACGCCTGGAGCTCATTCAACCTCAACCGTCAGAAGCCTTTGGGACGCTGATGAGTTGGGCCGACTCGTTCCGAAGTCTGCAAGTCCGGGCCAACGTGGACACGCCCTACGACGCGGTCAAGGCCAGGGAATTTGGGGCCCAGGGTGTCGGCCTATGCCGAACCGAACACATGTTCTTCGACTCCGAAGAGAGGATCTTGTCCATCCGCAAGATGATCGTTGCCGAATCCTCGCAAGAACGGACCAAGGCACTTGAGACGCTCTTGCCGCTTCAGCGAGAGGACTTTGCCGGTATCTTCCGGGCGATGGACGGACTTCCCGTCACGATTCGCCTCATCGATCCGCCGCTCCACGAGTTCGTTCCTCACGACGAGGCCGGACAGCGGGGGTTGGCCAAGGCGACAGGCAAGACCTTTGAGGCCGTGCACGCGCACATCGAACGGCTCCATGAACAGAACCCCATGCTGGGGCACCGTGGCTGCCGCTTGTGCATCACCTATCCAGAAATCCTCGACATGCAGGTCACGGCCATCATCGAGGCGGCCCTGATTTGTGTCAAAGAAGGCTTGACGGTGCATCCGGAAATCATGCATCCGCTCATTATTGATAGGCGTGAATTTGCCTACCTTGAGGCACGCACCCGGCTGGTCGCCGACGCCCTGATCAAAAAATCGGGACTGAAGCTCGACTACTTGGTGGGAGCCATGATCGAGACGCCCCGTGCTGCGCTACTTTCCGACACCATCGCCGAACGGGCGGAGTTCTTCTCGTTTGGAACCAACGACTTGACCCAAATGACGATGGGAATCTCGCGCGACGACGCGGGCCGGTTCTTGCCAGACTACGTCGACGAACACAGGGCGGCCATCTTCCGCCATGATCCGTTCTACACTCTGGACCAAGAGGGTGTGGGAAAACTCATCGTCATGGCCATCGACCAGGCCCGCCGCGTTCGCACGGGAATCAAGATTGGCATCTGTGGGGAACACGGAGGAGAGATGGAGTCGGTGAAGTTCTGCCACAAAGTCGGCATGAACTATGTCTCCTGCTCGCCCTACCGGGTCGCGATTGCCAGATTGGCCGCCGGCCAGGCTTCCATACCGACCCGCTGACGATAAGGAGTCGCTGCCAGTGAGCAGCAACGCGGCCCTCGTTGAGTTGGTGCGGAGGAATTCTGTTTCCTATCTCGATGCGATGCATCGAGATGATCGAGTCTTGCAAGCCATGCTGGAAGTCGATCGGGCAGAATTCCTTCCCGCCAACGTTAGAAACCACGCCTATCGCGACGAGCCGGTTTCCATAGGTTTCGCGGAAACTTGCTCTGAGCCCAGCATGGTTGCGTTTATTCTCGACAAGCTCGAGATCCGAGATGGGAACAAAGTACTTGAGATTGGGTCGGGGTGTGGCTACGCGGCCGCCATCGCCTCGCGGCTTTGTGGATCTTACGGGAAGATTTACGCTTGCGAGGTGATACCTCATCTCGCCTACCAAATGAAACTGAACTTTCTCAAAAAGTACGCGGACATTTCCATCATCATCACCGACGGATCGGCTGGTTTTCCCGAGCTTGCACCGTTTGACAGGATCTTCCTCTCGGCTGGAGTCGACAGCGAACGTTTCAACAGCAAGGTGCTCGTGGAGCAACTGTCGGAAGCAGGGAAGCTGATCTATCCCGAGGCTTACGGTTCACTTCATGTGCTGGAAAAGCAAGGTTCCACGGTGACCCAGACCACCTATCCAGGTGTCCGTTTTGTTCCGCTGACGGGAAAGAATAGCTAGCCCGCGATCAGTCTACCGCATCTGGCGCCTAACCAAACCTCGCGAGCGAAGCCGCCGGTTCCTTTCCGTTGGCGACGTCGAGCATAGTCCGAACGAATTCAATCTTCACCAGGCCCTGCGACATCCGAGCCAGGTTGCGGAGCGGCAGTTCACGAAGCATGCTTCTCATCATCAGGTCCTCGGCCGACCCCTCCTCGTAGATTCCGAACGCCGGTAGCAACTTCTTCATGAGGACTCGAACGAGAGAGCCTACCTCGGGGTGGTCCTCAAGAGAACTCACAGTCGAGTTTTCGGTGTAGTTGATTTTCAACGGCTGAGGAGAAGTGATGTGGATCCGCGTCCTTGCCCTCAGGTCGCGGCTGGAGGAACCGGCAACCAACTCGAACTCGCCCGACTCGACCACCCAGCGATGTTCTTTTACCGACCACCACGAAAACGCCCGAGGTCCCAGTTCGAACTCCACGGTTTTCGTCTGGCCCGGTTGAAGGAAGATCTTCTCGAAGCCTTTGAGTTCTCGAACCGGCCGCAACACAGAAGCCTTCACGTCCTCAACGTAGAGCTGAACCACTTCGGAGCCCGCTGTCTTTCCGACGTTGGTGACCGTCACCCGCGCGACAATTTGTGCAGTGCCGGACCCAAGAGTTTCAACCCTCAAGGAACCGTAGTCGAACTGCGTATAGCTCAGGCCGTGACCGAACGGAAACAACGGGTCCACGTGGGCGGTGTCATGGTAGCGGTAGCCCACGAAAACACCTTCGCGATACTCGACTTGTGTTCCGTCGCCGGGGAAGTTCAAGAAGGAGGGCGTGTCTTCGAGACGACGAGGAAAAGTCTCGGTCAGCTTTCCCGAAGGGTTGGCCAACCCGAACAAGAGGTCGCTCACGGCGCCGCCCCAGGCCTGCCCGCCCAGGTACCCTTCCAATACCGCGGGAACTCGGTCGAGCCAAGGCATTTCAATAGGGGAACCGTTGCTGAGGACCACCACCACATTCTTTTGAACCGCTAGAATGGCGTCGAGCAACGCTGTATGGCTGGCAGGAATGCTCAGATGACTACGGTCGAAACCCTCACTTTCCAACTCGTCGGTCAGCCCGAGAAAGACCACAGCCACCTCAGCCGCTTTGGCAGTCCGCACGGCGTCTTCCTGGAGAGCCTTGTCAACTGCACCGCCGCGCAGGGCGTACCCGGACGCGTAGGTGAACTGGGTCCCAGGGGAAGCACACCGCTTGGCTTCCTCGAGCGCGTCGTCAATTCGCGTCGGAATAATGTGGCTGCTTCCACCGCCTTGGTAGCGCGGGTGCCTTGCAAACGCCCCAATAAAGGCCACCCGCCCGCCGCTCAGAGGGAGAACACCGTC
This sequence comes from uncultured Spirochaetales bacterium, assembly GCA_964475005.1. Classification (GTDB taxonomy): domain Bacteria; phylum Spirochaetota; class Spirochaetia; order JABEVK01; family JABEVK01; genus JAIFLN01. Next base: position 31,457 of record CAYYUZ010000002.1, read on the forward strand.
GTTCTTGAGCAAAACCATGCTTTCGGTGGCGACCCGCCGCGCCAGGGAGTGGTGGGCGTCGACGTCAAAAACGGCGGAAGTGTCGAGATTCCCCATGACCTTCAACGTGAGGTCCAAGATACGGCGCACGGCGTTGTCTAGTTCGCCGATAGTCAGTTGGCCGCTCTTCACGGCACCGACAAGATCGGCGTCGGTCAAGCCGCCGTTGCCGGGCATCTCGAAATCTTGCCCGGCGCGAATGCCTTCCACTCGATCGTTGCAAGCACCCCAGTCGGTAACGACAAGCCCCTTGTGCCCCCACTCTTTTTTCAGCACTTCCGTCAGAAGCCAATGGTTCTCGGCGGCATAGGTTCCGTTGATCCTGTTGTAGGAACACATCACCGTCCACGGCTGAGCCCCCACGACCGCAGTCTCGAAGGCTGGCAGGTAAATCTCACGCAAGGTACGCTCGTCGACCCGAGCGTCGATAGTCATGCGGAGTTTCTCTTGGTTGTTGACGGCGAAGTGCTTCAGCGAAGTTCCCACACCTTCGGACTGCACCCCGCGAATGTGATGCTTGGCGATTTCCCCGGCCACGAAGGGATCTTCGGAAAAATACTCAAAATTCCGTCCGCATAGGGGGCTTCGTTTGATGTTCACGGCGGGTCCCAGGATCACGCCGACCTGGCTGGCCTTGGATTCGCGGCCCAGTGCCCGGCCGACCTCTTCGACCAAGTCTCGATTCCAGGTGGAAGCCAGCCCGACCCCGGAAGGAAAACACGTCGCTGGAACACTATTCGTCAGCCCCACCCCACCGCCAATCTGCTTTCGGAGTCCGTGAGGCCCGTCGGTCATCGTCCACGAGGGAAGACCCAACCGTTCCACAGCCTTGGTATTCCAAAAGTCTTTCCCAGAGCAAAGGCTGGCCTTTTCTTCTAGCGTCAGTTCCTTGAGCAGGGTTTCGATGCGTTCGTTCATGACAAGTCTCCTTGAGAAGGTGCCAGGCCGTCTAGAAGAAGGTCGACCAGGGTCTGGGGCATTTTTCCGGGTTCCCCGGGAAGGGCTTCAATGAGAATGTCGCCACGAAGCAGCACCCGTTGGTGCAGACTGCGTACGGCATTGAGCAGGGTCACGCCGACAAGATGCTGATCAAGATCCGCTCGCAGACTTCCGTCTATGGCCCCGCGGCTGAGAAAATCGGCAAGGAAAGGGTCCTGCGGAAAATGAAGCCGCGCGGCCAAATTCTCTCGAAATTGGGCAGCAACGGCTGTTCCGGCAGGAATCCTCCCGCCCGAGAAGTAAGCGTCGAACTCGGCGAGGAAGACCATCTGTTTCTCGAAACGAGGCGACAACCAGTGATTCTTGAGATAACACCCCAAAGCTGTGCGTGCCGAAGCGCCGGCAGGAACGCTGTCACGCCACGAGGAGTCGGCTATAAAGGATGCAAACACCTCTTCCAACAAACACGACGCCAAATCGGTTTTGTCCTGAAAGTAGCGGTAGAGAGTGCTTCGGCTGATGCCAGCGGCGTGGGCGACGTCCTTCATCTGAGTGTCGAAGAACCCCTTTTGCAGGAAAAGCTCGAGAGCGGTGTCGAGGATACCCCGACGGGACTCGGGGGTCTGATAGATCATGCGCGGAGACTTGTCGGCGGTATCGGTCATGGTACACTCGTTATAGAACACGTGTACTACACAGTGAGTCCAGCAAATTGTTCTGTCAACCAAATTCGAAAGGCCGCGTCATCGTCAGGCTCTGCGACAGAAGCCCAACGGCCTCGGTAAAGGAATCGGCGAACTGGGGCGACTCGACCTGTCCAAAACCATACTTCGCGAAGAGAAAAGGAATACGGTTTTGTTGCGCAGCTTCGGCGTCGTGCGCGGTGTCTCCCACGTAGACCGGCGACCTCAGCTGATAGGTTTGGACAACCAGGGCAATGTTGTCAGCCTTCGACTTGCCGGTTCGTCCGAAACACTCGAACCCCTCAAAGACCTCGCCAAGGTTGTTCTTAGCCAAAAAGTTCTCGATGTAGCCTTCCAAACAGTTGCTGATGATGAACAGCCGCTTCGACACCGCCAGGCGTGAAAGCCCGGCCTGGACGCCCTCGTAAAGAATGCCCCCGGATTTCTGAACAAGGCGCGACTCGTGACCGCGGTAGACCTTCACGAGTTCGGGATACAGTTCAGGAGGAATCCAGGGGAAGAACCTCGGCAAGAGGGTCTCAAAGGGCAGACCGGTGAAGGCGCGCACCTGGGGCGCCGACACGATCCGGTCGCCCCAGCCTAGAGTCTTCAGTGTTTCTGTCCAAGCCATGGCGCAAGTTGAACTGGCGTCCCACAGCGTTCCGTCTAGGTCAAACAGGACGCTGTCGAAAGTCATACCAATTCGCGTTTGCGCTTCTGGGTGTAGCTGTCGAGCCACAGGATGGCGACGATCACCGCACCCTTGAGCATGACCTGGTACCACGAAGGGATGGTCAACATGTTCATGGCATTGTCGAGTAGGCCAAACACGAGCAGCCCCAGAGCCGACTGAGGAATTCCGCCTACGCCGCCGGCGAACGACGTGCCACCGACCACGGCGCCGCAGTTGACTACCAGCGCTGTGAAATCCCCGTAGACGGCGGACCCGGTGTTGAGCTTGGACGACAGCAGAACTCCGCCGAGGGCTGCCATCGTCCCGCTGATAACCAGGGTCATCCATTTGTTCTTGATGACATCGATGCCTGAATAACGGGCGACGTCGTAGTCGCCGCCGATGGCGTACAGGTTGCGTCCGAAGGCCGTGTAGCGCATCAGCCAGGCAAACAGGACGAAGCAGACCAGCATGATAATCACCAAGTTTGGGATTCCCGGAAAGTGCCCATCGGCGAAAGTGCCGTCGCCGAAGAGGTAGCCGTTGCCAATCTGCATAAAGTCTGGATTCTTGGCGGGGACGGGGTGGGCATCAGAAAGCTGCTGGGCCACTCCTGTCAGCATGAGGCCCACGCCAAGGGTGATGATGAACGGCTCGGTTTTCTGGTGAACCACTAGAAAACCGTTCACGAAGCCCACCAAGGTACCGAACAGCACCGCCAGCAACAGAGCCAGCGGCATGGGCATGAAGTCCTGCAGTTGGATAGAGAGGATACCCGCGACGACGAGGATGCCGCCGATGGAGAGGTCGCAACCACCTGAAATGATGGTTAAGCTCACGCCGAAACCCAGGATCATCAGGATGGAGGACGAGTTGAGCATGTCGAGCAGGTTGTAGGCGCTGTAGAACTGGTCTCCTACGCTGAAAAGACCCGGCGCCATCGCCATGACAACCAGAATGATGACAATCGCCACAAGGGCCTTCTGCCTCACAAAAAGGCGGTAGAGGTTGTTCATAGCTGGTTTCCCTGCACTTCTTTGCGGTTGTCGAGCCAGATGGCGAAAACGAGGATGAGACCCCTTGCGGCCCACTGCATGTACGAGGACACCCCCAAGAGGTTGAGGCAGTTGTTGAGCATAATTACGAGAAGAACTCCCATGACGGTGCGCAGGACGCTTCCCTTTCCTCCCTTAAGCGTCGTACCGCCCACGACCACGGCCAGAATGGCGTTTGTCTCGAAACCGAAGCCGATGACAGGGGCCGCCGTGGTGATCCGAGAGAAGAGCACAATGGCTCCGAGGGCCGCCATGAAACCGCCGATGGTGTAGATCAGGACAATCGAGCGGTCCACCGGGACGCCAGCCAGACGCGCCGCTGTCTTGTTGCCGCCCGTAAGCGAAATCGCACGGCCTGCAGCGGTCCTTGTATGGAAGATCCACAGGATGGCCAGCGCCACGAGGAAGATGATGAACGACACGGAAAGCGGACCCACGTCTCCGGCTCCGATGGAATCAAACACGGAGTGGCTGGTTGTGAGGTCCCAGAAGTGCCTTGTTGATCCTCCCGAATAGATGAGGGCGAAGGAGGAGTAGACGGTGCTCATGCCAAAGGTGATGAACAGCGCCTCGGCCTGTGTCGTCGCACCCCCTGTTAGGATGAGCACGGCGTTCATGGCGCCGCAGACCGACCCTAGAAACAGGCCGGTCGCCAAAGCTCCAGCCTGTCCGAGGGGATCGATGAGGGAGATGGTGACAACAGCGACCAAGTTGATGGTGCCGGCGACCGAAAGATCGATGAACCCGCCTATGATGACAAAGGTCATCCCCAGCGATACAAGGATGAGCGGGCCAAACTGGCGCATGATGTTCACTAGGTTGGCCGGCGAGATGAATTTCGGCTGGATTACGGCGGTAATGAGGGCCAAGCCCAGAATCATCACAAGGACAAGGTAGTCTTTCAGGATGGAGCCCAACGCCCTCACAATGCGCCTCCCGCAAGCCCCAGCGCGGCCCGCATGATAGTATCGACGGGAACGTGCTCGGGCTCAAATTCACCGGTGATCCGGCCGTCGTAGATGGTGAGCACCCGGTTGCTCATGTTGAGCACCTCGGGAAGCTCTGAAGAAATCAAAATCACCGCCCCGCCCTTCTCGGCGATCTGTTTCATCAGGAGATAAATCTCGTACTTGGCACCTACGTCGATCCCCTTGGTTGGCTCGTCCATGATGAAGATGCTCGGTCCGATTTCGAGCCAGCGGCCGACGATGCATTTCTGCTGATTGCCGCCAGACAGATTCTTGATGGCGACCTTGACGTTCGGTGTTTTGATCCTGAGAGATTGCACTTGCTTCGCGCCGATGCCCTTCTCAGAAGATTTCCTCAGAAACCCGAACCTGGTGAAGCGCTCGATGGACGCCATGGAGATGTTGTGCTCCACCGAGAACGGCAGAACCAGGCCCTGGAGTTTCCGGTCTTCGGGGATGAAGCCCAGACCCGCGTCCTTGGCGTTTTTCGGGTTGCGAATGTTCACCGGCTTTCCGTTGATGGAAATCGAATGCCCGTGGACCCGGTCGGCGCCGAATAGAGCCCGCACGATTTCAGTGCGGCCAGCTCCGACCAAACCAACCAGGCCCAAGATTTCTCCCTTCTTCAGGTTGAATCGGATGTCATGAAGCTTTCTTGTGTTGAGGTTCTTCACCTCCATGAGCGTTTCGCCGAGATTCCGCGACCGTTCGGGATATTCGTTCTCGATGGTCCGGCCAACCATCTTGGTGATCAGTTCGTCTCGGGTGAAGTCTTGTTTCGGTTTGGTGTCGATCACGTTGCCGTCACGCATGACCGTGACGATGTCGCAGAAGTCGAAGATCTCCTCGAGCTTGTGACTGATGTAGATGATGGAGATCCCCTGGGCCTTGAGCTGGTGGATGATCTTGACGAGCAGGGCCATTTCCTCGCTGGTCAGGCTGGTGCTAGGCTCATCCATGATGATGAGCTTGGACTGGAACGAGAGCGCCTTGGAGATCTCGACCATCTGTTTGGTCGAAACGCTCAGCTCGGAAACGAGCTTGGTCGTGCTGACTTTGCAGCCAATACTGTCAAGCAGTTCGCGGGCTTTGGCGTGGGTCCCACGCATCCCTTTCATTTCTTTGAAGCGCCCGAGGAAGATGTTCTCGCCGACGCTCATCGTGTTCACCAGGTTAAGCTCCTGATAGATGATGGCCAAACCGCTCTGCATGGATTCGTAAGGGGTGGTGTGCTCAATCGTCTTGCCGTCGAAGACAATGGTTCCTGTATCTTTCTTGTAGACACCGGAAAGGATCTTCATGAGCGTGGACTTGCCCGCACCGTTCTCTCCCACCACTCCGTGCACCATGCCGCGCCTGAAATCGATCGAAACACCGTTCAGGGCCCTGACCCCGGGGAAAGTTTTTGTGACCTCTTTGATGGATAAGATAATCTCTGACCCTGCTGTATCCATAAGTCCTAACCTATATTGGATTTGAAAAAAAACGGCCCGTTCCCCATGATGACGGAACGGGCCGCTAAACTCAACTGTCGACTACCACTGGGGCAGAGGGTAGTTGTTGACGGTGCTCTTGTCGTAGATGAGCTGGGGAATCACGTTGAAGGCCTGGACCTTCTTTCCGGCCAGGACATCCTTGGCAAGGCTCAGTTCTTTCTTGACCATGGCGGTGAAGTCCTGGGCAATGGAAACGGCCTGATCGCCGCTCTTAACCTGGACATAGCCGGCCTTGTTGCCGTCGACGCCGACGATAAAGATGTTCTTAAGCCCGGCGGCCTTGGCGGCCTGGATAACGCCCGTCGCACCGTTGTCCCAGTGAACGAACACACCCTGAATCTTGTTGCCGTACTTGACGATGTCGTCTTCCATGATGGCCTGGGCTTGGTCGGTAGCCCACTGCTGGCAAGCCTTGAAGTCAAGGACCTGAATCTTGGAGCCCTTGATGCCCTTGTCGCCGTTGAAGCCGTCGTGGCGTTGCAACTGGGCGTTGTGGCCGGCCTGGCCGCCGATCTCTACGACCGTGGCGCCGTTCGGGAAAGCCTTGATGAACTGCTGGGCGGCGAGTTGTCCGCCGAGGTTGTCGTCGCTAGTGGCGGCGAAGTCGCGGTACTTCTGATCGGCCCCGACAAGTTCAGAGGAGAACATGCCAACGATGAGGCCGGCTTGTTTGGCCTTGATGATGGCCGGAACGATGGCGTGGATGTCGTTCGGATTGAGGAAGATCGCCTTGAACTTCTGAGCGATGCAGTTCGTGACGATCTGCGACTCAGCCTGGGTGTCGCCCTTGGCGTCGAAAGTGGACACTTCGAACCCGTAGTCGGCACCGTATTTCAAAAACTCTTTTGCGGAGAAAGCCTGCGACTCGTTGGCCTGGTTGGACACGATGAACGCGGCCTTGACTTTGGCTTGGGCGAACGCTCCCGCGCTCATCCCGATGAGCAACGCCAGTCCTATGACCAGCACCTTGTTGAATCTTGCCACAATGAACCTCCATTGTTTTTTTACAGAACGTGAAGACGCCTGTAATTCCCAAAATCTTCGATCCACTTTCGGTATCTGTCAAGCACGATTTCATAAGAAACTATATTGCTTTCATATGCGCACAATTCCTCGACGAATGTTAGTCTTTGGGCGACGCCAAGCCACGAGAGACATCGGAGCCATGTCCCGAGCTGTCACACTGGAACTCGGCCGAGAGCTGAGCTCCTGCAGTTTCGTCTTAATTGTGTTCGCACACAATTGGAAATATCGGCCCAGCGGAAGCCTGTGTCAAGAAATTTCGGGTTGGAGAGCTTCAGGTTAGGAGGACTCGCATCTTCTTTTGTGTTTGGGCCTCAATTCTGTTGCATAACACCTTTTCTTGGTGCATTCCTTGTTATAGAGAGGAATATCAGGTGCCCTCACAACAGCAAGTGGCCGCGAGAGCCAACGTGTCATACATGACCGTCTCGCGGGTGGTCAACAACCATCCCAACGTGAAGAAGGAAACTCGCGAGCTTGTGCTCAAGGCGATCCAGGAGCTAGGATACCATCCCAACGCGTCGGCCCGGGCACTGAACGCCCATAAGACCAGCAACATCGGTCTCATCTTTCCGCCCAAAGAGAACGTTTACTCGCGCCCGTTTTATGTGGACCTAGCGATCGAACTCGAAGACCAACTGCACCGGCGAGGTTACCACCTGTTCCTCGGAATGACGAGGACTGGAGACCAGTTCCGGGATCCTGCACTTCTGCTCAAGGAACGCAAAGTCGACGGCATCATCCTTGTAGCGCCACGTATGGGCGACCTGGAAGTCGAAAGACTTGTGTCCGACGGGTTGCCTCTGGTCCTTTTGCATGGACGCAGCGACACGACGACCTGCCCCTACGTGGATACCGACAACGTGATGGGAACCCAAATGATCCTCCGCTATTTGATCCAACTTGGACACCGGCGCATCGGGTTCGTTAGCGGCATTATGGGTGAGGTGAACGCTCAAGATCGCTACAACGCCTATTGCGACGAACTGAAGTCCGCCGGCCTGGCGTTTGACAACACTCTCGTCTTCCGAGGGGACTGGTCCATTGAGAGCGGCTACGAGGCGTTTTCGGCAATCCGCAACAGGGCACCAGACGCGACGGCCCTGTTCTATTCGAACGATCAGATGGCGCTGGGCGGGTTCCGGGCAGCGTATGACAACAATCTCTTCATTCCCGAAGACATCTCGATCAGCGGCTACGATGATACGAAGTACGCCTCGTTCGCGGTTCCAGCGCTAACGACGGTTCGGCAACCTCTGTCGGAACTGGCGTCTGCCGCCGTTGAGCTTGTCCTTGAGCGCATCAAGGGGCGCCCGATCCGCAACGTCGTCCTGACTCCCGAGATCAAAATCCGCTCATCCTGCCGTCGAATCAACCCTCTGTAAGGTGGTCCGCCAGCCGTAGAGCCAGGGCAACAATCGTGAGGGTGGGATTGGCGTAGCCGCTGGTGGGAAACTGCCCGCAACCCGCCGAGTACAGATTGTCGACGGTGTGGAAACGCGAGTCGGAATTGACGATACCTTCTTCGGAAGTCGCGGCCATGCGCAGAGCTCCCATGTGGTGGTCGCCGGTGGCCAGGGCGTTTTCGGTCCGCCCGAAGGTCCACTGCTCGGCTCCCCCCTCCAGATTGGTGGTGAGTCGGAACTCCGTGGCGCCGTGACGGCGCAGATAGGCTTCGCCTAAAGCCATGGCCCTCACCGCGGTCCTCTTGTCTTCTTCGGCCAGTCGCCAGTCGAGCCGGGTGACTGCTTGGTCAAAAACAGGGTCGACTTCACGCTCATCAAGGGTAATGCGGCTGGCTTCGTTGGGAACCTGCTCCCAGTTGATGTTGAGTTCCGCGCGGTCGCCCTCCGGGTTGAACCTGACAATGATGCGGAAGTTTCCGATCTTTTCTGCGGCCAGGGTTTCGTGCGTCGGGACCAAGACGCCCCACGCGTTGAAGACGCAATGCTTGAATAGAAGCCGCGGATCGACAAGCGGAGCCGTGTCGTGAACCCAGTCCTGTTGGGCTTCGGGGTTTCTCAGCCGGATCTGCTGGTCCCTGTAGAAATTTCTTACCTCGGCGGCGACAGGCTGGGCAAACCTGACCTCGGCGACCGTTGTGATGAGAGGATGGACCATGAAGCCCCTTCCCAAATGGTCTTTTCGGTTGTTGCCCAGGTCGCCCGAAAGCTTGAGAACCCTCACGGTCTCGATACCGCCCAGGGCCAGCACGAATTTCGAAGCCGTGACAGTAAACCTGTGCCCTTCCCTCCCCCCTGCGATGCTGGCACAGACAAGGGAAGTGACGTGAGACTTGTCGGGGGAAGCCTCAATCTTGAGGAGACTCGCGTTGAACAGGACGGTCACATTGGCCGCCGCCTTAAGCGTGTCGCCCGCACGAAGCTGAAAATCGTGGTAACGTTCCTCGTACTGGGCATGAAAGATGGCGACGCCGAGTTCGTCACCCGGAAGCGTTGGGAAGTTCTTTCCAAACAGGGCCTTTTCCCAGAACGGCAGGTCGTCGAAATTGAATGGCCCGTAGCGGCCCCAATCCATGGCTTGTTGATAGTACGGGGTCAAAGTCTGTAGAGCAAAGGGCCAGGAGGCGGCGCGGTAGCCCGGCCGCGGAAGAAAGTCGGCCTCGTCGAGGGGCCTCGACCAGAAGCCAAAGTGGTTGGTTGTCCCGCCGAACATATGCAGGCGAGATCTCCTCAGAAAGAGAGGGTCGACCTTTTCGAGGAAGGGGCCTCGGGTGCCACCGTAGATCTTTTGGCGAAAACTGGGAGGAAGTCCTTTCTCGTCGGGAAGGCCGGCGGCGAGCACGAGAACTTTCTTGCCGCTCCCCGCCAAACGCCGCGCCAAGACCAGCCCCGCCGCGCCGGCGCCCACAATGCAGATGTCGTATTCGCGTACAAGAGTTCCGCGGGGAATGTCTTCACTGGAGAGGTACATGCCTCATGGTATACTAGGAACCATGGCAGAATCCCCCTCTTCACGGGCGGAAATCACCGCGAGTTTTCTGGCCGCTATTCGTCCACAGGCCGTCGAGGTCAGGTTCTGCGAGCGTTTTGACGGTCAAAGCCGAATCTGGAACTTCGAGAACCACTCCCACGGGGTGTTTGAGTTCCTCTATTTTCTTGATGGAGGAGCCATGATCCGCGCCGGCGAGGCAGAGCTGGAGGCCGGGCTCTTCGACCTGGTCGTCTACCCACCGGGCGTGGTCCACGAGGAAAAGCTTGTCGAAGGGTTCCGTAATGAAGTCTTTTGCTTCTGGCTCGATTTGGGTGAGGTTCCCCGGTTCCCTTGGGGGATCAAGGTGCGCGATTCCACCGGAGAGATTCGCGTGCTGATCGAGGCCATCTATCAGGAGGCGGTTTCGCGCCGGCCCCTCGGCCCCGAGATGATCACAACCTATGTACAGGGACTGCTGGTATTGGCCCGGCGCTGGTTTGCCGAGCCCAACAGAGAGGACGGAGGCCTGGTTGGCCGATGCCTGAGCTACATTCACGAGCACTACACCGAGGACTTCGCCATTGAAACGATGGCCAAGGCCGTGGCGGTGAGCCCCTCCTACCTGTTCCGTTCGTTCAAGAAGAAGATGAACCAGACCCCCATGCACTTTCGCAACACCGTCAGGATTGAGAAGTCCAAACTCCTGTTGTGCCAAAGCAACCGCCGGATCGAACTGGTGGCCCTCGATCTAGGGTTCGCCGACGTGAAGTATTTCTCGTCGCTGTTCCGCCAGATCACCGGGCAGACTCCCGGAACGTTTCGAAAGCTCAACCGGCACCCGGCGTTGCAGTAGACAGTTCACTTTTGTCTACCTTCGCGTCATTCCACGGAGTTTCTATTTGGGGACAGTGGAACTAGGCTAATAGATATGAAGAGTCTTCCTGTTTTCTTCATCCCGGAACCTTCCCTCAGAATTGCGTCGCTCAAGGCCAAACTCCAAGCCGAGCCACGGTACCTGTCGATTGAGCAAGCTCTCCTTGTCACCAAGACCTACAAGGCCCACGAAGGGGCTTCTGTCGCCAAGAAAAGGGCGCTCTCGCTGGCGCTGTCCCTCAGGGAGATTGGTATCGCCCTCGACATTGACGAACTGATCGTGGGCAATCGGACCGCGGGAATCCGGGCAGGGGTTGTTTTCCCCGAAGCGGGCATATCTTGGATCGACAAGGAGCTCGAGAGTCTGCCGACCCGCCCTCAGGACAGGTTCCTGGTTAGGCCCGACGACGCCCAGAAATTTCGCAAGGTCATTTTGCCGTACTGGAAAGGAAAGACTCTTGAAGACACCATCAGGGAGGAGGCGGGCGACGTCGTCGATGCCATCGGCCGGGTGGTGAAGATCAATCAGAAGGACCACGCCCAAGGCCACATTTGCCCCGATACCGCGTTGTGGATCAAGGTGGGCGCTGCGGGTCTTCAACAGGACGCGCACAAGCGCTTGGATCAAGAGGCAGACCCAAGGAAGAAAGAGTTTTACGAGAGTGTTGTCATCGTCTTGTCGGCGGCAAGGGATTTCATGGTTCGCTATGCGGTGCAAGCCGAGGCCATGCTTCACACCGCCGGGGCCGACCAGCGCAGCAACCTGGCCGAGATCGCCCGGATCTGCCGAAAACTGGCCGGTCCAGCGGGAACCTGCGGGGCCGAGACCTTCCGCGAGGCCCTTCAGGCCCTGTGGTTTCTGTTTGTCATCCTCCATTTAGAAAGCAACGCTTCGTCGTTCTCGCCGGGTCGAGCCGACCAGTACTTGCTTCCCTACTTTCGCGCCGACCGCACGGCGGGCCGCTTGAGTGAGGCCGATGCGCTGGAACTGGTCGAGGCTCTCTGGTTGAAATTCAACCAGATCGTCTACCTGCGAAACGCTCACAGCGCCGCGTTTTTTGCCGGGTTTCCGATCGGATTTAACGTGGCCATCGGTGGCCGAAACCCCGATGCCTCTGATGCGGCGAACGAGCTTTCGTATCTGTTTCTTCAAGCGCAAGGAGCCCTGGGGCTTCCCCAACCCAACCTTTCGGCGAGACTCCACGAACGCTCGCCCCAGGAATTCCTCGACGCGTGCTCCACGGTGATCGGACGGGGCAGCGGCATGCCCCAAGTCTTCAATGATGAGAGCATCGTACCCGCGCTGACGGTGCAGGGTATTTCAAAAGCCGATGCCGAAAACTACGCCATCGTCGGGTGCGTGGAACTGACCACTCACGGCAACAATCTTGGGTGGAGCGACGCGGCCATGTTCAACCTGCCCAAGGCCCTTGAGCTGGCCCTCAACGATGGAGTCGACCTGATTTCCGGACAAAGGCTGTCGCCGGGAACCGGCACTTTGGCCGACTATGCCACCTTCCTCGACGTCGAAAACGCCTTTCGCGTTCAGATCGACTATTTCTTTGAAAAGATGATCGAGGCGTGCGAAAAAGTGGAATCGGCGCACCAAAGGCTCATGCCCACCGCCTTCCTTTCATCGGTCATCGGGGACTGTCTGGAAAGTGGGCTCGACGTGGTCGCCGGTGGGGCGCACTACAACCTTTCCGGTATCCAGGTGATCCAGCCGGCCAACATCGCCGATTCTCTGGCGGCGCTCAAGTCATTGGTCTACGACCGGCACGAAATTGACAGAGGCTTCGTATTGGATGCCCTCAGAAACAACTTTCACGACAACGAGAGCCTTCAAAAGGTCCTCCTCGAGGAAGCCCCCAAGTACGGAAACGATGTGGAGTGGGTCGACGGGCTCGCGAACGTCTGGATCACCTACTTTGCTAAAAAGTTCGAAGGCCGTTCAAACTTTCGGGGCGGCCGCTACCACACGGGAATGTACACGGTGAGCGCCCACGTACCGATGGGGGCCAACGTCGGCGCCTCGCCCGACGGCAGGCTGGCCAAGACTCCTCTGGCTGACGGAGGGATGTCGGCCGTCTACGGCCGGGACCGCAAGGGACCGACCGCCGTTCTCAAATCGGTGTCTCGGATCAATTCCGCTCTCGGGAGCAACGGCACCCTGCTCAACCTGAAGTTCCTCCCGCAGTTCTTCTCGACACAAGAGGGAATCCGCAAGTTCTCAAGCCTGCTCAAGGCCTTCGTCAGACTTCGCATCAACCACGCGCAGTTCAACGTGGTTCGCAAGGAGGACCTCCTTGACGCGCAAAAACACCCAGAAAACTATAGGTCGCTAACGATCCGGGTGGCCGGCTACACGGCCTACTTCACCGAGTTGGCCACGGATCTCCAGAATGAAATCATCGCCCGAACTTCGTATGACGATCTTTGACGTTCAGCGCTTCTCGGTCCACGACGGACCGGGAATTCGCACGACGGCGTTTTTGAAGGGATGTCTGCTGAGGTGTGTGTGGTGCCAGAATCCTGAGGGGCTCAAGTTCGGCACAGGCGATCCGATGCACTCAAGCAAAGTCCGCGAAGTCACCCCAGCGGCCTTGGCCGAAGAACTGCTTGCCGACCGCGTGTTCTTCGAGACCTCGGGAGGAGGCGTCACGTTCTCAGGAGGCGAGCCGCTGGCGCAGGCCGAAGGTTTGGTTGAAACGGCCAGAATTCTACGCTCGCAAGGAATTCACGTCGCGGTTGAAACGTCGCTGGAGGTTCCTCTGGAGCGGCTCCAACGGGTTTTGGACGAGGTGGATTTGGTCCTGGCCGACCTCAAGGTTGCCGATCCAGAAGATCACAAGAAGTGGACCGGACGCGGAAATGAGAGGATTCTGGGGAACTTCCAGGCGCTGGCGAAGTATTCAGCAAAGCACGGACATCCTCAAATCGTCGTCCGCACGCCTCTGGTTCCGGGGCATACGGCCACCAAGGCCAACCTGACCAAACTCCGCGAGTTTCTGGCCTCTTGGGGACCTGTTTCTTGGGAACTTCTGGATTTCAACCCATTGGCCAAAGCCAAGTACCGGGCCCTCGGCCGCTCCGACTACCCTTTCGACCACCTCAGCACAGGCTTGACGCACGAAGAACGCTGCCAATTGAACGAGGCGGCCGGACTGATCGAATCACCGCCTAAGGAGACCTCCACCTCATGATTTCGAGTATCGAGTCGTTCTTGACACGAGCCAAAGCGGGTAGCCCGGTCTTCATCACCGAAGTCCGGCGAACCTTCGAAGCACTTCCGCGGGATCAGAGGTTTCGTCTGGGCGTCAACTTGACCCTGCCGGACCGCACGGTGCGCTGTTTTAGGATCACGCTACCAACGTTTGCCGTCGACAGCCAGCCGGATCCGCAGCGGCTCTTTGCCGAAGAGTACTTTCTTTCCGAAATGTACAACCGGATCTCGGCTCTGGGGGCCAGAGACCTCGAGTTTCGGACCGAGGAGGGACTGCCCGAAGCGGTTTGGCTGCACCAACGCTTTGAAGCCGCCTTCGGTCTGGCACAGAGGCGAAAGGCCCGACGGGGCTACGGCCGCGCCGTCAACGTTGTCGAGCGGATGATCGATTCTTTGGAACACACAACCAATTCACGAATGTCGTGCCGGTTCACCCTCGGTCGTTTGGAGGAGGTTACTCAGGTGTCCCGTGCGCACAGTGGTGGAGTTCTCGCTCTGGCCGACCGAGCGCTGCGAGGGGTGGCACGACGCACCCTTTTAGGCATCGATGTGGGCGGAAGCGACATCAAACTGGCGTTGTCGATCGACGGCAGGCTGGCCGGCCTCAAGGAATACGACTGGTTCCCCGCTCAATTCACTCGCATCGCCTCGTTGACCGACCCCATCGAAGCTCTGGTAAGGCTCATGGCCTGGAAGGCTGTCGCATTGGGTGCCGCTGATGGAAGACCCGACCCAGCCCTCGATGCGGTTCTAGACCCGGCCTTTGCACTCAAAGCGGACAACGCCACCCTGAATCGAGTCTTGGAACTGGCCGCACCGCTTGTAGAAAGCCGCGACACAGCGTTCAAGCTCGACGGCATTGGACTCTCGTTTCCCGATGTCGTGGTCAAAGACAAGATTGTCGGCGGCGAGGTCTACAAGACCCGCGGCATCCGCGACAACCCTTCACTCGACTACGAGGCCGAGTTCCGCTCCCTGACCGAACTTGACACGCGTTTGCGGCGGTTGGTGAAGGACGGGGCCCCAGTGGTCACGGTGAACGACGGACCGATGGCCGCCTTCACGGCGCTGGTCGAAGGAAGTCTTGCCGATCCGAGCGGCGTCGAGGACGGCATTTTTGCCCATACTCTCGGAACCGAACTCGGTACCGGCTGGGTGACCGAAAACGGCAAGATTCCTGACATCCCCCTCGAGGTCTACAACTTCATCATCGACCTGGGCTCGTACCCCGAAAGGGAGTTCGACTGCGATGATCCCCGGAGTGTGAAGAACTTCAACACCGACCTTCCGGGCACCCTGCAGAAGTACACAAGCCAGAGCGGCGCGTTCCGCCTGGCTCTCAAGCATTTCCCTGTCGAGCGTCCGGACTTGCTGAGAGAAATCTTCAAGAAAGGCTTCGTTGTGCCTGGTCCCGGTGACACTCTGCGAATTCCCTCGGAACCTCAAGATCAGCGCAAGCCGTTCCTCGAATACCTGATGGCCCTTCCTGATCGTGACGGGCAGGCTTCAGTGAACCGGATCTTTCGTGAGATCGGTGAGTTCCTCGCGGTAGCCACAGAGGAATGCAACCAGATTTTGCAACCCGCGGCTTCGCCTCGCATCCTTTTTGGACGCATGGTCAAGAACCCCTCGTGTTTTCGCTTGATGCGGGAGGGGGCGCAGTCGTTCGATCCGAAGATCACCCTCGGTCAGGCGGCCGACGACATGGCGATGTCAAAACTGATGCGCGAATTGAAGGAGGACCCCCGTCACACTGTGGCTCAATTCGCCCAGGCCGTTGGCGCGGTTCACTACGTTGCCAGCCGTTTTCAAGGCGCGTGATCGTACACAGGGGTTGATCTCAGCGGTTCTTCCGGAGTTTAATCGCTTCGATCATGACCAAGCGCCTTGACCAAATTCTGAAGATCCTCTCAGAACAGCACAAAGTCTCGGTGATTGAACTTTCGGAAGACCTGAAGGTTTCTCCGGCCACCATTCGACAAGATTTGACAGTGCTTGAGCAGGAAGGCCTACTTGTCCGCAACCATGGCGGGGCCGAGCTCAGGGAATCGGACGATCTGGCCCATCGCATGGCGATCAACTACGAAGACAAACTGAAGATCGCCCACAAGGCGGTAGAACTTGTCGATGAAGGCGATACAATCTTTGTCGAGTCCGGGTCAACCAACGCAATCTTCGTGAAGGAGCTGACGGCCGCCAAGCGGGTGACCATCATCACGTCCAACGCCTTCATCGCCCGCAAGGTCGACCAATCCAGGGGTGGAAGCGTGATCTTGATCGGCGGCGTCTTTCAGAGGGAAAGCGAAAGCATCGTCGGCAATATGGCCAAGGACAACATCGACCAGGTCAACTTTAACCGGGCCTTTTTGGGAGTCGACGGGTTCACCCCCGAAACCGGGTTCACCGGCCGCGACATGATGCGCGCCGAGATCGTCAACTACATCGTTTCCAAGGCCCGCGAAGTCATCATCCTCACCGATTCTTCGAAGTTCGGGCAAATCCACCTGTCTCGCTGTTGCCGGCTCGAAGACGTCGACCGCATCATCACCGACGGCCGCCTCTCGGAAAAGTACCGGGAGTTGGTGTCGGCAAAAGTTGACTTGATGCTGGTGTAGCTCTACAAGAACTTGCCGGATTGGAATGGTGAGCTCATACTGGGGTCAGGAGACTGAATTTGTCTGGCCTTGCTTCTGAACATACGCTTGCAGCCTATACCCTCGGCACCGGCCCCACCGAGGGCTACCGACTCAACATCGCCGTGGCCGAAGGTCCCGATGCTTTGGCGCTGTATCGTCACGAAGGCAATTTCCGCTTCCTGATTTCTCCCAAGAGCCCCATTGAGCTGGAAACTGGCCGTGGTCGGCGCATTCTGGCGGCGCCGTGTCTTGTCTGGAACTGGGAAGGCCTGGTCCCTCCCCTCCAGGCCGATGCCACGGCTCTCAAGTTGATTTCCTTTCACCCCGATGTCGTCAACGGTCGTTTCACTTACGAACTGTTACGGTGCCAGGAAGGCCTGTCGGTGACCGAAAGCCAGGACCTCTACTTTATGGAACCGTTCCTGCAGGCCGCGGGCGACAAGGCCGGGTGTCTCGAACTGGCCTTTGCCGAGGCTCCTCATTTTCTCAAACTTTTTGACAACCTGAAGCTTTTGTTGGAACGGCACGATTTTGAAGGTTGGCCGTGTGAATCTCGCGCCACGGTGATCGAGTTGATGTTTGCCTTGCGCCGCCTGACCGATAGGATTCTGCCCGACACCCTCACCGAAACTCAGGATGAATTGGTCGGCCGGGTCGCCTTCGCCGTCCAAGCCCGCTTGTCCGAGGCCCTCCACGTGGTCGACTTGTCCCGGGAGTTCGCCACGAACCGGACGAGCCTGACCGAACGATTCCAAGCCGCCTACGGCTGCGGTGTCATTGAATTCCAGCGGGCCGCCCGGCTCAGAGCGGCCCAGGCCATGCTGAAAGACACCTTTCTACCCATTGACTCGATCATGCAGCGGGTCGGCTACAACGATGCCAGCGCCTTCAGCCGCGCCTTCAAAGGCAACTACGGCTGCCCTCCCTCGGAGTATCGCAACCAGCATTCCTGGATGCTTGGTCGAAACTAGCGGAAGCAAAGGGCCGGTGGAAGCAACCCAGGCATCGGTTCCTCGTCGACAGGTCGATCAGAATTTGTTCGGGAGCACAGCCAGACTGTCGCCCGGCTCTCCCCCCGCGGCGCTTTCTCACCTCATGCTCTCATCACGGCTTGACGGACACAACGCTGGGCCAAGGAGGAGACCGATGAAGCTACGCGCTTTCGCTTTTATACTGACGGTTCTGACCGGAGTTTCGCTGGGAGTCAGTGCTGAAACCCCTACCCAATGGTCCAAGGTTCGCACGGTGAGTTTGACCTTTCCGGCTAATCTTGTCGGATTTTTCGACGATCACTTCGGCCTGACGGTCGGGTACGCCGGCGAAATCCACCAAAGCGTCGATGGGGGCAACACCTGGCCGAGGGTCCACAACAATTCCGCGTGCCGCTTCGGTCTAGAAATTGTCGACCAGCAAACCGCCTTCCATTGCGGCAACCTCGGACAGGTCGGCAAGACCGTCGATGGGGGCCAGAATTGGACTCGGATCGCCACCTTCAGCGGCAGCGAACCGGCCCACGCCCGCTACCTGAGTTTCTACGACCCTGAACATGGCTGGATCGCCACCCCCAGCAAACTGGGTGCGAGCGAGAACGGTGGGACCAGTTGGACCCCGGTGCCCCTCCCCAAAGGAATGGGTAAAATTCTGGCAATCGCGCGGCTGGATCTGCAGTCGGGGGCCGTCTTTGACGCGGCCGGCGTCCTCTGGCAAACCACCGATGCCGGCGCCAACTGGAACAAGACTCAGGCCGTGACCGATCCGTTCAGCAACACAGTAGAGTTTGCGGCCGTGGCCTGCCTGCGTTTGAGCGATTGGGCGCACGCGACGCTGGTGTACTATCGTTTGGGCGACCAGCCAAGCTGGATTGTCCGACAGAGTTCCGATGGTGGAAAAACCTGGACCGATCAGGCGATTGAAGGCCCTTACGCCAACCCCTGGCTGGATCGCACGGCGCACTTTTTGACCACCACCGACTCAATCAAGAAAGAGGTGACGGTGTTCGAATTGAAGTAGGGCCGCGCTGGGACAACTGGGTGTCAGGATCTAATAATCCGCCACGGGCACCCAGCGCTGGTCGAGCGCAGAAGCGTAGGCCGCGTCCATCACGAGGTTGTTGCGCAAACCATCCTCGATGCCGGGGCTGGGGGGTGTGCGTTCGATGACGGATTTCAGGAACTGGTACTGGTTTTCCGCGTGCGTTCTCTCCCAGCCGAGGATGGCCCTGGCGGGCGGCACAATGGCTCCCTCGTAGGTTTGAATCGTTTCAAGTCGCGTCCAGCCCGCCTCTCCGGATTTTCGCGTGGCGTCGAACCAGTACAGCCAGTTGGCGTCCATCAAGTCGAAGCGAAACGCCCCCTTGGAGCCCTCCACGATCAAACGCAGATCGTCGGCCGAACCTGTGGCAAAACGCGAAACCGTCAGCGTGCCCGTGGCCCCGTTCTTCATCGTCGCCTGAATCCAAGCGGCGTCGTCAACGTCAACGGGTCCGGTCTCCGGGGCTCCTTTGAAGAGCGGTCGCTGGGTGATGTAGGTCTTGGTCGTGGCCGAGACCTCGGCAAATTCGCCGACAAGGAAGCGGACCAAGTCGATGATGTGCGAGCCGAGATCCATGATTGCCCCGCCCCCGGAACTTTCGCGCTTCATCCGCCAACTGAGCGGCCGTGAAGCGTCCTGGTAGCCTGTGTGCAGGTACTCGGCGTGAAAGCGGTAAATCTCCCCAAGGGCCCCCGACTCGACGAGCCTGCGGGCCTTTTGGATGGCAGGCACAAACCTGTAGTTGAAGGTCATGCCAAGAGTCCCTGTCGACGAGGCCGCGAGGGCCGCGAGTTCGCGGGCCTCCTTTCCTGTCAATGCCAACGGCTTCTCACAATAGATGCTCTTCCCGGCCCGCAACGTGGCAAAAACCGCCTCCTTGTGGGCGTCGTTGGGGAGCACGCAGTCGACGACGTGGACCTCAGGGTCGTTCACCATTTCCTGAAGGTTGGTGTACGCCTTTGTGAAACCCCCGTCGGCAGCGGCTGCCTGAGCACTCTTCTGGGAGCGCGTACACACGGCCGCCAGACGGTAGCGGGGAAAACTCGGGTAGTAACTGGGAATGCTTCTGTAGGCCAAAGTGTGGAGCTTGCCGATGCCCCCGTAGCCCGCCAGGCCAATACCAAGTGTTGTCATGGGAGTTCCTTAGACCAGACCGGACGCATTCCGGTACTTTGCCGAGGCTTCATCCATGGTTGCCTTCAATTCCTTCACGGCCCGGGCGATGTCGCCGGCCCCAGGCTCAAAACGGCCTTTCGGACCCTTCATAAGCGGCGAGGAGAATTCGCCAACGGTCATGCCGGCCGCGATGAACTCACCGACGTTCTTTTTGTTTAGGCCGCCGTCTTCCATCACGTCGAGGTCGCCCTCGCGACCAGCGGCGACCACCATCGCGTGGAGCCGACGGATGTTGTCGAGCATGATGGGGTCCATGGTGTGGGGGCTGGCCGCGCCCGACAAGGGTTTCCAGAACGGGGCCTTGCTCTCGTACTCGATGATATCCACAAAAGGGATGTATTGTTCAAAGGAGACGAGGGGGGTTCCCTGCCAGGCCCAGACTCCCACCTTCATCCCTAAAGTTTCCTTAACCATAAGGACCTGCTGCATGAGCATTTCGCCAGTCGTTTCAATGGGAAGACTAACAAGGTCGGCACCGAGGTCCTTCAATTGACGCAAAAGGTCGAAATTGGGTCTCATCATCTGAAGCTGAACTTCGATCTCAAGCTTGGTGTGCCGTCTGATTCCTTCCAAGATGTCGATTCCGCCGCGGGGAGCCGAGAAGTCCATGTACTTGCCGTCGCGCATTTCAATGTGGATCCAGTCCGCGCCGCCGGCTTCAAGTTCCTTGACCGTGTCGGCAAGATTTCCGTAGTCGGCCCAGAACAGCCCAGCCGCAATCTTGGCGTGTTTCCCCACTTTTCCAATCCTAGAATCGCCCATCCCAGAGCCTCCAATGCGCCAAAGGCTAATCCGAAGCAGGGACGCTGTCAAGCAAAATGTTCGTTTATTCAGATATACGAAAGCTATTTCATTTCACTTGAAGTCATGATATTCTTCATTTGTCGACATTTGGAGGGCAATCGATGAGTTCACTTCTTTGTGGAGTAGACCTGGGAGGCACCAAACTCAGCGTGGGATTGGTGAAAGAAACCGGTGAAGTTCTAGACCAGGTGACGGTCTACGATCACAGCAAGAAGGCGCCAGACCTTATCTTGGAGGAGATCGCTAACCTTGTGCGGCAGCTGCTTGCCAACCATGGACTGGGCGAAAAGGACCTGCGCGGCATCGGTGTGGCCACCGCGGGTCACCTCAGGTATCGCGACGGAGTTCTGATTACAATGTCGAACCTGGAAGGCTTCCGCCAGTATCCCATCCGCGACAAAATGGCAGCCCATTTTTCGGTGCCCATCGAAGTCGACAACGACGCCAACGCGCAGGCCTACGCCGAGTACAAGTTTGGGGCCGGCCGGGGCTACCAGGACATGATCTTCATGACCCTCAGCACCCAGATCGGCGCCGGTATCGTTTTGGGGGGCCAGCTGTTTCGGGGAATGACGGGGACCGCGGGAGAAATCGGCCACACCATTGTCGACCCCCACAGCGACCTCGTCTGCCCCTGCGGCAACCGGGGCTGCCTGATCGCCGTGGCTTCGGGCGTTTCGCTTCCCGCGATTGTTACCAAAAAGCTGAGCTCGGGGTTGGTTTCCAAAAGGATTTCGCTGGAGACTCTCGCCTCGACGGTGATCGACGGCAACTTTATCCGCGAAGGATTGGCCCAAGGCGATCCGCTATGCCAAAGCGTGGTCGCCGATTACGCCGGGTCCATAGGAATCGGCATCTACAACCTGTTCCAGATCTTCAACCCTGAAGCCGTAGTTCTTGGCGGCGGCTTGACCCAGTGGGGTGCGCCGCTTTTTGAGGGAATTCGCAACCGGGTCCGAGAACTGGCCCGCGACATGATGTTCGATCCGATGGCCATCCTTGAGGGGACAGTCGCCAACTCAGGGCTGGTCGGGGCGGCGTCTCTGGTGTCCAAAAAATGAACCTGCGTTTCGACATCGTCATTGTGGGCTCGGGTCTCGGTGGCTCGGCGGCCGCCAAGGTTCTGCAGGAGACAGGGCGGTCCATCCTTATCCTTGAACGGGGCGACTACGTCAAACAGGAAAAGGCGAATTGGGATGTCATCGAAGTCTCGGTCAAACGGCGCTACGACTCTCCAGAGAAATGGATCGACGGTAACGGGAAGGAATTCAGCCCACGCACCTACTACAACGTGGGGGGAAGCACCAAGTTCTACGGAGGAACGGCGCTGAGGTTCCGGGAATCGGACTTTGCGGCCCGGACTCTGGGGGAAGGAAGGACGGTGGCGTGGCCGTTTTCCTACGATGAGCTGAGGCCTTGGTACGATCAGGCCGAGAGACTCCTTGAGGTTCACGGCCAAACCGGCGAGGACCCCACAGAGCCGCCGCGGGGTCCCTTTCCCTTCCCTCCCCTCGAGCAAGAGCCCGTTATCGCCACGCTGGCCGAGCGGTTGCGAAGTCAAGGCCTCCACCCCATCCATTTGCCTATCGCCGTCGACCAAGGGGGCAAGGGTCGTTGCATCAAGGGCAGTCCTTGCGACGGGTTTCCTTGCCTGTACCGAGCCAAGGGCGACGCGGAAAACCGCCTTTTGCGCCCCCTGCTCTTAAAGAAACCCGCCAACGTCACGTTGTGGACCAACGCCCTGGTCGAACGGCTCGAAACTGGCCCGAGCGGTGCGGTCACTTCGGTCCTGGTGGTTCGAAACGGTGAACGGGTCGAGGTGGAAGGCGGTGTCTTTATCCTATCGGCGGGTGCAGTGAATTCGGCAGCCCTTCTGCTGAAATCCAAGAGCCCTCGGCACCCCAATGGCCTAGCCAACGGCTCCGATCAGGTGGGGCGGAATTTCATGTCGCACAACAATACGGTTCTGCTGGCTCTCTCGCCCTGGCGCAAGAATCCGACGGAGTTTCAGAAGACTCTGACCATTCACGACTTCTACGAGTGGGGGACGATTCAATGCCGAGGCAAGGTCAAGCCGGAAATGCTGCAGAGCAAGAACGCCTGGGCGCTTCGAACCTTTCGCAAGGCCATTGCGGCCCGAAGCGTGGACTTTTGGGTGATGTCGGAGGACCTTCCCGACCCTTCCAACCGAGTGACCGTGGACGACGAGGGGCGAATCCACCTGACCCGAAAGGCCACCAACCTCGCGGCGCATCGCGCCTTGGTCACAAGGGCCAAGAGCATGCTGGCGAAAGCCGGCCTTCCTCTGTGCTTTGTCGACGAGCGCGGCATCAACGCCATCCAGCACCAGTGCGGAACAGTCCGCATGGGCGACGATCCTCGTACCTCGGTGCTCGACCCGTGGTGCCGAAGCCATGAAGTCGAGAACCTCTACGTGATCGACGCAGGCTTCTTTCCTTCTTCTGCGGCGGTCAATCCGGCCCTGACGGTCCTAGCCCAGGCCCTGAGGGCGGCCGAGCACCTGAAAAGGTCGTTCTAGACCTTCAAAACGATGATTCCTGACTCCTGCAAGAATCGAAAGTCGGGCTCGGGGATGCCAGTGTCGGTGATGACCGTGTGGATGCTTGTGTTCTCGCCGCAAATGGGCGCCAAATGTGCAGCCCCAAACTTGCTCGAATCGGTCAGAATGTAGCTCGCGGCTCCCTTGGAAAGGATGGCCTGAGTGATCTCGGCGCGAAGCGAATCGTTGAGGGTGAAGCCCGTTGTCTGGGTGAAACCTGTGACTCCGAGAAAACACTTGGAAAACGTGAGTTCTGCTAGGGCGTTTTTCGTCACCGAGCCGACAAAGCTTTCGCTACTCTCTTGGTAGAAACCGCCCAAGACAATGACGCGGGTACCGCTGGCACGAAACAGCCGCGCGATAAAGAGGTTCGACGTGATGACCGTGAGGTTGCGCAGATCCTTGATCCTCTCGGCAAGGATGGACACCGTTGAACCGGCCTCAAGGAGGATGGTATCACCGGGTTCGATGAACGTTGCCGCCGCTCGGGCGATGCGAGACTTGTCTTCGAACCGGGAGCCCATGCGGAAGGGAATCTCGTCACCCTCAAACGCCCGCGCCTCGCCGTGAAACCTGCGGACCAACATCTTCTTTTCAAGCGCCGAGAGAGTCTTGCGGATCGTGACCCCCGAGACGCCAAGCTCGGCGGCGAGATCCAGAACCTTCTTCGGTCCGCCCCGCAACACAAGGTCGGCCACTTGGGATTCCAGGTCGCGTTTCATCAGAGTCTGTGTTCCGTCCGCGCAATGATGTCGTCTTGAGTGTCCGAAGCCAGGTCTCGGAAAAAGGCCGAGTACCCGGCCACACGAACAACAAGATCGCGGTACTTCTCGGGGTCCTTCTTGGCCGCGATCAGGGTCTCGCGCGAAACGATGTTGTACTGCACGTGCCACCCCCCCAAGTCGTCGAAGAAGGTCCGGATCAGCGCTTCAAGTTTCAATTTGTCGTTGGGCGTTTCAAGAGACTTGGGCGAGAGTTTTTGGTTGAGCAGGACACCGCCGAAGATCCGCCCAGCGGGAAGTTTGCCGATCGACTTGAAGACCGCGGTGGGTCCCAGAAGATCGGTGCCCGACGACGGGGAGCAGCCTTCGGCCAGAGGAGTTCCTGCATGACGGCCGTCGGCGGTGGCCCCGACTTCTGAACCCGACGGAACGTTGGAGGAAATGCTCGACGTTCCGGGGTAGTAGCCGCCGCCGATGGGTCCCCTCCCCCAACGCGTGTTGTGAAGTTTCTCGATCTGGTCGGCAAAGTACCCGTAGGCCTCCACTACTAAGGCGTCGACTTCGTCGTTGTCATTGCCGAACTTGGGGGCCCCGTTGAGAAGCCGTTGCCTGAGGATCTCCCCCTGGGGACCCGCAAAATCGTTGGCCAGTGCGTCGAGCAGTTCCTGACGGCCGATGACGCCTTCTTCGAAGACAAGTTTCTTCACCGCGGCCAGGGCGTTGCCCAAATTGGCGACGCCAACCTGCAGGCCTGAAACCCAGTCGTAAACCGCGCCCCCCTCCTTGAGGTGCTTTCCGCGGGCGATACAGTCGTCGGTGAAGACAGAGCACAGAACATCGGGAACAAGCTCTTCGAGCGCCGTGTCGACCGCGACATCGATGGCAACCGTGGCCCGGGCGTAGAACTGCACCTGTTTCTTCCAGGCTTCCATCAACGCCCCGAAGTCGGCAAAGTCAGCCAGTTTCCCCGTTCCCGCCAGGAAGGTCATTCCCGTCTCGGGATCACGGCCATCCTGGAGCGCGAGATTGAAAACCCTCATGAAGTTCAGAAAGCTCATGCCGGTGGTGCGGTAGCCCCACTTGCCGGGAACCGCCACCTCGATACAACCGATGGCCGAGTAGTCGCGGGCGTCTTCCAAACTGACCCCCAAGCGGAGCATGCCGGGAATGACCACCTCGTCGTTGTTGAAGGCCGGCATGCCGAAGCCCTTCTCAATCACGCGTATTGAGGCGGCCAGGAACTCCGCGCTCGTGCCCGAATGGTACCGGATCGAGAGGTTGGGCTGAGTCAGCTTCATCTCACCGACAGACTCCAAGATGAGGAAACTGAGGGCATTGGTGGCGTCGTGGCCGTCAAGCCCGACTCCGCCGATCGTCACGTTTTGGTACAGAGGCCCGCCGGCCGACGTTCGTGTGTGCGACGCCGATCGAACCTTCTTGATCGAAGTCAGTTTGATCCACGTCCAGCAGAGTCCCTGTTTGGCGGTTTCGCGGTCGAGAGTTCCGGCCTTCAAGTCGCGGTCGTAGTACGGCCCCAAGTACTGGTCCAGACGCCCGAACGACAAAGAATGCCCGTTGGACTCGATCTGCAGAACAATCTGCAAAAAGACGCAAAGCTGGAGCGCTTCAAAGAACGTTTGCGGAGGCTTGGTGGAGATGACCTCGCAGGTCTGAGCGATCTTCTTCAGCTCCTCAGCCCTTTGGGGATTGTTCTCGGCTACAGCCTGCTGACGCGCTAGCTCGGCGTACCTCTCGATATACCTCGAGAGCCCGCTGAGCGCATCGAGCATCGCAAGGTACAACTGACGCTTTTTGAGGTCGAAGAACGACGCGGGGTCAAGTTCGGCCAACGCCTTTTCAACCTTGCGCCTAGTCCCTCCTACCCCAAACTCCAAAGCCTTGCGGAGGTTGATCGCCACGTGCCCGTCTCCCGAGGTCATGTTCCCCTCGGCCTTGATGATCTTGGTGGCGTGAAGTTCCTCAAGCTCAGGAGACAACAAGGCGTGGGCACGCTCCTGCAGAGTTTTGCCCCGCCAGAACTGACAAATCTCCTTGAGTTCGGCCTTCTCTTGAGGCGTCCCGAGGTAGGCCTCCGCTGGACGTTTGTCGATGGTGTCGATTTCGCTGGCAAGCCAACCCACAGAGTATTCGGGAAAGATCGGCGCCGCCTTGGGTCGGGAGGAGTGGTTGCCGACGATGGTCTCGTCAGGCTCAATGAAGATGACCATCTCTTCAAGGGTTTTTCGCAGAGCGAGTCCCCTCCTCCGGACAATCGGCAAGGCCTCGTTCTCACGGTAGACACGGGTGTAGATGCGCGCCCGCTCCAGGCAGAGGCTTGCCTTTGTCGACAACATGCGGTCTTTGGCAAGCATCAGCTTCTCGCTCATCGTCTCATCCTCCCAGGGTAACGGCGAATCCCCATTCGGCGGCCGCCGCTCGCCATCGGTCCAGAGTGACTTGATTCAGTGGTTTGCGGGTGTAGGGGTTAGCACGGCCCAACTGGGCATACTTTCCGGCCGCCAACTCGTGATACGGCAAAATGTCCACCCGCGCGGGCTTCAAGGTTCGCTCCAGGCCGGCAATGAGTCCAAACAACCGTTCTCTGTCGTCTTCACCATCGTTGAAGTCGGGAATCAGCGGTATACGGTAGGTCACCCGTGGGGCCGACCGCGAAACTGTGCGAAGGTTATCAAGGATAGGCGACAGCCGTCCCGAAGTCTGTTCCAGAAACTTCGTTTCGTCGATGTGCTTGACGTCAACAAGCCATTCGATGGGATACGGCAGCAGCACCGCCAACGCCGCGGGCGGGGCCGCGAGGCAGGTCTCGATCGCGACGTCGATGCCAGCTTCGATCAACTGTTCCAGGCACGGCACCAGGAACTCAGCCTGGTCGAGCGGTTCTCCGCCCGAAAACGTCACACCGCCGCCGCTCTTGGCAAAAAAGAGGCGATCTTTGAGGACTTCGGCGATCAACGCGGAGGAATCGACCTCACGGCCTGCGATTCGGATCGCCTGGGTGGGGCAAACCTTCCCCAATCCGGGCGGCACGGGTCGAGTTCTGTCCGGAACAATCATGCCGGCCGTTTCCTGCATCGCACCGCCAAACTGCGGCTCAAGGCACGAGCGGCAACGAATACAGCGTTTGGCGTCAAAGAGGATCTCGGCGTCCCTCTTCTGGCTCTCGGGGTTGGAGCACCATTGACACCGCAGCGAACACCCTTTCAAGAACACGACGGTCCGGATTCCCGGCCCGTCGTGAGTTGAATAGCGCTGAACATCAAAGATCATGGGTGCCTCACGTCTGAAGAATAGACGTTAACTTTCATATTGTCAATATTTTGCTTTCATATGAATGCGATTATGGCACTTTTCGATGTTATTTCGGTCGGATCACCGGGGCACCCGCTTTTGAACAAAGATCCCCAAGAGAAGGAACGCCGCGGGCAGCGCAAGCATTCCCCAATCCCAGCCCCACGCAAGGACGGCGGGGCCCGTGAAAGGATAGCTGGCCTTGAACCGATCAATGAAAAGCATCTCCCAAAAGGGAAAGAGGGACCACAGCAACCAAACGGTCAGCAACAGTGTTCCGGCAAAACAGCCCAAGGCCAGCAGCCCTTCAACGAACGAACGCGGTACCGCTGGCAAAAACCAGAGCCGCGAAAGACGGTGTTGCCACACAAGTCCCAACAGGCCGCAGGCGATGGCCAAGATGACCACGTCGCGCAGGATGAACAAGGGGACGGCCGCGCCAAGGACTCGGGCTCGAAACTCCTTGCTGGCAACCTTCCAGCTCTTCAGCTGGACGCCAAAGCCCAGAAACGCTTCCCCATGCTCCTTGATCCACCGGTCGGGGTCGAGCCCTCCCGCGAGGCGGACGGCGAAACTTGTCACTCGTGCGCGGGCACCAAGAAGGCTCTGGGCTGTTTCTAAATCCAACAGCACCGTATCGGGACCCAAGAACACCGAGGTTCGTTCCATCGAACCCACGACGGCCGTACCCGAACTCCAGGTCCCGTCTGTCGAAGTCAGCCCGGCGGTTTCACTGGGAAACAGGAAGGCTTGATCCTCCCACGACTTGGGAATAAGCAGCCCCGAAAGCGGTCCCGAAATTCCATGAAGGATGCGGCTGTGAAACGAAGTCACCTTATCTTCTTGGGCAAAACTGAACGCCCTAACAGGCACGGTCTTCGACTTTCCCTGGGGGTTGGTCACCTTCATACTGAACTCAAGCCGCGCCGAGGCCGCCACGACTCCGGGTATCCCTTCGATCAGCGACCGGAGGCGGAAGTACTGGTCGAGCCCGCCTTGGGTCGATTCGACAAGAACCTGCCCGGTTTCGAGGATTTGAATACCCTGGTCGAAGCCTTGGTCGAACCCTCTGCCAAGCCCGACGGCCCAAACCACTCCGCCAAGTAGCAGACCCAGAACGAAAAAGGTCGTCCCATGCAGGACCTTCCAGCTCTCTAGAAGCTCATCGAGCATCGTCACTCCCTTCGTGGACCTTTTCGGGGAACAAGGGTTCGCCCTCGTCGAGTCCGACCTCGAGGAATTCCGGCGCCCAACGGTTCTTGAGCTTGTAGCTCCGCCGAATCACTTTTTGCCGCCGGGTCTCCTTGCTGTCAACAAAGACCGCCATGACCGTGCGACCAAAACCAAACAGTCCAACGCGGATACTCATTTTGACTTCTCCAAATAGAACTCTACCCGTCGGTTCTTCCAACGGTTTTCGAGGTCGGTGTTGGGGACTAGGGGGCGTAGAGCCCCGAAGCCTTGCACTGTAAAGCGCGCGTCATCGACACCCAGGAGAACCAACGCCATCTTGACTTCTTGGGCCCGATCCTGCGACAGAGGAAGCAGTTGGGTGGTCTGCTCCCATTCCGAGGTCTTGGCATCGGTCGAAAACTCGCTGACGGCGTACCCTTCCAGCCCGATCTTGTACCCCGGCAGACGGTTGAGAACCGAGGCCAACCTTTGCAACACGAAGACATTCTTAGACAACAGAGCTTGAGGCAATTTGAACACGTCCGAGCTGTAGCCGGAAAACTGAATCGAATTGATGACGATTTTGTAGCGACCGTCGGCCAGCTTGTCGACAAGGATGTCGACCGTGACCACATCCTGCTTGCTCCCCTGCCGCCCGGCGGTGTCATCGACTTCAAAGATCACCTCGTACTGTTCCCCGGACTCCACGTAGTCGCCAGAGTCTGACTTTCCATCCCAAACCACGTGAGCCGGCGGTGAACCGTTCCCCGAGAACAAACGGAAGCCCTTCCCGCGAGGATCCAGAATCTGGAGACTCCACGAAGCCAAAGGAGAGGCGCCCTCCTTGGCCTTGAGGTCGATGGTCAGAAACTGCGGTCCGTCGACATTCTTGGGGGCAAATACAAGCGAAGAAAGGTGAATGTCGGCGTTGGGTGCAGTGGTATCGAGGAACTTGGAGTCGACCGTCACGTCGGAAGAGGCCCTCGACACGGTGCCGTTGGCGTAGGTGACTTCCACCGCCACCCGATAGGCACCGTCGGGAACCGGGCGGGTGTCGGTACCCGAACCGTCCCAGTCCCAAAAGGTCAGAAGCGATTCGGCCTGGCGGTTGGCGACGACCGTGCCATTCGAACCTGTCACTTTGTAGACGGTCTTGTCGATGGAATCCGCCACACTCAAAACCGGCGTAACGCGAACGATTCCCGCCTGACCTCGATTGGGAACAACCACGGTGCGCGAAAGGTCCAGCCCGACCTTCATGGGCCGGTTGTCTTTACGCACCGAGATACGGGTGAATCCCAGAACGCCCGCGCGGTTCTTCGCCGACGCCTGCAGAACGAGGGTTCCGTCCGGCAGTGGTTTTCCCTGTTCATCGAGTCCCTGAAACTCGACCGAACCGTTGCCAGAATCGCCCAAATCGTAGTGCCTGAGTAGTTGGCCCTTGGTCGTCAGAACGTCAAGACCCCAGGGAATTCCCGGTTCACCTTTCAGATCCACCGTGATTCCGGCGCGGCCCGTCCCGCCAAACACCATCGCCGACGCAGAAAGAACCGCTTGGGGCGGGGTCAGGACGAGGTCAAACGAGAATGGGTTCGAAACCCCCGTGTTGCCGTTGTCGTAGGAAATAGTCAAGGTCGCGGCGTAGTGCCCCTCTGGGAGAGGCAGACCCGAGGTCGTGTTCCCAGCAAACTCGATCTCCTTGGGGACGGGGGCCGGACCCGAGCGGGTCCATCGGGCGAGGGTCGGATTGGTGGCGTCAGACACCGTGACGCGCCACTGGGTCAGCCCCTCCTGAATTTCCACCTCGGGTTTGAAGAGGATCGAGGTCGGCGCGCCAACGGCCTTCGGAGAAAACTGGGTTGTCTCTGAGCTCAACACGGGAATCCCCGACCGTTCACTCACCGTCAGAGCCTGAGTCAGAGTGGTTGAGGCCGAAGCCCCTGCCCGGTTGCGTCCCGTGAGGGAGTAGAAATAAACCCCATCGGGAACCACGGTACCGGAGTCGTCCCGCCCGTCCCAGGAGAAAGGCGGCGGCGCCAAGTCATCCGCCACTGACTCGCTCGTATTCTCCCAGAGGTAGGTTCGAACTATCCTTCCTGCTGAGTCAATGAAACGTCCTTCCCAGTGGCTCTCGTGACTCCCCGACTGTTCAATCGATACGGTAGGCCGGTTCCCCAAGGGAGCAAAGATCGGCTGTGCAACGCGGATGAAATAGACGGCAACCTTGGCGTTCTTGATGGTGGCGTTGAAGGGAGGAGTTTGCGCCCGCCCGCCCGCGCTGTCGACGACGGTAATCTGATACGTGTAGTTTCCATCGGGAACGAACATCCCGTCTTGGGGATTCTTAGCACCGTGGTAGCGCCCGTCCCAGGTCAGTTCCTTCGGGATTTCGACCTGAGGACGAGGGCCGAGGTTGAACAAATCGCCAAAGAACCCTCGGCTGCGAGTCTCCAGCCGGGACTCCTCGGAAACCAGGTGGCCCGAGGAGTCGAAAACGGAAAAGGTCCACGATTTGATGACCTGCCCCTTGGCCGTGAACGTCAGCGACGAGAAGGGCAGGACAAGGGTCTGATTCTTGGCCGTCGGATCTTGAGGAGCCAGGTACTGGCGCGGTTGGGCATCCATCTGAATGACGGGAGCGGCCTCAGCCTGCCCACTGGCCCAAAGAGACGGACTCCCCATTCCGAGAAAGGTCAAAACCAAACCAAAAAGCAGGCGGCCAAACATCACAACCCCTTGGTATTCCTTAGCAACTAGGCTAAGCTTTTTATTAAGCGAGTTTCGAGATTGAATATTATTATCAGGCATTTTTTTTAATGAGTCAATTGACTTTTGAATTAATGTTGATATGATGAGTTCGAGCAAAGCCGAGGTGACCATGAAACTGCTCTTCGTGGATGACGAGCCGAGGATTCAAGAAATCGTCAGGAACGGACTGGCGCAGGATGGGTTCGAGGTCGAGACCTTCTCAACGGCCGAAGAGGTCATGAGTGTCCTTCAAAACTCTCGCCCGTCCTACGACGCCTTCCTGCTGGACATTGTTCTTCCCGGACTCAGCGGCTTGGAACTCTGTCGATGGCTGAGAGAGACAGGGCATAAACAGGCCATCGTTATGTTGACGGCCAAGGGCCAGGTCGACGACAAGGTCGCCGGGCTCGACGCCGGTGCCGACGACTACCTGGCCAAACCGTTCGAGGTCGCAGAACTTCAAGCCCGATTCCGCGCTCTGTACCGGAAGATGCACGGGTATCCCAGGCCACCCTTGGTCGTGGGCGATCTGGTGATGGACCCCAATACCCAAAGGGTAACTCGGGGCGGCGTTGAACTCGGGCTGCCAAAAAAGGAAAAGGCGCTCCTTGAGTTCTTGATGAAAAATTCAAACCGGGTCGTCACCCGATCCATGATCGCCAACGCCCTTTGGGACGAAGGTAGCGGACTCTATACAAATGTCATCGACGTCTTTATTGCCTACCTGAGAAAGAGGATAGACACTCCTTCCCGGCCCCGTCTGCTGCACACGGTTCGGGGCAAAGGATTCCGCCTTTCGATCAATCCCCTGTCGGACGAGTGAAGTGGGCGTCCCCCTTTCCGTCAAGCAGAAGATTCTGCTTTCCCTCTGGGTGATCACTCTGTTACTGCTGCTGCTTGTCGGTTCGGTGGCTTCGGTCTGGTTCATTCGGGACCAAGCCGGCAGGATCGATGCGTTTCTGACCAGGGAGATTCGAAGCACGCAAGATAGCCTCAGTGTCTATTTTGCCGCCAATAGCGGCGAGAGTCCTGTGGCCGATTCGGTGTCGACGGTTGAGTTTCGGGCGTTTCTCGACAAGTACCTGCGGGAGAGGCTGAACAATCCCTCGCCATACAAGACGACTCTGGGAATCTTCGACCCCAGGGGCGCCCGAATCCAGGTGTCGAACTTGGCGCTCGATCTCGATATTCCCGGAGTTGGAGTGGAGAACAGTCTTCAACTGATCACGGCCAACCAGGACACGCCCTACCGGGTCGCGGTGCTTCCCGTTTTGCACAACGGCCAGCCCCTGGGGACGGTCAGGCTGGCCTGTCTGACGGTCACCCTGAGCGAAGTCTGGGGAAGTTTCATTCTAAGCCTGTCGATAGTCTTCGGTCTTGTCTTTTTGGCGTTTGGCCTATTGGGGACACTGCTGATCAACTGGGCCATGCGTCCGGTCCGGCGTTTGAGCCTCTCGGCCCAGAAAATTTCGGAATCGCAGCTGAACTTGCGCCTCACCGTTCCTCCAGGGAGAGACGAGGTCTCACAGATGGCCTCGACGCTGAACACCCTCCTGGCCAAGCTGGAGCAGGATTTTCAGTTTGAGGAGGCGCTGGTGGGCCAACTGAGCCATGAACTGAGGACTCCCCTCACCGTCCTGCGCGGTCGCAATGAGATCACCTTGGCGCATCTTCCTGTGTCGATGGCAACCGTGCAGTCCCTGCTTGAGGACAACCTCGCCGACATCGACCACATCGTCTATCTGCTCAACACGCTGCTCCGTCTAGCCAGACTCGACAGCGGATACGACCGCCCTCCCATGACTGCCTGCGATCTGAAAACCCTTTTGGCCGAGCTCATCGAAGAGCTTGAACCACTGTGGGACGCAAAGGAGCTCACTTTTGAATATCAGTTGCCGCAAGGGGCTACCTCGTTGTCGCGCTGCCCCCCGCTGGCTTGTCTGGGAAACAGCGTCCTTCTCCACCAGGTCTTTCTGAACATCCTCACGAACGCGTTCAAATACGCGCCGAAGGCGAGTCCCCTCCATCTTTCCCTTGAAGAGGCAGGAACCAACGACGCCCCGCTGTGGCGGCTGGTGTTCCGCAATTCCGGCCCGGCCATTCCCGAAGAGTCGCTTGAGTTGATCTTTAAGCGGTTCTACCGGGTCGAAGCTCAGGACCCTGACCGAGTGGAGAAGGCCAGCGGTCTCGGGCAAAAGGGGTTCGGCCTCGGCCTCAGCTTGGCCCGAGCCATGCTGAACCTCCAAGAGGGCCAAATTCGGGCGTTCAACCCCCCTCAGGGCGGCGCCGCTTTCGAGCTTCTCATCCGCCGTCTGCCTGCAGTCCTCCAACCGTGAGAAGACCTCACGAGAAAGGCAAACTCCGCCGACACTAAAAGAGGCAAGTAACGACAAGAAATCGGCGAGGTCTGTATGAATTTGGCGCTATTCGAAACGCTCCCGGCTCAAACCTTTCTGGGGGACTTTCCCCCCCACCGCGATCCGCTTTCCGCGGCGATGGTCAGGGAAGGGTTGGCAGAGGAGTTTCCTGAGTTTAGTGAGCTGGAACTGTTCCTTGAGGTGAACTGCCATTGGGTCGTTCTTCAAAACGAACGCGAGACGCCAGTTTCGGCCACCGAGGCCGTGCTGGATTTTGGTTCCCGTTTTGCGGGAACCGCCAATAGCCGCTTCCATTTTCAGCTGGGAAAACGACGACTTTAGCCTGACGATTTGATCCTTCCGCCTACAGCGTGAACTTCGTTATGACGGCGCTCAACGCGCTGATCTGGTCGCTGTTGAGGTGACCCACCACTTCCAGAAGCTCGCTGGCTTTCCGTATGCCGTTGGTCGCGTCCTCGATTTCGTGCATCGACGCGTTCAGCTCTTCGCTGACAGCCGCCAAGTTGTGCATCTCCGTCCGGATCGATTGGCTGCCTGACGTCACTTCGGCGGCGTTGTCCTTGACGTGGGTGGTGATCGTGTTGATTTCACCGATGGCTTCGAGAATCTGCATCGACCCCGACTTCTGTTCCTGCATGGCGTTCTTGATTTCGAGTTCGTAGCGGTTGAGGACGGCGATTTCGTCGATGACGAGTTGGAAAGCCCTCTGGGACTCGTCGGTTGCCGAGGCCACGGTGACAATTTCCGCAAGGATGGCGTTGATGTCACGGCCGATCTCCACGGACTCTTTGGCCGAGGATTCGGCCAGTTTGCGGATTTCATCGGCAACAACGGCAAATCCCCTGCCCGCGGACCCGGCGTGAGCGGCTTCGATGGCGGCGTTCATGGCCAACAGGTTGGTTTGAGCCGAAATTGTCTTGATCATCGCGTTAGTTTCCAGGAGCTTGCGGCTCTGCTCACCCACGACTTTGACCCGTTCGCCGACCACCCCCAATTTGGCTTTGCCGACGTCAGAAGCGTCGATGAGCTTGGTGAACTCTTCACCCATGAGTTCCACGTTCTTCGAGACCGATTGGATATTGGAGGTCATTTCTTCGATAGACGCCGACGACTGGATGACCGAAGTTGCCTGGGAATTGATGTCTTGCTGCAACCCTTCGACGTTGCGGACGATCTGGTTAATCGTGGCCGCCGTTTCGGTCACGCTGGCGGCCTGATTCTGAACTCGTGCGTTCACGCTTTCCACACTCTTTCCGATCGTGTCGACCGCCGTGCCAGCGTCTTCGATCGCTCTGGCGAGTTGAGATCCGACTCGTTCCAGCGCGTGGGAGCTCCCCTCAACGTGCCGGATCGACTCCACGAGATCGCTCTGCATGTGATCAAGACCGCGCAACAGGGCTCCAAACTCGTCCTTGGGTGTCAGGAGCTTCGCCTCGACCCTGAAGGCCAAGTTCCCTTCGACGATGGCGTTGGCAAGGGTCAGCGCGTGTTTGAGGGGCATTTTGATCATACGGACGATGAGGAGCCCGACCAGCACAGCCAGAAGCACCGAGACAAGGCTCGTTGCGATCAGCACGTAAACAACGAACTCAGCTTCCTTGTTTTGATCGGTGCTCGTCGTTCCAGCTTGAAACTTTTGACTCTTGTCGAGGGTCTTGAACGACTCCATGATCTGGTCAAAGGCCACGTCAACCTGCGCAAACATCACCTGCTGGGCTTCTTTCCTCTTATTCTCCTTGACCAGCTTCACGACCTGAGCAGCGTTTTCATCCATGGCTTTGGCGTCGGTGAGAATTTTCTGAACGACGCCATTTTGACTTTCATTCTTGTTGGTGCTGGCAAAATTGGTCAGGGTAGAATTGAAGACCTCAGCGTCACTGGCCAACTCCTCGTCGAGCCCGCCAAACTTCGAAGTGTCGAGCTCGGCCAAGTACTCGTAGAGGAGACGCTGGTAGTCCAGCTGCGCCTGCTGCGCCGAGTCGACAGAAAGGATTCCATAGACGGAGTCTTGAACCAAGTTTTTCTCAGATTCCACGGCCCTCAGCAAACTGGCGATACCGACAAGAGAAACAAAAACCACAAGAACTACGAAGACCGCAAAGGCGGCCCCGAGTTTCAACCCCACCGAGAAATTCCTGAACATCGATATCCCCCACACAAAGACAAGTCTAAGGCAGGCCAGTCGAAAAGACGTCGAATATCAGAAGAACTGAACTCCGACGTTCCCAAAGAGCAGCATTAGGTTTGGCTGTCGTTATTTTCGCGGAAGAACGTGCCATGCCCGTCAAGGGACCGCGGACAGATCCTTCCAGTACGAGGGTACGACTTTCCCGATCACAGTTCCAGTTTTGGGCTATCCTATGATACAAAGGGACGCCCAATGTACCATATCAAAGAGGATGCCCGATCTCTTCAGTCGGTGGAATGGTTGCTTGTCGCCTTGGGCGAACTGATGAAAACCGCAGCTTTTTCCCAGATCAAAGTCGTGCAACTGGCGGCGAAGGCGGGTCTTTCCCGCTCCACCTTCTACAGGAACTTCGACGAAACCGAAGACTTGCTACGGTACATGGTCGACAGGGACTTCTCTGACCTCTTCGCTGCTGTCCTGGGTTACTACAGGGAACAAACCGTCTCGGGAAAGGGGTTTCGAACGGCGTTTGTCGTTCCCTTCCTGCGATTTTGGGAATCGCGGTTTCGCACGGTGGAGCTGATTGTCCTGGCCGGCCGAGAATCCTTCCTCTTGGCGGCCTTCGGCCGACACGCGCGCAAGGTTCTGTCGCTCAGCGAAAACAGTAACTTTCTTTCAGACGAGGCCAAGGAATACTTTGTGGCGATGCGGTCCGGTGAGGCCATCGGTCTCCTGATCTACTGGGTCAGCCAAGGGAGAAGCCTCTCCCAAGAAACACTTTCGAACCTCGTGATTGCGCAAACTCTCGAGTCGTTCGACATGGATTTGAACCTGCGGCGCGAACCTGTCGACGACTAGCTCAATTCTTAGTATTTTGGTCACATCAAATCCCCGGTAGGTAATCCTTGAGTCCCTCCCCCCTTGGGCTTCGCGGCCCCCGTGGCCCGATCCTTCTGGCCCTTATGGTTTCTTCGGGTTTGGCGGCCCTCGATGCATCCATTTTGGCTACCGCCATTCCGGCCATTGTTCTCGACCTTGGTGATTTCGCTCACTTCCCCTGGCTGTTTTCGATCTATCTCCTGGCGCAGGCGGTTTCCGTGCCGCTATACGCCAAGCTTTCCGACGTCTTGGGTCGCAAGCCCATCCTTCTTTTTGGAATTGGCCTCTTCCTGACCGCATCGGTATTGTGCGGTGTGGCTTGGTCGATGCCCCTATTGATTCTGGCTCGTGGCCTGCAGGGATTGGGAGCCGGCGCCATTCTCCCCATGACCATCACCATTGCAGGAGACATTTACACTGTCGAAGAACGCGCCAAGACACAGGGCTACCTCGCCAGCGTGTGGGCCGTTTCTTCGGTGGTTGGTCCGACTCTGGGCGGTCTGTTTTGCCAGTACCTTTCCTGGCGCTGGGTGTTCTGGATCAACCTACCTCTGGGGTTCGTGGCTGTAGCGCTGCTGTTGAAGAGCTTCCATGAAAAGGTGACCCACCGCGATCACAAGATCGACTTCCTGGGCATCGTCTTAATGACCGTATCGCTGGGTTTGGTCATCCTAGGCATTCTTGAAGGGGGCCAGGCTTGGGCTTGGAGTTCCCCGATCAGTGTGGGGGCCTTGGTCGGAGGAACCGTTCTGTTCGGAATCTTCCTTTTCGTGGAACGACGCGCGGCAGAACCCGTTCTTCCCCTTTGGATCTTCACCAGGCGGCTGCTGGTGACCACCTCGATCGCCGCCTTCGGAATGGGAGCCATCCTTTTAGGCCTGACCTCGTACATTCCGACTTACCTCGTGAAAACGCTGGGTGCGACGCCCATCGTGGCGGGGCTGTCGATTGCCGCCATCTTGGCCGGTTGGCCGCTTGCCGCGACGTTCTCTGGCCGTTTCTACCTGAAGATCGGTTTTCGGCGGACAGCGATCCTTGGCCTGGGACTTGTCTCCGTTGCAGTCGGCGGCCTGACGCTTGTCGTCGGTACGCCCTCCTTGCTGGGAATTACGGTGTTCTGCTTCGTCGCGGGCATGGGCTTCGGGCTTTCCGCGACGCCGACCATGATCGCCGCACAAGCCAGTGTGGTCTGGCACGAACGCGGCGTTGTGACCGGCAATAATCAATTTGCACGGGCCGTTGGAAGCGCCGTAGGAGTCGCCATCTTTGGTGCCGTCGCCAACGCGGTCCTGCGCGCTTCGAGCGGAGGGGCCGAAGTCGCGGCTAACCTTATTCAGGCTACGGGGTGGGTCTTTTCTGTGGCTTTTGGGTTTGCTCTGCTGACTTGGCTGGCTGCGTGGGCGATGCCCAAGGATCCGCCGGTTGGGCCCGCTTCAGGCGCACCAAACCCCGAACCGACTGCCGTCGAGTAGCGATCAGTCCGTTTTGAACCGCGTGGCCAGAGCGACAAGATCCTCAAGGAGCTGCTTGTTGGTTTGGGTATGCTCAGAGATCGAATGGATGGCCATCGTGGTGTCGCGGATGCCCTGGGAAATCTCAGCAGAACTCGAATGCACGGTCTGGCTGATCTCCTTGAGCGCCTGGATGCGTTCCTGAACCGCTCTTGTATCCTTATCGATTTCACGCGCGTGGTTGGTCACGTTCTCGTTGAGCTGCGACGCAGCCCCGAGAATTCTGACGGTTTCATCGACGGTTCGCGAAGATTCATGGATGGAATCGACAGTCCTCTGCGACTGCGCCTCTGCGCTCGAAATCGTTGAGTTAAGACCCTCGAAACTCTTCTCGACTTCTTGCGAAGAATGGAAGATCTCCTGGATGATCTTCATCATGACGCCGATGTCGGCTTGAGTCTGTTTGGCCTGAACCGCAGAACTCTCGGCCAGATTGCGGATTTCCTCAGAGACGACGGAGAACCCCTTTCCGGCCTCACCCGCGTGCGCCGCTTCGATGGCCGCGTTCATGGCCAGCATGTTCGTTCTAGCAGCGATGTCGCCGATGGCCTCGGTGGCACCCACGAGGCTGTCGGAACGCGAAAAGATCTCGTTAATTTTGCTGTTGACCTCGGCGAGGAGTCCCTTGCTTTCCAGGTTGGCCTTCGCGATCTGCGTGAACAGCCGCGCGTCGGCCATCACCGATTCACGCACCAGCCCCAAGCCGTCGGTGATCTTCGAGACGGAATCGACAACCCGGATCAGAGTGTCGCTCTGCTCCATAACGCTGTACTGCTGGCTGGAGAGCCTCGTGACCATGCCGTCGAGGGTCTTGACGACCGTGTTTACACTTTCGGTTTGCACGTCGATGTTCTTCACAATAGAGACAACGTTTGTGTTGATCTCGTGTGCTCCCGAGGCAGTTTCCTGGGTATTGCTCGCTAAGCTATTGGTACTTTCCTGCAACCGCGTGCCGATGGAAACCAGCTGGCGAATCATGGCGGCCAGCTTCTCTCGAAACTGATTGAAGTACTGGGCAATCAAACCGATTTCGTCCTTGGAAACTACAGGAACCTTGATCGTGAGGTCACCTTCTCCCTGGCTGATCTGCGCCAGAACCTTGTCGAGACCCGAAAGCGGACGCTTGACCATCACGTTCATCAACGCAGCGATCAAAAGGGCCAACAAAACATTCGTGATGATGATCAGCGCAACTTCGAAGAGGACCTGTCCCCGAACCCGTTCGAAGATTTGGCCATAGCTGACTTCGAGAATGACTTTGCCGACAACGGTGCTTCGGTCTTTGACGTCGGCAGACAGACTGATGTCGCCCTTGGGAATCTTTGCCGGGTCGGGCGACGAGGAGAGTTCGCCGTTGATCCAAGCGCTTTCGGTCACCGTGGAGTCGGTTTTGTCGGTGACCTTGGCATAGACGATGATATGGCCCTGCATCTCGCCTTGAATCACAAAGTCGGCCTCGTCGAGCGCTTTGTTGACTACGGGATAGGCCAAATTGTGCGCCAGGCGGTTGAGCGCCGCGTGAGACTCGGCCTGAATCTGAGCCACCTCGGTTAGCCCGATGGTGACAATCCGCAACACTCCGCTGGCCAGCAAGACCAGCGAGATGCAGACTCCAGCGATGACGATGAACTTGACGGAAAGTGATCGTGCTTTGGCCATCGCTCCTCCCTTGCTGTCCTACAGGCTCCTCTTTACTCGAAATCAGCGTTTAACGCGACGGGTAGCCACGTCGAAAATGACCGCCAAGGCCAGAACGGCACCGCGGACGACGTACTGCAGCGACTCGTCGACGCCCATCAAGTTCATGCCGTTTCGCAGCGACATATAGACCAAGGCGCCGACCATGGAACCCGTAATCTTGCCCACGCCGCCTGCCGCCGAGACACCGCCGATGTAGGCTGCCGCGATTGCGTCCAACTCGAACAACGTGCCACCCGTCGGGCCAGCCGACTGTAACCGCGACGAGAACAAAATGCCGGCCAAGGCTGACAAGAGTCCCATCGATCCAAACACGAGCAGGGTGATGTTGCTGACGCTGATACCCGAAAGTTCAGCGGCTTCTGGGTTGCCGCCAACGGCGTAGATGTGACGGCCCAAAATGGTCTGCCGAGAAACCCAGTCATAGATGCCAACCACAACGAGCATGACAACGACTGTCCAGCCCATTCCGTTGTAGCCAGCGAGCTTCCAGGTAATGAAACCAATGGCGGCAGAAATCAAAACTAGCTTGAGGACCAGCATGTCGGTCGGGATGACGTCAAATTGGTAGGACTTCTTTTGCTTTCTCGACCGGAGATCGGAGATGATGAACCAAATCACGGCCAAAACTCCCAACAGCAGGGTGACCTTGTGCAGGCCGGGCAGGAAGGGACTGTCATCGGGGAAGAAGTCCGGAATGCTGCCGTTGCCCAGCGCCACGAAGGCGGGATCGGAAATGTTGATGGTTCCCGTCGATGTGGTCGACAGCAAAAGGAAGCCGCGGTAAATCAACCAACCGGCCAACGAAGCGACAAACGAGGGGATTCCCAGTTTCGCCACCGGCAGGGCCGTCAGCAGACCGGCCAGGATTCCCAGAAGCAAGACCGCGGGGACCACGATCAAAATGGACCAGTGAAGGACACTCAGCCCGATCGCGGCGACGGCGCCGAGAAATCCGGCCAAGAACCCGACAGACAAGTCAATGTGCCGAATGACGATGACCAAGGTCATGCCGACGGCCAAAACGGCAATGTAGCCCGTTTGATTCATCAAGTCAGCGATGTTGCGGGACGACAAGAACAAGCCGTTGGTCGCGATCGTAAAGATCGTCATAATCACGAACAGGGCGATAAACATCCCATAGTCGCGGATGTTTTTGTTGAGGGCTTTTTGCAGATCTTGGGTGGTCACGGGCGGGTCTCCTTGGTTTCTTGGTTTCGGTTAGCTTGTCGCAAGATGCATGATCTTTTCCTGGTCAGCTTCTTCCCGGGAAAGTTCACCGGCGATCCGGCCCGCCGAAACGACGTAGATGCGGTCGCTCATTCCCAAAACCTCGGGAAGTTCCGACGAGATCATGATGATGCTCATTCCCTGTTCGACCAGACGATTCATGATGGTGTAAATCTCATACTTCGCACCCACGTCGATACCGCGCGACGGTTCATCGAGAATGAGAATCTTGGGCTCGACGAAGAGCCACTTGGCGATCGACACCTTCTGCTGGTTACCGCCGGAAAGGTTCACGACAGTCTGTTCAACGCTCGGGGTCTTGATCTTTAGGGCATTTTTGTAGTCGTTGGCTTCTTTGACTTCACGGTTGGCGTCGAGAATTCCGCGGTTGGAAACCTTTTCGAGGTTCGCCAGGGTGATGTTCGACTTGATGTCTTGAATCAGGATGAGGCCGTTGCCTTTGCGATCTTCCGACGCGTAAGCCAAACCGGCTTGAATCGCCTCCCCGGGATGCTTGAAGCGCTTCTTTTGTTGATGAAAGGTCATCTCGCCGCGAAGCTCATAACCATCGGGATTGCCAAACAGGCTCTTGGCGAGTTCGGTTCGTCCCGAGCCCATCAGACCGGCGAAGCCGATGATTTCACCTTTGTGCAGATTGAATTGAATGTCCTTCAGAACGGCACGGCCAAGTTTGGGACTGTAGGCGTTCCAGTTCCTCACGTCGAGCACCACTTCGTCGGTAACGCAGTTGCCGCGGGCAGGATAGATCTTGTGAATTTCACGTCCAACCATGTTCTTGATCAGAACCGACTCAGAAACTTGGCCTTTTCTGGCATCGAGGGTGCAAATGGTCTTGCCGTCACGCAACACCGTGACGGTGTCGGCGATCTCGATGACTTCCTTCAGACGATGCGAGATCAACACCGAGGTGATGCCGTTCTTCTGCAGGTCTTTGATCAGCAAAAGGAGATTTTCTGCGTCGTCCTCGTTGAGAGCCGCGGTGGGTTCATCGAGGATGAGGAGTTTGACGTTCTTACACAGGGCCTTGGCAATTTCGACAAGCTGCTGCTGGCCAATACCGAGGTCTTTGATGAGCGCTTCGGGATTCACCTTGAGGCCCACACGCTTGAGCATCTCGGTGGCTTTCTTCACCGTTTCGTTCCAATCGACTGTGACCCCAAGACCATGGGTGATTTCTTGTCCCATGAGGATGTTTTCGTAGACGGAAAGCTCGGGAAACAGAGCGAGTTCCTGGTAGATGATGGCGATGCCCGCGTGTTCACTGTCAGAAATACCGCGGAAGGACTGAACCTCTCCACGAAAAAGGATGTCTCCCGTGTAGGTGCCATGCGAGTGGACGCCGCTGAGAACCTTCATGAGAGTCGACTTTCCTGCGCCGTTTTCACCGACGAGACAGTGGATCTCGCCTTCGGCGACCTGGAAGCTGACGTTGTCGAGGGCTTTCACCCCGGGGAAGGTTTTGGAAATCGAACGCATTTCAAGGATGT
>CAYYUZ010000003.1:0-1089 GCA_964475005.1 uncultured Spirochaetales bacterium
CGACCGATAATCGAGAGTACTAGCCCCGGGACAGGAGACCCTTATGCCCAACGACAAGGAATTTGAACTCGACGACTTGGAATCCTTCTCCTTCGACGACCTTTCGCTGGACGACGTCCCTCCCGGATCTGACGCGCCTTCGGCCGAGGACCCTCTAGGGGTTTGGGTCAAGAGCGGCCCGGAAGACCTCGATACGGCTGAGGAGTCCACGGTTGAGATTCCAGAGTCACCCGTGGCTGCCGAGGACCTTCCCGAAGAAGATTTCCTTTCCAGCGAAGAACTGGCCAATCTTGATGATAGTTTTGAGTTCGTGACCGTAAGCGAAGAGCCTCTGGAAGGCGAAACCACGCTTGACGACGACATGGCCTTTCTCGATACGCCCGAAGCCGTCGAAGCCGAGCGATCGGCCAAAGTCGCCGAAACCGAAAGCTCGTTCAACGACGTCTCGCTTGACGACTTCGTCAGTTTTGAGGATGTCTCGTCGGACGATGAAACTTCGCCTGCTTCCAAGGCCTTGGGCCAAGATTCCCCCGCGCTTTTGGAGGATGAAGCCTTGGAGGAAGAGCCCTTTGACGAAGAGTTCCTTGACATCGATATCGACATCGAAGACGACATCAACGACGAAGAACTAGAAATTGTCGAAGGAGCCAAGCCGCGCGCCCAGGCATCCTCGGAGTCGAAGCACGGTTCGGAAGAAGTGGACCTCAGCGAGTTTGTCGACTTTGAAGAGGTTTCCCCTTCGCAAGACGATCTTTCGGCGGCAGAAGACCTGCCCGAGGTAGAAACAGACGACACATTCTTCGCGGAGACCAACCTCGACGATTCCCTTCCGGCTTTGGAGGACGAGGGAGCCGTGGTTCTCGAAGTCGATCTCGAACCCGACGACCATACAGATATGGACAGCTTGATCGCTCTCGAAGAAGACCTGACCAGCGGCATCCGCGAACCCTCGGAGACCGACGAAGCTCCTGTTGTTCTTGCCCCGGTTTCGGCTTCGCCCCAACCCGCCCCAGAGCCTGCGCGCGTGGAACCCGCACCAAGGCAGGAACCCGATTTGGCCGCCCAGATCTTGGGAAAGATCGAACAGGA
>CAYYUZ010000003.1:1189-72745 GCA_964475005.1 uncultured Spirochaetales bacterium
CACCAAGGCAGGAACCCGATTTGGCCGCCCAGATCTTGGGAAAGATCGAACAGGAGCTTTCGAGCATCAAGCAGGAGATTTCGGAGCTGAAGCAGGAGATGACCCATTTTAG
The DNA here is from genome assembly GCA_964475005.1 of uncultured Spirochaetales bacterium. GTDB lineage: Bacteria > Spirochaetota > Spirochaetia > JABEVK01 > JABEVK01 > JAIFLN01. The sequence continues at coordinate 1,302 of CAYYUZ010000003.1, forward strand.
GTCGGCTCCGCAGGCGGCGCCGGCCGTGTCCGAGCCGCGTGAAGCCAAGGTTCCCCAAGAAGCCCTGGCGGACGAAGAGCCTTTGGCCGGCGAGTTCGCGCCTCCCGAAGGCGAGGCGGAAAAAGCCTCTCACGGCTTCTTTGATGAGGAAGACGACGAAACGATCGCCCTCACTGGCGACGAGCTCGACAACATCCTTTCGACGGCCGAAATCAGCGAAGGCGAGGAAGTTGGGTTGAGTCTCGACGAAGATCTGTTGAGCCTTGACCCTGAGGGCAACCTTGTCGAGCCCGAGCCCGAAGTCAGTGCCGACTCGGAAGAGGTCCATGTGACCGATGAGGAGTTTTTGGCGGGAACGTCCCTCGACTTGAATGAACCCGTCGTTTTGGAAGACGAGGAGGCCGGTTTGGGGGTTCCCGAAAGCATCGAGCTTGAGGAAAGCCTTCCTTCAGATCTCGACGACTCGGAAACCGAGGACCTGCTGGCCGATGACCTGTTCGGCGAACCAGCCGACGCCGAAGAAATCGCGCTAGAGGCTGAAGAATTGGTGCTTGAGGAAGACCCGGGCCTGGAAGCCGTAGATTCTGTGCCTCTTGCGCCCGAGCTGGCCGACGATCTGCCCGGTTCCTCCGACGAATGGGACCTCGATTCGCTCCCTCCCTTGACCGAAAACAATGACCAGGCCGATCTGGGCGCCGATGCCGAAGGCTGGAGTTCTCCACAGGCCGAAGCCCCGGTTGAAGAAGAGCTTCCGGTCGAACCCGAAGAGATTTCCGGCGTCGCCCAAGAAGAAGCCCTGCCTCCCCCTCCCCCTGTGTCGGCTCAACCTGTCGACGGCCGCGAACCGCTTCCTTCGGGTCTGAAAGACGAATTGCGCGCGGTCCTGACCTACATGGACAAGCTCTTGGCTTCGTTGCCCGACGACAAGATTCAGGAATTTGCCGAGTCCGAGCATTTTGAAGTCTACAAGCGCCTGTTCGAAGAGCTGGGACTGATCGAGTGAGCGGACTTCTCGATAAAGCCTCAAAGCGGCAGGAAAAAAAAAACCCTTCGATCAGCTGACGTGGAAAGACGTCCTGATCTACCTGGAACAAACCCAGGAGGATGACGAGGTTTCCCAGGCGTTTGCGCCGCAGGTGCTCGACGACCTGCCGCGGACGGGAGACTTCTTTAGTTTGGGGACGGCGTTGCTCCTCCAAGTCCCTTCGGTGGGCGACAGGCTGAAGCTGACCGCGTGGACCAAACCCGATCCGGTTCCAGAATGGGGATTGGAGTTGGATCCTCCCCTGCGGCTTCGATTGACGGCGGGCATCCCCCAGGTGCTGACGGGTCCCGAGAAGGGCGATCTTATCGCGTTTGCCGCCAGATGGTCCCACGACACGGGTTTCCCGTTGGCGCTCCCCTTGGTGGCCGAGCCCCGCACCCTTTTGGGGGCGCTAGTGCTGCTGGACTCCCCTCCTTTTGATTTGGAGGATGAGGATTTTGTCCTGGCGTGGACTCAATACAAATACACGCTCATCCAGAGTCTTCATCCGCGCCGCCGGTCGGTACCGGTTTATTCCGAGGCGCGCCTCATGAGGAACCTCGAGGACGGTCACGGGTTTCTCGTGGCCGAGCTAGACACCACCGCACTGACCTTCTACTGCGATCAAAAGGGCTTTCCCCATCATCGCGTCAGGCTGCTGGTCGAGCGCAGCCTTTCCGAACTGACCGGCGAACACGGGGCGGTTTTGTGGAGGGCCCCGCGCCTTACGGCCCTGTTTGTGCTTCCAGCCCGCATGGATCAAGCGTTGCTTTGGCATCAAATCGAAGTCAGCCTGAAGTGGCCCCAAGGGTTTTCTCCTAAATGGGACCTCAGACTCGTCAAGACGCCGCAGGAACTCCAGTCAGTTTTGGGGCGCTGACGTGTCGTTCGCGGTGTCGCAGGGCCCCCGAGGACCGGTTCCCAGTTGGATGGGGCGTCAGCTCAACTCCACCTACGATCCGGCAAGAGAGATCCGTTCGTGGTCTGAAAACCTCGGCGTGGCTCCCGGAAGTCTTGTGTTTATCGCAGGCGACCCCTTGGGCGCCGCCGCTACGGCGCTTGAGGCCTTGGGACTCAAACCTGTGGCTCTTTTGCCAGGGGCCGCAGCCCGGCCGTGGGTCCCGGCTTCGATCGATGCCTGGGCCCCCGAGGATGGTCCGCTCGAAACTTTCCTTCTAGATGTGTTCGACCGGTGGGGTGCCGATGCGGTCGCCTGGCAGGTTTGGCCCGCGTTCGAACGGCTGGCACCGGAGATTGCGCTAGACTGGGGCCGCCGGTTTCGCGATTGCTACCGCACCGCGCAGGGATCGCTTCTGACGCAGAGTCATTTCGGCAAACGCTTTTGGCACAACGCCGTCCGCAACAGCCTGGATTGGCAGCATCCGGTTCAAAGGGTCCCCGGCAACCGCCCCCTCGTCATCGCGGCCTCGGGTCCCAGCCTCGACGACGGGCTGGCTCATCTGGCCCGCTCAAGGAAGAAGTTTGAACTCTGGGCGCTGCCTTCAAGCTTTGAGACGCTCGTCCGCCGCGGCCTCATTCCCGACGCCGGTGTGGCCACCGACGGAGGGTTCTACGCCCGCGAGCACCTGCACCGGCTGGCCGGAACCGCGACTCCGGTACTGGCCGCTTTGGGGTCCGCTCCCGACCCCGTGCTGGCGCGGCGCCCCTGCCTTTTCTTCAGCCAGGGCATGCCAGTAGAACAGGCCCTTCTCGGAGTGCTGACCGGGGAGTATATCGAAGTGCCTAGCCAGGGCACCGTCGCAGTGACGGCGATTCGGTTGGCTCTGGAAGCTACTACCGGTCCGGTCTTCATCGCCGGCCTCGATCTGGCGTTCCGCGACCTTCGAGGGCACACCTCGCCGCACACTGTCGATCGGCGCCTTGAAACGCTTCACCGGCGGTTGGCCCCGCTTGAGGGCCTCTGGGCCGACCGGCTGTTTGAACAGGCCACCATAGTGCAGGAGACGACCCGCACTTCCCCTGCGCTTGTGACCTACGCGGGTTGGTTCAGGTCTCGGGCGCGCTTTTCCAGGCCTGTGTTTCGGATCGCACCGTCGCCCATCCGCTGGGACACGATGACCGAGGTTGGGTGGGACGCCGCCGAGACCCTGTGGAACCAGCAAGAGCAAGAAGGCGGCCGGTGGGTTGCCAGCCAGGCCCTCGAACCAACGGCCCGTCGTCAAAAAGTGCATTCGGCCCTGGAGGCGTTCCTGGCCCGGGTCAACACAGTTTCGGCGACGGACCCCTGGCTCGTCGAAGCCGCAAAAACCGCGGTGCCGGAAGCCTTGAGAAACGATTTCCGTGCACGCCGTCAGGGACAGCCCGCCCATGACGCGAAAGCCGCGCTCAGGCAGTTTCTCGAAGAACTGCGGGAAGCCGTTCCTTGAGCCGGTTCTGGCAGCCCAATCTGGAGGCACTCCGTGGGCGGGAAGACCGGGAGACGCGGGCGTTGTACGAACAGCTTGCCTCTAGGGGGCCAGGTGCCAACCTTGGCTTGAAAGACCGCGAGGACAACCCTCTTCCCGGATTCTTGTACCAAGGCAGAGCCCGCTCCCTGATTTCGACTTTCGATGCCGCCAAAGAGGCCCAGCGGTGGTCGCAAGGGTGGAGCGGCGGCACGGTTGCCGTCTTCGGCGGCGCGGGACGCCGGGCAGCCGACGCCTTGAACGGCCTGCAGCTCGCGTTCTGGGTGGAGCCGCGGGTCGAAGTCTGGCAGAGCCTGTTCACCTGGGAAGACTGGACGACCTGGATTGAGCGCAGCGAGTGGATTCCTATTTTCCGTTCGCCTTCGGACTTTCAAGCCCTGGTTCTGGACCGCTACCACCCGCTGTGGGACGGAGCCTTCCGAACCCTTGACTGGAAGGCGGCGACCAACGGCCAGGAAGCCCTCTGGGACCCATACCGCGGGGCGGTCTCGGCCGCGCTGGAGGCTTTGGCGTCGGACACCTCGACGCAGGCCAGGTTTGGCGAACGCTGGTATCGCAACGCGCTGAGGAACTTGAAGCACCTTGAGGAGGCTTCGGTGCCCGGTTGCCCGGGGGCCCTTGTTGTTGTCGCGGGGGCCGGGCCAACTTTGGGTGACGCTCTCGAGAATCCGAGAAACCTCAGGTGGCTTGAAGAGCGGCCAGAAACCGGTGACCGTCTTTTCAGCACCGACACGGCCCTTCCAGCGCTGACCGCCCGCGGCATCGCGCCGGATCTGGTGCTGTGCCTCGACGGCCAGCTCCCTACCTTGCACCATTTTGTTCCTGCCCGGCCTGCAGGCGTTCCTCTTGCCGCCGATCTTGCGTCGCTTCCTCTTCTCGGGCGAGTGGGTATGCCCGTGGTGCGCTACCTGTCGGGACACCCGTTCGGCACGGTCGTGAGGCGTGTCTTTCCCGAACTCCCGGTTCTGGATGGATCGCTTGGCAACGTTTCAGGTCTTGCGCTGAACGCGGCCTTGGCTCTGGGGGCCCGTCATGTGGAAACCTGGGGAGTCGATTTTGGCTACCGCAACGGTCAGGCTTACGCCCGCGGCACCTATGTGTACGACCTCGCCCAGAAACTGACAAGCCGGCTCACGCCGCTGGAGTCCCGCCTGACGGCGTCGTGCTACGGAGTCCGAGGACGTCAACGCTCGAGAATCAGCGGGGAGGCCTGGGACACGACCCCTCTCCTGCGGGACTATCGCGAACGGTGGAATGGGTTTTCTGGAACTCCGGCCCCTATTCGGCTGGCCCACGGCGGTTCTGGCCCGCGGTGGGAGACCTTTTCACGGGACTGGCACGATCGCCTGGAGTCTCTCCCCTTCCCCTCGGACCCCTCGGTGTCGTTCCACTCGTTTGTCAGGCAACTCCCTACCGAACAGCGCCAGGACTGGTTGGCCCTCTGGCCCTTGGCTTTGGCACTCCACCGCCAGAGCGGGGCCTCTGGGCACGAGCTCCTGCAAACCGCTAAACGGCGCGCCCTTTCGCTCCTCGACTAGCCGTCCCTTGTCAGATCTTGAAATCGGCTCTAGAGTTAACCCATGTACACAGCAACCATGGAGTATCAGTTCAAGCCCGAGCAAGTAGCCCTTGGCTGCCAAATCTGGCGGGAAACCGTCCTCGAAGCAGCACGCAACCGAAAGGGCTTTGTCCGAATGCAGCTCTTCTCACAAACCTCGGGGAATGTTTTGGCCATGGGCACCTGGGAATCGAAGGGGAACGCCGAGGCTTTCATGCAGACAGGCGTCTTCGTCACTTTGAAGGAAAAACTCTCCCCCTTGATGCTCAAAGAGCCCCAACAACGGCTTTGGAATTTGGAAGGTTTTGCCGACACCTCGGGCGTCCACTGACCGCAAAGCGTCTTTGATTGTGATAACTCTTGACCATGCAAACACTTCCCCCCTAAACTTGTCAAACGGTTGAATTTTCCTTGACCGTAGCTGACAGTTCACTCAACGGGAAGAATTTACAAATGAATAATTCAAAACAGGATAACAACTTAGTTCAAAACAACCCTAAGGGAACCAGGAAATGAAACCGATCGTCACCCGCCTCTACGCCGTCTTGGTCGCCCTGACGCTGGTTGGTCTGGCCGCGTGGGCGGTGGCCGATTGGGTTCAACTTCAACAAAAGGCACAGGAGCTTGGGCGAACCGAACTTCGCCAAGCGGCTGGTCTGGTCTCAAACCTGACTCTCCACCCCGGAGTCCTGGAGGCGGCGGGTCTTGGCCGTGTTTTCTCGCAGGTTCCGGGGGCCGATCCGCATTGGAAGATGCTGCTTCTATCGTCGCCCGACCGGGGAACTGAGTACTACCGGGGTCCCAGGACGCCGGTGCCTATTGATCGTGCAGTTCCTCGTTGGGAACCCCAGTCGATGACCGAGGTCAAGGTGGCTCTTCCCGTGTTTCGAGCCTCTGGCGAGCCGATGACCCTCGAGGGCATCTACCAATTCTACGGTCGGGGGGAGATTTTTCAGCTGTTGAAGGCCTGCGGCGCGACACTGCTGGTTCTGTTGGTGCTGACGACCATCGTGGTCTTTGTCTCGTCCCGCGTCGGAGAAGCTGAACCGGAAGAACCCAATGAAGAAGCCGAACCAAGCTCCTGGAGCCCTGAGGAGCCCGAACCGGCCGTTGAAAAGCTCGGTCCCTTGCCCCCGGAAAGAGACGAGGATTACTGGTTCGACGACACGCTGACGATGGAGGATCTGCCGCCTCTTGAGGAACCCCAGGGGCCTTTGCCCGAGGCCTACGATTCCGCGCCCGAGGACCACGCGCCGGCCACCTATGTGAGCGCACCGGCTGTGGCCTCCTCGTCCGCGCCGTCGCTGTTTGCGCCCGAATCCGGCTTAGGCTGGGAAGCGTTTTTGGCGACCCGGCTCGACTTTGAGCTCGACCGGGCCTCGGGTCAAAACCAGGACTTAGCGCTCATCCTCTTTGAAATCAAATCCGGCTCCGTGATTCAGGCGACCTGGGGACGCCTCGTTCGCGATGCCTTCCCTTCCATTGACCTCGACTTTGAGTGCGAGGGCGGAGCCGCCGTAGTCTTACCTGGTCGCACCTTGGAACAGGCCCTCCAGGCCGCCAGGAGCTTCGTCGAAACTGCCGACCGCTCGCTGGGGGGTGCCCTAGTTCACGCCGGAGTCGCGGCGCGCGCGGGCCGCCTGCTGTCTTCGGACACGCTTTTGGGCGAAGCGGTTTCTGCCAAGCGAAGGTCTTTGGCAGGAACGGTTCGTGTCCTAGGGCTGAAGACCGACCCAGACCGCTACCGCGCGCACCTCAACGCCTCCGCCTAGACCTATTTGTAGAGCAATTGGCCGAGAGCCCAGTCGTTGACCCAGAAGTCTCGGGTGCCATCGTTGCAGCGGTAGCGCTTCTGCGAGTCGGCCGGGCCAATCTTGACCACGGTTTGTTTTCCGTCGGACCAGCTCAGCGTCAGGGTACCCAGGGTTGTGGCCACGGGCGCCGGATCGCCGGGCGACGCAAAGGCACCGAAACGGAACGACACAAGCTGTTGGGTCCAGGACGTCATGGCATCGTTGCCGGCCTTGGTGACGCTGTTTTCCCAGACGGCTTTGCTGGCCTTTGTGGACTTCACAAGATCGAATGACGGATACACGGACTTGTCGGGGGCGGTGATTTTGCCGTCAAAGGCCACGCGGATTAGGGCCTCGGGTTTGCGGCCGGGCGACAGCGACAAGTCGGCCCAGGTGTTGAAATCCAGTTCGAGCGATCGGACAAAGTTCCGGTCGGTCTGCCAGACCTCTTTCTGACCGGCAAGCCGGACGAAAGCCTTGTCACCCAAGTCGTTGGTGCCGCCGATCTGAAGGTCGGCCAGGACTTTTCCGCCTCCTCCAAGCACTTTGAGGGTCTTGAAGCCTTGGTCGAGTCCCAAGGCCTTGACGTCGGCGTCTTGCGTCACAAGACGTTCGCGCAGAAGCGATTGCAGCGACTTGACGTACGAATCGATCCGCTCGCCTGCGGCGGGATACGACTTGCCCTGGTAGGTCAAACTCCAACCTCCGGCCGCCTTGGCCAAAGTGACGCCGTTGCCCAGAACCAGGCTTGTCGCCTCCGAAGCTTGAAAACCGGTCAGAAGCGGTTGCTGAGCGGCGCGCTCGGCCACCGACTGCTGGCTGAAAACCCAGCCAAGGACAGCCGTGAGGCAGAGAACGCCGAGAAGAACGGATGTAACTGTGATTTTGGTTTTGTAGTCCATCATGAGGCTCCCTTTCAACTCTTCTGTTCTCGGGCTCGGCGGCGAAGGAACCGGACCACGGCCCACACAATGATCGCCATCGGCACGAGAAACAGGTTGACGAACGACAGCGAGAAGGCGACCGAGTCGCGGACCTGAGAATCCTGGAGCAGGGTCAGAGATTTCTCCCGGGCAGTACGAGTCTTGATCGACAGCAGGCCTTCGTCTTGGGCCAACCAGTCGACGGCGTTCTCGGCGAAGACGGCGTTGTCATCCCGGCCAGTGGCCTGCATCATGTTCGACAGGAAATTGGAGGAACCGACGACCACGAGCCTGGTGGAGGGCGAGACGCCTCCGTTGGGGAAAGCTGAAGGAAAGACTCCCGTCAAAGCAAGGACCTCGTTGTGCCTCTCCATCTTCACGCCGGGCATCAGCGAACTGCGGGCCGCCATGTCAGGGTCGAGGGTCATGTTATCCTTGACGATCCAGGACTTGTCGCTAGTCCAGACCAGCGGCTCGGCTCGAATTCCGGCCTTTTTCAAATCGGCCAGAGCACTTGGCCACATCAGCGTCAACCCGCCAAACCGGCTCGTGATCGCGTTGGTCCTTGAGGTGTTGTTGGCCAGAATCTGCGGCCAAAGAGGATAGCGGCGCAGGGTCTGCCCCTGAGCGGAACTGAAAGGCACCACGGTGTTGTAGGCGTCGAGAACCAGGCTCTGGTCTACCTTCACTCCCCAGATTTCCAAGGCCTTGAGCAGCTCGTTGTCACCTGCGGGAGCGACAGCGCCTTGGGGCGAGTTCAGGTCGAAAGAGACCCCGTCGACGGCGAAAAGGACTTTTCCACCCTTCATCACATAGTCGTCGATGTTCTTGAGAACCGCGGGAGTGACTCCTTTTTCGCCGGCGACGATCAGCACGGTGGCGTCGCCGATGGCCTCTCCCGGGTGTACCTCGCGGACTGTCGAATTCCTGGACAAGGTCTGGCTCAGCAGACCGTAAGTGTTGCTGAGATTTTTGGCGGGATCGGTCGAGAGGAAGGCCACGGTCTTCTGTTTCTGCGTGATGAGCTTGTTGATCTTGGTCGTCAGGTCGTATTCAAGCGTGTCGATCTGGCCAACCAGCGGAAGAACTTCCTGCCGGTCGAGGTACTGCAGCACAATGCCCGAATAAACAACGGTCTGAGTCTGCTGGCTCTGTTCGACAATGTTCATCGAGTACGGCTGCAATCCGAGCCTTTGCATGTCTCCCAGCTGTCCGGTTTCCTGGGGATCGATGACACGGACCTTGACCTTGCCGTTGGAGTTGTCGGCGTACTCCTGCAGGAAGTCGGCGATCTCCTGCGTCACCGGGGCAAAACCCGTGAGCTTCTTCGAAAGGAAGTAGACCACGTCGATGCCTTCTTTGGCTTGGCCGACGACAGTTTTGGTAGCCTCCGAGATGGAATAGGCTCCCGAGCTTGTGATGTCAAGACGGAAGGAAAACAAGCTGAGGTTGATCACGGCCGCGGCGAAGACCGCGAGGACAAGGACAAGTAAGGTTCGTTCGCGCCTCTGTTGAAGACTCATCGGCTCACCTCCATTTCCGCAGGACGAGGATCTTGGTGTTCAGGTAGAGGAACAGCGCCCCGAACCAGATAAAGTAGAGGGCGTCCTTGCTGTCGAGGACCCCCCGCTGAAAACTGGCGTAGCGCCCGTCGAGGCTGAAAAACCTGACTCCGTCCACGATCACTTGCGGCATTCCGAGCGAGGCCACGAGGCTTCCGCCGACGGCGACTACAAGCAGTCCGGCCACCGCAAGGAGAAAAGCGGAAATAGTGTTGGTCGTCAAGCTTGAAAGAAAGACGCCCAGCGCCACCGCGCTTCCCGACAAGAGAACAATGCCGATGTATTCACCGACGATTTCTCCTGTTTCAAAATGACCGAGGCCAGACACCAGCCACGTCATGGGAAGCGTCAGGGCGATCATGGCCAGCACAATCGTGAAGGCGCCCAGGAACTTTCCGGCTACCAGAACGCCTATTCTCACGGGAAGCGTGAGAAGCAGTTCCTGGCTGCCGAGTTTCCGTTCCTCGGCCCAGGTACGCATGGTGATGGCGGGAATCAGAATGGTGAACGCCACAGGAAACGTGGCAAAATAGCCGCGGAGCGAGGCCACCTGCTGCGCCAGAAACTGGTCGACCCAGAGGAACCAGACACCTGTGAACAAGAGAAAGAAGAGGATGGCACCCACGGCGACAGGACTGTGAAAGGCCGAGCGCGTCTCTTTGCGCCAAACGCTGACAAGCGGACTTTGCAGAAACGAGGTCTTCATTCGGAAGTCTCCTTGGAGGGGGACGAAGTGAGCTGGACGAACAGGTCCTCAAGGCTGATGGTCTGCGGGATAAGCGACACAAGTTTGGCCTTTTGGGCGACGGCCCAATCGAAGAGCAGCTCGCCTCCAGGCACGTCAACCGGAAAGGCACACGACACAAGAGGTTCGGGCCCGTCTTCGAGCAAACGGGGTTCACCCTTCATTTTTGCGAGCCCTGAGAGCGACTTCAGGGCCGCGGCGCCACCCAGTCCTTTGATCCTCAGCTCGAACCGATTCTCGCCCTGAAGGTTTTTGGCGATCTCCTCGGCCTTGCCCTCGGCGACGATCTTGCCCTGGTTCATGATCAACACGCGCTCGCAGATGGCTTCGACTTCCTGCATGATGTGGGTCGACAGGATGACGGTCTTTTCGCGGCCGATGTTGTGGATAAGCTGACGGAATTCAAGGATCTGGTGAGGGTCGAGACCCGTGGTCGGCTCGTCCAGAATCAGAATGGCCGGATCGGCCAAAATGGCCTGGGCCAGACCGACCCGCTGCCGCTGTCCTTTGGACAGATGGCTTGTCACCTTGTGGTTGAAGGCGGACGCGTCGGTCCTCTCGAGAGCCTTGTCGATGGCCTCGGAGCGGGTCTCGGGATCAAGCCCTTTGGCGCCGGCCATGAACTCTAGGTACTCGCGGACGGTCAGGTCGGGGTAGACGGGCGAGCTTTCGGGCAGGTAGCCGATCAGTGCTTGCGCCTGACGTGTCTGTTCGAGCAGATCGATTCCGCCAATCGAGATCGACCCTTTTGCCGGGAAGTGAAAGCCTGTCAACATCTTCATCAGGGTCGTCTTGCCGGCGCCGTTGGGACCCAAGAGCCCCACGATCTGACCTTGACCCACTTCGAAGCTGACGTCGTCGACCGCTTTGAAGGTCCCGTAGGACCTGGTGAGGTTCGCTACTCTAATCATCTCTTCTTCCTCGTGGACGCTAAACTTCGTCCCGGTTGGGAATGTCAATGGTCTGGCCATCCCTGGAAAGGAAGGTGTCCGGAAAAACTTCCCGGGCCTCGGTCACCAGACGCTTTAGATCCTTCTCGTTGCACCGCGGAGAGTAGTGAACCAGTCCCATCTGCCTGACCTTGGCGGCCTTGGCGATCTGGGCCGCTTGGGTACTGGTGAGATGGCGCTTCTCCTTGGCACTGTCTTCAAGGTCCCGGGTGAACATCCCTTCACACAGGAACAGATCCGACCCCGCCACCTCACGGGCGATTCCGGGAACCGGAGCCGTGTCGGTGACGTAGCTGAATTTGCACCCTGGGCGAGGAGGCCCTACCACCTGAGAGCTTTCCACGATGGTCCCGTCGCTCAGGGCCACCGGCTCTCCAGCCTGGAGCTTCGACCACAGGGGTCCCATAGGCACCCTGAACTCCCTCGCTTTTTCCGGATGGAAGATCCCCGGACGCTCGGTTTCCTCGAGGGTGTAGCCTACACAGACGCGACTGTGACTTAGCGGAAAGGACCTCACCCGGTACCCTTCGGCCTCGTAAACAACCTGAGGTTCCGACGGGTTACTGATTTCTTGCACAATGATTTCGTAGTTGAGATACATCTCAAGGGTTCGTCGTGACGCTTCGAAAAACTCCTTCACCTTGGCTGGGCCGATGAGGTAGAGAGGCTCGGTGCGGTCGACCTGGCTCGAAAGCATCAGCATGCCAGGCAGCCCGGTGATGTGGTCGGCGTGGGTGTGGCTGATGAAGATGGCGTTGATCTTTTTCCAACGCAAATTCATCTTTTTCAGGGACACTTGGGTCCCCTCGCCGCAATCGAACAGGAACAGATCGCCTTCCCGGCGGACAAGCGCCGAGGTCAGATGGCGGTGAGGCAGCGGCATGGTACCGCCAGTCCCCAAGACAAACACTTCCAAACTCATAGGGGAAAGAAAATAGCATAGAGTCGGCACAGGGGGAAGGGCACGCCGTAGCGCTCGGCGAATTGACAAAAGAAAACTGGCGTGTTAGGAAACTGGCATCACCTTCTCGTGAAGGTTTGTTCTTTGCAAGGAAATTTTCCGCTGATTGACGTGCAACGAGAGAGCGTAGGTTTTGCTGTCGCAAAACGTACCGCCGAAGGGGCAAGATGGGAGTGCGAGCCGGACTCCGATCGAAACTCTCAGGCAAAACGTATCGTGGCAAAGACAGCACCTCTGGACGTAAGGGAACAGAGAAAAGGGCAAGCCAACGGCTTGCCTTTTTTTATTTCCTGAACAGGGTTCTCGGCAGCTTTTCGAACAGGAGCTGATATGAGCGATACCCTGAAACGAACCCGACTCTACGACTGGCATGTGGCGCACGGGGGACGAATGGTCCCCTTCGCGGGCTGGGAAATGCCCGTGCGTTACGACGCCGGGTCCCTGGAAGAACACCGCGTGGTCCGCCGCTCGGCCGGGGTGTTCGATATTGACCACATGGGTCAGATCACGGTGGTTGGGCGCGACGCCGAGGCTTTCTTGAACCGCCTAGTGAGTTGGGATATTCGGTCCATCGTCCTCAATCATTCGCACTACGCGCTGATGTGTTACGACAACGGCGGCATCGTCGACGACGTGTTCATTTACCGCAAGACCCACGGCTGGTTCGTGGTCGTCAACGCGTCCAACCTCGAAAAAGACCTTGCGTGGATGAACAGCCACAGCGCGGGATTCGAAGTGACGGTCACCAACGTGTCGGATCCAACCTACATGGTCGCGTTTCAGGGACCGAGCGCGCTGCCGCTTCTCCAAACCCTCGTGAAGCCCGATTTAGGGTCGCTGGACCGGTTTGCCGCCGTCGAAACCGAGGTTGCGGGCGTTGGGGCCTTTATTGGCCGGACCGGCTACACGGGCGAGGACGGCGTGGAACTCTTCTTTCCTGCGGAGGCGGCCCTGACCGTTTGGGAAGCGTTGCTGGCGACCTCCAAGTCTGGTCACGAAGTTCAGCCCATCGGACTGGCAGCCCGCGACAGTCTGCGGTTTGAGCCAGGTTTTCCTCTCTACGGTCACGAAATCGACGCCGAAACCACGCCCCTGGAGGCCAATCTGGGTTGGGCCTGCGCCTTCGAAACCGATTTTATCGGTCGGGACGCGCTGGTCCGCCAGAAGGTTCAAGGACTGTCGAAGAAGCTTGTCGGGTTTGAACTCACCGAAAGCGGTGTACCAAGGCAAGGGTGCGTGGTGACCAACCAGGCCGGCGCCGCGGTTGGCCAGGTGGTCGAGGGCCTGTACGCCCCCACGGCGGACAAATACTGCGGCCACGCGTTTGTGGCCCCTGAATTCGCCGCTGTCGGCACCAAACTCTTGGTTGTGATTCGCGACAAACCCAAGACTGCAGTCGTTGTGAAACGACCGTTCTATCGACCCGCCTACCGATCCTAGCCCCCAACCAAGGAGAACCCCATGAACATCGACAAGAGCGCGAAATACCTATCCAGCCACGAATGGGCCCGCCCGGAAGGACCCGTTTACGTTTTGGGAATCAGCGACCACGCCCAGGAGAGCCTAGGCGACGTGGTCTACGTCGAACTGCCAAAGGTTGGCAGCACTTTCAAGAAGGGAGAGGTCTTCGGCGTCGTCGAGTCCGTCAAAGCGGCTAGCGACCTTTTTTGCCCTCTGAGCGGCGAGGTTGTCGCCGTCAACGAGCACCTCGCCAAGAGCCCGGAATCGGTCAACCGCGACCCCTACGGCGAAGGCTGGATGGTCAAGATCCGAGCCACCGAGTCCGGTGACTGGGACACCTTGCTTTCAGCACAAGACTACCAGCGGACGGCCTCATGAACGACGCTTTCCTTCCCAGACACCTGGGCCCCAGTGAACCGGACCGGGCCACGATGCTCAGGGCGGTGAAGGCCTCCTCGCTCGACGCCTTGATCGACCAAACGATTCCGTCTGGAATTCGGCTCAAGTCCCCGCTGAACCTTCCCGAACCCTTGGGCGAGGCGGAGTCACTGGCCGAACTCAAGGCCCTGGCCGGCCTCAACCAGGTATTCCGCTCGTTCCTGGGCCAGGGTTTCTACGACTGCCTCACACCGGCGGTTCTACAGCGCGGTCTTCTTGAGAATCCCGCTTGGTACACCCCCTACACGCCTTATCAGCCTGAAATCTCGCAAGGACGCCTGGAAGCCCTGATCAACTTTCAGACCATGGTGTGCGACTTGACGGGCATGGAGATCGCAGGAGCGTCGCTTCTCGACGAGGCCACGGCCGCGGCCGAAGCGATGACGTTATGCCTGCGTGTCCGGGACCGAAAGTCCACGGCCAACGTTTTCTTTGTGTCGGAGGATTGTCATCCCCACGTGGTTTCGGTCGTTCAAACGCGGGCCGAGGCGTTGGGAGTCAGGGTCGTCCTGGGGAACCCAGAGACGTTCAGTTTCGAGGAACCAGCCTTCGGAGTTCTGGTTCCGTATCCGGACACCTTGGGCCGCATCCCCGACTACACGTCCTTGGTTGCACGCGCCCACGCAGCGGGCGCGCTTGCCGTGTTTTCGGCGGATCTTTTGGCTCTCACCCTTTTCAAGTCTCCGGGAGAGTTCGGCGCCGATGTCGTGGTCGGCAACAGCCAGCGTTTTGGAGTCCCACTTGGTTTTGGAGGACCTCACGCCGCGTTCCTGGCCACCCGTGAAGTGTTCAAGCGCGACCTCCCCGGCCGCTTGGTGGGGGTTTCGCGCGACACTTCGGGCCGCCCGGCTTACCGTTTGGCGTTGCAGACCCGCGAGCAGCACATCCGGCGCGAGCAGGCTACGAGCAATATCTGCACAGCGCAGGTGTTGCTGGCGGTGCTGGCTTCGATGTACGCCGTCTATCATGGCCCCGAAGGCCTCACGGCGATCGCCGCGCGGATCCGTCACCTCACCGGGACCTTGGCGGCCGCTTTGCGGGCGCTAGGCTACCAATGCGCTCCCCAGCCGTTCTTCGACACGTTGGTCATCACCGCTGGTCCTCTGAGCTCTGAAGAGATTATCAGGCGGGCCCAGAGTCGCCGCATCAACCTGCGCTTGCTTCCCGGTGGCGTGGGCTTGAGTCTCGACGAAGCAACAACGACCCGGGACTTGCGGTCCCTTATCGAAGTTTTTGGAGGAGAGGACGAGCCCGATTTCACCGCTCTTGTTCAGGCGCTGCCCCAAATCCCCGAACCCCTTCGACGGTCGACGCCTTTTTTGACCCATCCGGTCTTCCACAGCCATCGAACCGAAACCGAGATGATGCGTTACCTGCAGCGGCTGGCTTCGAAGGACCTTTCTCTGGTCCACTCGATGATTCCTCTCGGATCGTGCACCATGAAGCTCAACGCCGCGGTGGAAATGCTGCCCATCACATGGCCCGAATTCGCCAAGATTCACCCCCTGGTTCCGCTGGGCCAAGTCGAAGGCTACCTGAAGCTGTTCGAGCGGCTTGAGCGTTGGCTGGCGGAAATTACAGGGTTCGCGGCCGTCTCGCTACAACCCAATTCCGGAGCCCAGGGCGAGTACGCGGGTCTCTTGGCCATCCGAGCTTGGCATCGCTCGCGGGGAGAACCTGGGCGGCGCATCTGTTTGATCCCCAGCTCGGCGCACGGAACCAACCCGGCCAGCGCGGCGTTGGCCGGCATGCAGGTCGTTGTCGTGCGGTGCGACGAGTCGGGCAACATCGACACCCAAGACCTCCGCGCCAAGGCCAGTGAGCACAGCGCCGGTCTGGCCGCACTTATGGTGACCTACCCCTCCACCCACGGCGTGTTTGAGGAGTCCATCGTGGACATCTGCCAGGTGATTCACCAAGCCGGTGGACAGGTCTATATGGATGGGGCCAACATGAACGCCCAGGTGGGGCTGACCAGCCCTGGCTTCGTCGGCGCCGATGTCTGCCACCTCAACCTTCACAAGACCTTCTGCATACCCCACGGCGGCGGTGGTCCTGGCATGGGGCCGATCGGTGTGGCAAAACACTTGGTGCCGTTTCTGCCGCCTCGGCACGGCGTGGGCATGGTCTCGGCGTCGCCCTGGGGAAGCGCGGGCATTCTTCCCATCCCCTACGCCTACATCGCAATGATGGGTGCCGAAGGTTTGGCAGAAGCGAGCCGAATCGCCATCTTGAACGCCAACTACCTTGCCACGCGGCTCGACGGTTCCTTCCCCGTCCTCTACCGGGGAAAGAATGGCCGCGTTGCCCACGAATGCATCCTCGACCTGAGGCCCCTCAAACAGACTTCGGGCATCGAAGCCGAAGACGTGGCCAAGCGCCTGATGGATTATGGCTTTCACGCGCCCACAATGAGTTTTCCGGTTCCCGGCACCCTGATGATCGAACCCACCGAAAGCGAGTCGCTGGCCGAACTCGACAGGTTTTGCGACGCCATGATCGCCATCCGTGGTGAAATCCGTGAGGTGGAGGACGGGCGTGCCGACCGGCTCCGCAATGTGCTTAAAGATTCGCCGTTCTGCGCCGAAGCCGCCACAGCCGACCTCTGGGACCGTCCGTACACGCGTCAGCAGGCGGTCTACCCTACAGAAGCGGTGAGAGGGGCCAAATTCTGGCCGGCCGTCGGACGGATCGAAAACGTGTGGGGCGACAGGAATCTTTTCTGTTCCTGTATCCCTGTCGCCGGTCCTTGACAAAAGGAAGCTTTACGTTAACCATGATTCTTACTCCATGGTTAACCAAGAGACTCTCAGCCTGTTGAACCAGCTCAAACAGACTCAAGGCAAGGTTTCGGGGGCGGTGCTGGCGCGCCAACTGGGGATAAGCCGCGTCGCCCTGTGGAAACGCGTCGAGGCGCTTAGGGCGGCGGGCTACAGCGTGGCCGCCGATCGAGGGGGCTATCAGCTTCTGCCCGGTGACAAACCCCTTCCCTGGGAGTTTCCCGGCGACGAGGGAACTCTGGTTCACTTTGAGACCCTCGGCTCCACCATGGATGAGGCCTTTCGGCTGGCGCAGCAAGGTGTGACCAGTGGCGCCGTGGTTGCCGAAAAACAAAGCGCCGGCCGGGGCCGGGGCGGCCGCGTCTGGGAGTCGTCGGGGGGGGACCTGTTGGTCACGTTGATCTTGCGCCCACCGCTGCCACTTTCGCTGATCGGCGCCTTGGGGCTCGAAGCGCTGGCGTCGCTAGCCGACACTTTGGCGTCGCTGTACGGGCTGATGCTGACGATCAAGTGGCCCAACGACCTGATGGCTGGCTCGCGCAAAGTGGCGGGGGTCTTGGTGGAGGCCTGCGGTCCGGCCGATCGTCCCCTTTTCTACACAGTGGGTCTGGGGCTCAACGTGCACGGGCTTCCCAGCCTCGACAGGCCTGTAGCGTCGATGGAGGCGCTCGGGCATCCGGAGGCGGACCGCAGAGCCATCCTCACCGACTGGCGCCGCCGTCTGCATGGCTGGACCGCCTCACCAGTCTTGTCGCCGGGCCGCTGGGCCGCCCTTGCGCCCCCCGTCTTCACGTCCGTAGAAACCTTCGACGGAAGGACAGCTTCAGGCTATTCCCAAGGATTCGACAAGTCTGGCAGCCTTCTGGTCGCGCAGGCTGATGAAATCATCCCCATCCGGTACGGCGAGTCCCGTACCCTAGGAGTCGCTCTGTGAAAGCTCTACCTCAAATGGTTCTGGCCGCTCTGTTCACAGGCCTGATGATCGGCGGCGCGCTGATCACCATCCCGTTCCCGCAGGTTCCCCTGGTCGTCGCCAACGCGTTTCCTTGGTTGGCCGGATTGATCCTA
Source organism: uncultured Spirochaetales bacterium (assembly GCA_964475005.1). Taxonomy (GTDB): domain Bacteria; phylum Spirochaetota; class Spirochaetia; order JABEVK01; family JABEVK01; genus JAIFLN01. Next base: position 18,991 of record CAYYUZ010000003.1, read on the forward strand.
GGACCATGGTGGGCGGCCGTATCCACGGCTCTATACCTACTTTTGGGCGCTTTCGGCCTGCCGGTTTTTGCCAAAGGTGCGGCCGGTGTCGGTGTCTTGCTCGGAAACACGGGAGGCTTTCTGTTTGGTTACCTTCTTTCAGCGATCGCGGTGGGACTCCTGCGCGATCCTCGCGGGCAGAGTGTCGTGCGAAACGCCCTTGCCGTCCTGGCGGGGCTGATTATCGTCTATCTTGCGGGAATTCCGTGGTTGGCCTTTGTCGCCTTTCACGGCCCCTCGGGCTTTGAGGCCTCCCACCTCGTGCAGGCCCTCTTTTGGGCCACGGGTCCGGCGGCGGTTCCGTTCCTGTTCGTGGTTGGTGACCTGATCAAGGCGGTGGGAGTAGTGGCTGTGGCCGGCGTTCTGGTGCGTCTGCCGGGTGTCAGTCCGCTGCTGAAGGTGAAGTGAACTCCGAAATTTCCAGGGGAGTTTTGGCGGTCGAAGGCCTGGGACACCGGTTTCTCGACGGTGTCTGGGGTCTCGAAGACGTGAGTCTGACCTTCCCCCCAGGCGAGTTCACAGTGATCGCCGGGCCCAACGGCGCTGGAAAGACCCTTCTGATGCGTCATCTGGTAGGCCTTGCCGAACCAACCGTCGGCAGGGTGACCCTCGATGGCGTCGACATTGGGCAACAACTGCCCCAGGTGCGCAGGCGGATCGGTCTTGTCTTCCAAGATTCCGGGGCGCAAATCGTCGGCCTCACGGTCGGCGAAGAGGTGGCCTTCGGCCCCCGCAACCTGGGTTGGAAGCCCCAAAAAGTCGAAACAGCGGTGGCCGAGGCGCTGGCGGCCGTCGGCCTGGAAGGACGAAGGTCGGAAATCTGTGCCCATCTGTCCGGCGGAGAAAAACGGCGCCTGACGATTGCCGGGGTCTTAGCCTGTGAACCCGAATTCCTTGTGCTGGACGAACCGTTTACAGGACTCGATTGGCCGGGCGTCCGGGCCGTTCTGTCCACCCTCGTGGCCTTGCATCAGAAGGGAAAGTCTATCTTGCTGCTGACCCACGAGCTCGACAAGTGCTTGGCCCACGCCGGCCGGTTGGTGTTGCTGGCCGAACGCAGGGTCTTGGCCGAGGGTACCCCGGCAGCACTTTGGGACGCCATTCTCGCCGCCAAAACTCACAGGCCGCCCGGCGGTCCCGAAAGGATCGCCCAGATGACGTGGCTGCTTTGAACCCTGTTCCCCCCTTTCAATTTTCGGGCCGAAGTTCCCCGCTTCGCGCCTGGGACATCCGTTTTCGCCTTGGCGCCACCCTTCTGGTCAGCACAAGCCTTCTGGCCGCGCCGCCGGCCGCTCTTGGGCCCCTGGGGGCCGGAGTGCTCCTCCTTTTAAAACTGGCGGGCTCGACGTTGAAAGAGACCGCAAGGGTGGTCTGGGGTTTTGCTGGATTCGTTATTTTCTTTGTGGGACTGGGTTTGCTGTTCGAGCCGACCTGGACGCAAGCGGAATTCTTGGGAATCCAAGCAGCAAGGTTGACCCTGCTGCTGCTCGTCGGCCACGTGCTCTTTCTGGCCGCCACTCCCGCTGATGTTACAGAGGGAATTCGCTGGTGTTTGACCGGACTGGGACGCAGGCGGGCGTGGGGAGCGGCGAACATGGCGTCCTGGGCCTTGGCGTCGGTTCCTCTGATTCTTGACCAAGCCTCCACACTCACCGAGGCGGCCTTGCTACGGGGCCATTCTGCGCGGCGTCACCCACTGCGCGCTGTCAAACTGCTAACCTTGGCGCTGCTGATCCGGACCGTCGGACGGAGCACAGACTTGACCGATGCCCTTCAAGCCCGAAGCTTTGGCTTGTCGGTTCCGCAATCGAACCTCAAGGCTGGGCTAAAGGACGGGCTTGCTTTTGGCGGCGCGGCGGCTTGGTGCGCGGCGTCGTGGGCCTTTGGGAGTATAGTGTCTCCATGAGAGAATCGAGTCCTCGGCGCAATCCTTGGGGAACCCTCTTCCTGGTGGCCGCCGCCGTGGGAACCGTGGCCGTCCACTGGCAGCCTTGGTGGCCTGCCGACGCCACACGCCTGTTTCGCGCGTTCTTCGAAGCCTCGCTCGTAGGGGCGCTGGCCGACTGGTTTGCCGTCACCGCGCTGTTCAAACGTCCCCTGGGGTTGCCTCTGCCGCATACCGACCTGCTGGTGCGAAAAAAGGACCAACTGGTCGAGGCCCTGCCCAGGTTCCTGGGCAGCTTCTTGGTGCCCGAACGCCTCAACCCGGTTCTCCTCAGTGTCGACTGGTCGGCGCTTGTGCTGGAGGAGCGGACCGCCGAGGCCCTCGACGAACTAGCAGCCGAGGGGCTTCACTCGCTATGGACCGCGTCGGCCCGGCCGGAGTGGGAACAGAAGGCCATTACCGTAGCCGCTGATTTGTTCCACCGGGAGCTGAGCCTGCACAAAGACGCCTTGGTCGGTCCCATCACTGACATGATCAAGCGCCACGTCGGCTGGAGAGGCTTGTTTGTTCAGCGCCAGTCGATAGACGAGGCCGTGGACGGGTTTCTAGAGGAACTCCGGGCTGTCCGCGACCGGCCGAATCACGCGATGCGGCGTTCGCTCGCTACGGCGTTTCACCAGTCCTGGCCCAGACTCGTCGAGCAGCTCAAGCCGTCCCGCTGGTCGGCGGCCACGCGCAAACGCCTCGAACTCGACCCCGCCTTCCGTCAGCAATTCAACCAGCGGGTGGGTGAGCTCGCGGTCAGTGTTTGGCAACGGAGCGCCGCTTCAACAGTGCTCACCAACGCGCTTTCCTATGTTCTGTCTCAGACCGATGCCAGGGGCCTGGCCGACCGCATCGAGGGCGCCGTCCGCAACGACCTTCAGTACATCCGGGTCAACGGAGCTTTGGTCGGCGGTCTGGCGGGACTGGCGCTCGAGCTGCTCAAAACCCTCGGGTGACCAGGCAGTTTCTTTGGGTTCCAAATAGCTTACACTGAATTGACAGGGCCCCTCGCGGGCCACCAAGGAGACTCCTATGAAGAAGATGCTTTCGGTTGCCGTGCTCATCTGCGGAACCGCCGGGCTGTTTGCTGCCGACCTTTCGGTCGAGGCCCAATTCACGATCACCGGTGCCAACGCCACGAAGAGCTTTTTGACCGTCGTAGGTCCGACAGCTTCAGTCAACAAAGACAGCGTTGACCCCAAGAAAGTCGACGTTGTCGGCGCCGCCAGCTTGAAAAAGGGTACGGAAGTCTGGAACACCTACAGGGCCGACGCGGCTAAGTCCCCCACCCTCCCCTTTGGTTTTCAGAACCTCGTCAAGTACGGCGTTTCCAACGTCGCCCAGTTCAAGTCCGACGGTCTTTCTGTGGTCAAGGCCGCCGACGGCGTGATCACGATTCAATTCGTCCACCGCGGAACCGCGATGAAACTCGTGACCGACGAGACCGGCAAGCTTGACGTGGTCACGGGAACCCAGCTGAAGCGGACGATCGGTTTCATCGAGGAAGGCAAGGAACAAGTGCTCAGCACCGAGTTTGCCCCCAGCGGAACGATCAAGGATGCAGATTTTGCGAAGATTTGGGACGCCAAGGTGCCCGGAGGGACGGTGGTCGGCAAGGCCAAAACCACCGCGCTGCTCCCCGATGTTTCGCCTTCCAAGACCCCTTACGTCGGCGTGGTGCAATTCACCTTGACCGGCGAGGTCCTCAACATCAAGGGCGATTTCACGGTCAAGAAGTAGACCTTTCTAGAAATTTTCACAAGAGATAGCGGAAGAAGAATTTCTGCCGAGCGAAGCGATGGATACCCCACGACCCCGAACCCGCCGTCAAGCGAAGCGATGGCCGCCAAACCGGCCCAAACCCGTCGCTGAGCGAAGCGAAAGCCGTGTAGAACGGGCGCCGGAGATCGTCGTTTTGGCGAAGTCGACGGAAAGCGAGGAGCGCAGTCGCACTGGAAGTGCGTCGAGCACCGGAGCCGACCGAGACAAAGCCAAAACGGCGAGGTCCAAGCCCTTGTTGTGGACATAGCGCGAGGGGTATCCTCGCGCTATGTCCACCTACGTCCCCCTCCATTGCCATACCGATTACAGCCTGCTCGACGGGGCGGCCTCGGTTGAGAAATTCGTTGCCAAGGCCAAGACCTTGGGGCTTCCCGCACTGGCGATTACCGATCACGGCAACCTGTTCGGCGCCCTCAAATTCTGGAAAGAGTGCAAGAAGCAGGACATCAAACCCATCATCGGGTGTGAGTTGTACGTCGCTCCCGGAAGCCGTTTCGACAAGGCCCGCAATGAGGAAGACAACCGGTATTATCACCTCGTTCTTCTGGCGCGGACCGACGAGGGTTACCAGAACCTCCGCGTCCTATCGAGTCTGGGCTACACCGAAGGGTTCTACTACAAACCGCGGGTTGACTGGGAACTGATCCAGAAACACCATGCTGGACTGATCTGCCTGTCGGCGTGCCTCGGCGGTGAAATTCCCCAGCTGATCCTGAGCGGAAAAATCGACCAGGCGCGGGCACGCATCATCGAGTACCGCGATCTTTTCGGCCCCGACGGCTACTGGCTCGAGCTGCAGAACCACGGCCTCGACGAACAGCAGACCGTCAACGAGAAGTTGATCCAACTCTCTGCTGAAACGGGAGTTGGACTAGTGGCGACCAACGACAGCCACTACGTCGACCGCGAGGACGCCGATGCCCAGGACACTTTGATCTGCATCGGCACCGGCAAGAAGAAAAACGACGTCAAGCGGATGAGCTTCGGAGCGCACGAGTTCTACGTCAAGAGTTTTGACGAAATGGAAGGACTCTTCAACGGGACTCCTGAAGCTCTGGCCAACACCCTGAAGATCGCCGATCTATGCCAGATGGAGATGAACCTGCCGGGGCCCCTGCTACCGGAATTCGAGGTGCCCGCGGACTTCATGGCGCGAAGCGAGGAGCTTGTCGGACCTGCGCTCCGCCGCCTGGAAGCCCGTCTAACCGACCAGGCCGAAGTGCGCAAGCGCCTGTTCGAACCCGCGACCCAGTACTTTGTCTGGCAGGCCAACAACGGTCTGTACAAGCGTTACACCAGCGTGACCCCCGAGATCCTCGACCGCATCGACTACGAGCTGCAGATCATCATCAGCATGGACTTCGTGGGGTACTTTCTCATCGTCGCCGACTTCATCAACTGGGCCAAGGACCACGACATTCCCGTAGGCCCCGGGCGCGGTTCGGGCGCCGGTTCCATTGTCGCCTACAGCCAGAGGATCACCGATATCGATCCTTTGAAGTACAAACTCCTTTTTGAACGTTTTTTGAACCCCGAACGCGTGTCGATGCCCGACTTCGACATCGACTTCTGCATGGACCGCCGTCCCGAAGTGGTCGATTACGTCACCAAACGCTACGGCGACGACAAGGTCGGCCAGATCATCACCTTTGGAACTCTCAAGCCCAAAGCCGCCCTCAAAGACGTGGCCCGTGTTCTCGATATCGGGTTCACCGAAGCCAACGCGCTCTCGGCCCTGGTCCCCGACGACCCGACCTTCAAGCTCCACCTTCACGAACTGCTAGCCGATCCCCTTCCCCAAAAATACGTGGACAAAGGCTGGCAGGAGAACAGCAACAAACTGAGGGAGTACTACCAGCGCGGTTCGGTGTACAAGGACCTTTTCGACACCGCCATGCGCCTCGAGGGCCTGAGCCGCCACGCTTCCACGCACGCTGCGGGGGTGGTCATCGGCAAGACCCGCCTGACCGACTATGTGCCGCTCTACAAGGACCCCAAGACCGGACAGGTTACCACGCAGTTCACCATGGACCTTCTGGAAGAGTGCGGTCTGGTGAAGATGGACTTTTTGGGGCTGGCCACGCTCACCTTGATTCGCAACACGCTCAAGCTCATCGCCAAACGCGGCATTGTCCTGAAAGAAGAAGATATTCCCGACACCGATGAAAAGACCTTCCAAATGCTGAGCGAGGGCCGTTCGGCCTCGGTCTTCCAGTTTGAGTCGACAGGCATGCAGAAGGTTCTCAAACAGGCCAAGCCGACCTGCATCGAGGACCTGATCGCCTTGAACGCACTCTACCGCCCGGGCCCCATGGAAGAGATCCCCAACTTCATCAAGGGCAAGCAGAACCCGCGCAGCATCCAGTGGCTGCACGAGAGTCTCAAGGAGTGCCTGAAGGAAACCTACGGCGTCATCGTCTACCAGGAACAGGTCATGGAAGTCGCCCAGATCGTTGGCGGGTACAGCCTGGGCGGCGCTGACATCCTGCGCCGGGCCATGGGGAAGAAGAAGAAGGAGGAGATGGACAAGCAGGAGGTCAAATTCCTCGAAGGCGCCCAGAAAAAAGGTTACTCCAAAGAAGAGGCCAAACGGATTTTCGACTATCTTGTCCCGTTCGCCGGGTACGGCTTCAACAAGAGCCACGCCGCCGCTTACTCGGTGCTGGCCTACCAAACCGCTTGGCTGAAGGCCAACTATCCTGCCGAATACATGGCCGCCAACCTCACCAACGAGATGGACAATCAGGAAAAGATGGGCGACTACATGGCCGAGGCACGAGCCCTTGGGCTGAAGATTCTGCCGCCCCACGTCAACACCAGCGAGCGGCTTTTCACCGTGGTCGACGGCCAGATCGTCTACGGGCTTCAGGGAGTCAAAAACATCGGCGAAGGCGCGGTCGAAGAGATTTTGAGGGCAAGGCAGGCGGGCGGACCGTTCAAAGATTTTCTCGACGTGCTCGACCGCGTCGACCTGAGAACGGTCAACAAGAGGGTGTTCGAGACGGGCATCCAGTGCGGGGTGTTCGACGGCCTGGGTCCCAACCGCGCTACCCTGTTCCATAACCTCGATAAGGCCATCGAGTGGGCCCAAAAACAAAAGGACGAGAAGGCCTCGGGGCAAGGAGGGCTGTTCGAGGGCACCGACGACGCCGTGGCTCCGCTCGAAATCGTCGCTTTTGACGAATGGCCTCAGAAGGAACTTCTCAACTTCGAAAAGGTCAACCTCGGTACCTTTGTGTCGGGCCATCCTCTCGACCCCATCCGCGAACAGTGGAAGCAAACCGTCACCGTCGACCTTTCCAAGCCCCGCAAAACCGAAGGCGACGATAAGGTCGACCAAGTCATGGGCCTGGTTACCGGCATCAAGACCATTATTACGAAAAAGGGCGACAAGATGGCGTGGGCGACCTTGGAAGATTTCGCCGGAACCATCGAACTCGTGTTTTTTCCCCGGACCCTCAAACAGGTGGAAATGATTCTGAACGCGGAGGGCCAGCCGGTACTTGTCGAGGAAGCCGTCCTTGGGTTCCGAGGCAAGGTCGAGATCGGCGACGAGAAGGCCAAGTTCATCGTGAACGAGGTCGTTCAACCGCAGGGGTTAGCACAGGTCAGGGCGCTCACCGTCCACGTGAAGGTCAAACAGAAGGCCTGGACCGAAGCCGAGGTCGAGAAGGTGCTCCACTACTTTCTTGACCACCAAGGAGGCTCGCCGCTTGTCCTTCACCTCACCGACGGTCAAAGGGAATTGAAAGTGAAAGCCCCCAACGGGGTAAGAGTCGCCTCCAGCCAAGAAATCCTTGAGAAATTTCAGAGCCAGAACTGGGCCGAATCGGTGTGGCGGGAGTAGAGAGGTCACCGACATCAGGTCTCTAGTCTGTTTCTAAAACATGAGTTAATATGTCAGAAAATAGAAGAAGAAATCGTGATGTCCAAGCCGTCCGACCCTTCCAATATAAAACGTGAAAGGCCCATTGCTCCTTGGCGGATCTGTCATCTTGGCGGAATTGTCAGTATCGCGTTCGCGGTCCTTGTCGCTTCCTGTGAGAATCCCAGCCGTGTTGTCTGGAAGGCTCCCCCGGCGTCGCCACCGGCGCCTACTCCGCCTTGGGCGGTCACCAATACCGCCGGAACGGACTTTTCCCAGTTTGATAGCGTAGGGATAGACGGTTCGGACAACGTGTACGCCGTGGGGGCCCTGAAGAACCTCGCTACGTACAGTTTCGGAAACCTGCCGCTGTTCACCACAATAGACACTGGAGGCGCCAACGACAGCGTCTTGGTGAAATACAATTCCTCAGGAACGGCGCTTTGGACACGGATCGAAACCTTGGGAAACCAGGGAGACAACCAGTTTGTGGCGGTTGCCGTCGATACAGCGGGGAATTCGTACGTCGCGGGATACAGCCGGACCAGCGGGTGGCCGATTGCGTGGGGGAACGGCGTCAGCTTCGTTCCGTCATCGACCTATCCTTGGGAGCTGCTTTTTATGAAGTTCGATACCAACGGGTCGGTCCAATGGATTTCGACCCAAACAGGTGGATACATCAGCCTTAGCCGCGGGGCGGCCGTTGATTCCTCAGGAAACAGTTTTCAGGTGGGCGACATCGAATCCACCGGGGGCTTCACCATCGGCAGCTCGGCGGGAGGATCGGTCGGAGTCACAGGAATCAACAGCACGGACAACGGCACCGGGAACAACGCCAATGGGTTTTTGGTCAAATACAACACCAGCGGCGTTCCGTCGTGGGTCCAAACCCCTATTTCAGGAACCCCTGTCCCCCTGGCCACCGACTACTTCGCGGCGGCCGCTGACAGCTCGGGAAACATCGCGGTAGCCGGTTACCTTTCCGGGGCAGGCGGGGGGAGCGTGGATTTTGGAGGACAATCCGCGGCCGGCGGCTACACCACGAACGTCGGCGGAAACGCCAACGCGCTCGTTGTGAAATATGACACCAATGGAGCCGCACAATGGGCTCGAACCACGGGGGCCGGGGCTCCAGGACCCAGCACTTTCTCGGGCGATTGTGTGGATTCCGCCGGCGACATTTACGCCGTTGGGTGGGTCACAGGCCCCGGAACCTTTGATTTTGGCAGCGGCCAAACCTTCAACGTCACGGTTTCTGGCCACAATGCAGTTCTCGTCAAATACAATGCCTCTGGCACCACGCTTTGGGCGAGAAGTTCCACGGGAGGAAGCGCGGCGAGCGAGTTTGCAGGGGTGGCTATCGACAAGAACGGGAATGTCCTCGTGTCAGGACAATTCACCGGTCCCGGGAACTGTCAGTTTGGAAGCCAAACCGTCTCCGGGTCCGTCAGCGGAACGAACGCTCTGATGGTGAAGTACGACGCCAACGGCAACGCGATGTCCGCGGCGACGGTGACATCGGCATTGGCACCCAGCCAGTTCTACGGGGTGGCGGCCGATTCTGCTGGACACCCCCACGCGGTGGGTTTTGTGAACGGCAACGCGCCGTTTTCCTTCGGCAACAATTTGTCGGTCACTGGGCCAGCGGCCAGCCTCAACAACGCTCTGATCGTCAAGTATCCGTGACCGTCAGGCCGCGGTATCTCCATTTTTCCCCTCTTCTCTTCTAGCTGGAAAAGCGTTACCCTCAACCCATGAATTGGCTTCCTCCCATCATGGGGGTCGTGTCGTCCCTGTTGCAGGTCTACATGCTCCTTCTCGTCATCCGCATCGTTCTGACGTGGGTTTCCATGGACCACGGCCATCCGGTGATCCGCATTCTTCATTCTATCACCGACCCCTACCTCAACTGGTTCCGACGGTTCAGGTTTCTGGTTCTGGGAAACCTCGATTTTTCTCCTCTGGCCGCACTCCTCGTGGTCAATTTCTTTGCCAGTCTTGTCCGCATGATTGGAATGTACGGCCAGGTGAAGCTGGGGATCGTTCTGACGATTCTTGTCCAGCTGCTCTGGGAGGCCGTCTCGTTCTTCTTTCTCCTCTTGGGAATCCTGGCCCTTGTACGGTTTCTGGCTCTTCAGTTCCGCTGGGGGGGCCAGGCGATCTGGGCGTACCTTGACGCCATTCTGCAGCCGGCCGCCAACGGCCTTGGACGACTTCTTCGTCCCCGTTCGATCCCGTCCTACACGACCACGTTGCTGGCTCTTGCGGCCCTCAATCTTATCGTCTGGGGCGTGGGGCGCTTTTTGATCGAACTTCTGACCCGCTTCCTCGTGGCCCTGCCCGTGTGAGGCGTGGGTGCTCCTCGGCGAACTGACGGTTTCCGTGACCCGGCTCAAGGGAGCCGGACCTGCGGCCGTCCGTGACTTGGCCAAGCTGGGAATCTCCACCGTGGCCCAGCTGCTGGAGCACCTTCCTCGCGACCACATCAACCGCCGCGACGAGGTGACTTTTCGTCAAGCCATGGCGACAGGACGTCCCGCCAACACAGTGGCCAGGGTCGTCCTTCACTCGCACTTTGGGCCGCCGCATCGAGCCACCCTGAAACTCCACCTGATCGACCGCGAAGGAACACCGGCGGAACTGCCTTGTTTCAACCGTCCGTTCCTTGAAAAGTCCTGGCCCGTCAACGCGTGGGTCTGGGTTTTCGGCGTACCCGAGATGAAGTACGGAAGCCTTCAGATCGCGGCCTTTGATCTCGACCTGCCTCCCACAGGCTTTGAACCCGGGGCTGCCTTGGGCGAGGCCGGCACCCTGGTCCCCCTCTATTCCTTGGCAGGAACCCTCAATCAAGCCGGAGTGGCCAGACTTGTCGCTCAGGCCTGGCACGACTACGTTCCCGAACCCCTCGAAGACGAACTGCCTCCCGAATACGCTCGCCTTCATGGCCTGTGGCCCCTCGATCAGGCGTTGCGGACCCTGCACAGGCCGCCCACACCCGAGGCGCTGGCCCAGGCGAGGCGGACGTGGATTCACCGCGAACTGTTTCACCTTCAGACGGCCATTCTTCGTCGCCCGACGGCCCTCAAGACCAACGGAAGACCGCCCCAGAGGTTCTCCCATACGCTCAAGAACCACTTTCTGGAACGGTTGCCGTTTGCCTTGACACCAGACCAGAAGACCGTGGTCGCCGAAATCGAGGCCGACCTCGAATCGGAAAAGCCCATGGCGCGTTTGCTTCAAGGTGACGTGGGCAGCGGGAAGACCCTGGTGGCCTTCCTTTCGGCCCTCCCCCTGATTGAGGCCGGATACCAGTGTGCGCTGATGGCGCCGACCGAGCTTCTGGCTCTGCAGCACGCGGAAAACGCCGCCAAGCTGCTCGATCCCCTGGGGGTCAAAATTGCCTTTCTGTCGGGAAACCTGAAAGCTGCCGGGCGGGGCCTGCTGCTCGCCGAACTGGCTTCCGGAGGAATCGACTTTGTGGTGGGCACGCACGCGCTGTTTAGCCAAGGGGTCGAGTTCAAGAACCTCCGCTACGTCGTCATCGACGAACAGCACCGCTTCGGCGTGGTCCAGCGCCAGGCCATGACCCGCAAAGGTCCCGACCCCGATCTGCTCTTGATGAGCGCGACGCCCATTCCCCGCACATTGGCGTTGACCGCATTCGGAGACCTCAAGACGTCGGTGATCAAGACCATGCCGCTGGGACGCAAGCCCATCGTCACCCACACTAACAAGATGAGCAACCAGCAGAGGGTCTACGATTTTGTCCGCCAGGAGCTGAGGGCCGGACGGCAAGCGTATTTTGTGTATCCCCTCATCGAGGCCAGCGAAGTCCTCGACCTCAAAGACGCCCAGAGCATGACCGAGAGTCTGGCCCAGATCTTCGAAGGGTTTCGTGTGGGCCTCATCCACAGCCGCCTCGATGATGACCACAAGCGCTCGGTCATGGAGGAATTCAGCCAGGGAAAAGTTCACGTTCTGGTCGCCACCAGCGTGGTCGAAGTGGGCGTTGACGTAGCCAACGCCACGTGCATGGTGATCGAACACGCCGAACGCTTTGGTCTCTCGGCGCTGCATCAGCTACGAGGCCGTGTCGGGCGCTCCGATTTGCAGAGCTATTGTTTTCTCGTGTACGGAGAAGCCTTGACCGACGACGGCAAGACACGAATCCGGGTCATGATGGAAACGACTGACGGCTTCCGTATCGCCGAAGAAGATTTGAAACTGCGCGGTCCCGGCGACATCGCGGGAATGAAACAGTCGGGCTTCCTCAAGCTCAAGGCGGCCGACCTTGGCCGGGATCTCGACATCCTTGTCGGTTGCCGCGACTACCTGACAGAACTCCTAACCCGCGATCCGGGATTTTTGGAGCCGGCCCAGGCCGGGTTGCGCCGGCTCTGGGCCAACTGCCCGCCCTTCAGCGACGAACTTGTGGCACTTTAGTATCTTGCTGTGTGCTTTTCGGGAAGACCTTAACAAGAGACAACGGAGAGGAAAAATCACCGCCCGCTACGCTCAAGGGCGCATAGGAACGCCGAGGGAAGACGAAGAGCGGAAGAAGGGTTAGAAGAACTCTCGTATTCAAGTTTTCTTTGTGTACTTGGCGGCTAGCGTCCCGTCAAGTGGTGTAAGAGTGGTGGTCGACCAGTTTCCGCAGATAGTGCGGACCTCCCCAGGGACCACCCTGCAGCCAAGGAACGGTTTGGTGTCAGGCAAGCGCAGAATCTCTTTCTGGCTTCAAATCGCTGAGGAAAGACACTTGCTCGGCCGTCTTCAGGTTATACGAAGCGAGATTATTCGGATCTTTTTGTTTTTTTCTCAAATACTTTGACTTAAAGCACTTGAAGTTTCTAGCTTGTAAAGTATGAAGAACGACTTGGAAAACAGCGTGATCTTTGGCAAAGGTGATTCAAATCCCTTTGGGCAATATTTCAGTGGACAAAGTTATCTGAACATCCTTACTCGCGAAGGTGTCTTGACGGCCAATGTCACCTTTGAGCCTGGATGTCGAAACAACTGGCATATCCACCAAGCGACTGAAAAAGGCGGACAGATCCTGCTCGTTACTGGTGGAAGGGGTTGGTATCAGGAGTCAGGAAAAGCGGCGCGGGAGCTCATCGCCGGAGATGTCGTTCATATTCCATCTGGTATCAAACACTGGCATGGTGCTGCCCGAGACAGTTGGTTTGTCCATATCGCGATTGAGATTCCTGGGGTCGGTGCGAGCACCCAATGGCTAGAACCAGTGTCTGACGCCGAGTATGGGAAGTTGAAGTAAAGGCGAAGGAGAAAACATGGACACGACAGTTCTTAACAATGGTGTCGTCATGCCGCTGCTCGGGTACGGCGTCTATCAGGTCAACCCAGACGACTGCGAGAGATGTGTTCTCGATGCCGTTTCGGTAGGGTACCGCCTCATCGACACGGCTCAGGGCTACTTCAATGAAGAGGCTGTGGGTAAAGCGATGGTGGCCTGCGGCATTCCGAGAAGCGAACTATTCGTCACCACCAAGGTGTGGATCGAGCACTATGGTTTCGAGAAGGCCAGATCGAGGCGTGGGCGCCGTTTGGGGAAGGCCGCAACGATATGTTCGGCAATGCCGTGCTAAACCAGATTGGCGCAAAATACGGCAAATCGGCCGCCCAGGTGATTCTCAGATGGCTGGTTCAACGCGGGGTCGTGGCCCTGGCAAAATCGACGCGAATCGAGCGAATGCGAGAGAACTTCGCCATCTTCGACTTCACCTTGTCAGAGCAGGATATGACCCTGATTCAAACCCTGGATACGGCCAAGAGTCTGTTCTTCTCGCATCAAGATCCAGCGACGGTCGATTTCTTTGTCGAGCTGGTCAAGAAGCGAAGACAATAGTCGGACGGGCAAGGAGGAAGAGCGATTGAGTACCATTTCAACGGACAGACTCTATTCCATCAAAGAGGCTTCACAGCTGACGGGCTTACCCGCCAGCACTCTTCGCTACTACGAGACCATCGGGATCATTGAACCTGTGGCCCGCGGAGATACGAGCGGTCACCGGCAGTACACCCAAGAAATGCTCAACACCATCGACGCTGTCGCCTGTCTCAATGCCACCGGGATGCCCCTAGACGAGATGCGCGAGTACCTGAACAACCGCAGCCGGGGCTCCAACGCGGCCGATGCGGTGATCCAGCTCCTAGAAGCCCACGAACGGAGACTGAAGACCGAACAAATGTTCTTGAAACTGCGCAAACAGTACGTCGGCCTCAAGATCGCGTATTGGAAGGCCGTCAAAGCCGGTGACCAGGCTCAGGTTAAGCAGATTGGGGAAATGGCGCAAAAGCTGGCTCATGACCTCAAGTTTCGGCAAGACCTTTGAACTGTATTGCGGCAGCCAAGATCTCGATTGGCCGACCACGTTGAAGTCATTGAAAACTGACAAGTAAGGGAGACTCGATGAAAGCAGTGATCTTTCAAGGAAAGGGCAAGGTAACGACTGAAGAGCGACCCCGGCCGGGGGTCCGACAGCCAACGGAAGCGATCGTGCGTGTGGTCCGGGCCTGCGTGTGCGGTTCAGACCTTTGGTATTTCCGGGGCGAGAGTGATCACGCCGTGGGAGCCATTGGTCACGAGTTCATTGGTATTGTCGAAGAAACCGGGTCGGCGGTACGAAACGTCAAGAGTGGAGACTTCGTCATTGCGCCTTTCGCCTTCAGCGACAATACCTGTCCCCACTGCCAAGCCGGATATCAAACGGCGTGTCAGCACGGTGGCTTTTTTGGCGCTGGCAACGACGCAGACGGAGGACAGGCCGAGTTCGTCCGAGTTCCTCAGGCCGACGGAACCCTTGAGGTCGTGCCCAAGCGCAAGTACGACGACGACATGCTCGCCTCGATTCTTTCGCTTTCCGACGTTATGGGAACTGGCTACCACGCCGCTGTTAGCGCAGAGGTGAAAGCGGGGGACACCGTGGCCGTGGTCGGCGACGGTGCTGTGGGATTGTGCGGCATCATTGCTGCCCACCTGCTGGGCGCGAAACAGATCATTGCTCTCAGTCGCAACCCTGCGCGCCAGGCCCTTGCCCGAGAGTTTGGGGCGACCACAATCGTGGCTGAACGCGGAAAGGCAGCGATCGACAAGGTGCTCGCGCTCACCGGTGGCATCGGTGTCGATGCCGTGCTGGAGTGCGTCGGCACCGATGAAGCGAACCAGACCGCGTTCGCCGTGGCTCGCCCTGGTGCAATAGTGGGTCGCGTAGGGGTGCCCCACCAAGTGGAGATCTCGGCTACAGGAACCTTCTTTCGCAACGTGGGCATGCGAGGCGGTCCGGCACCCGTCAAGGCCTATATGAGCGTGCTCCTGCCCGCCGTCCTTGAAGGACGCATCCAACCGGGAAGAGTCTTTGACCTGACCACGGACCTAGATCATATTCAGGAAGCCTACCAGGCGATGGACGAACGGCGCGCCGTCAAGGTGCTGCTCAAAGTCAGCGAAATCGAGGACTAATGAAACCTACCAACAACCCCAACGCACTCTTGGCCATCATTTGCATCAGCTATTTCATGGTCATCCTCGACAACTCCATCATCTTTACGGGATTGCCCCTGATCGAAGCCAGCATGCGGTTCACCCCGGCGTCCCTGGCATGGGTGACCAACGCCTATGTCCTCGTGTTCGGCGGGTTCCTGCTGTTGGGCGCACGAGCTGGTGACCTTCTAGGCCGACGACGGGTATTCCTTGTCGGACTCACCGTCTTTGGCATCTCGTCGGCGCTCGTCGGCCTGGCGCCCTTCAGCGAATGGCTGATCGCCGCCCGAGCTGTTCAGGGTTTAGGTGCCGCGATCCTGGCCCCTTCGTCCATGGCGCTATTGACCGAGCACTTCGAAGACGGCCACCAACGAGGGAGGGCTGTAGCTGCTTACAGTGCAGTAGCCGGCATCGGCGCAAGCGCCGGTTTGGTCATTGGCGGGATTCTGGCAGACACGATTTCGTGGCGCGCCGGTTTCTTCCTCAATGTCCCGATTGCGGTGGCGATGATTGTCGCGGCACTTCGCGTGATTGGCACGAGTCCCCGGCATGAAGGACGATTCGACTTGATAGGCGCCGTGTCGGGCACGGCGGGAATGACTGCGCTCGTGTTTGGCATCAACAACGCGGCTGAAACCAGTTGGACCACGCTGACGACGATCGGATCAATGGTCGTTGCGGTCATTCTGCTGGTGGTCTTTGTATTGAACGAGGCCCGAGCCAAGCAACCCATCATGCCGCTTCGGCTGTTCGCCAACAGACAACGCGTAGGGGCCTACCTGACGCGTCTTCTATACCTCGGCGCGATGTTTGGCTTCTTCTTCTTTACGACGCAGTACATGCAAGGCATCTTACACTTCAGTCCGCTGCAGGCCGGTTTCGGGTTCTTACCCATGTCGGCGATCAACTTCATCATCGCCCTGCTTGTGGTCAGGTTCGTGAGACGATTCGGAGGACCCACCGTCCTGATTGCCGGTGTGACCCTGACTGGAATTGGTATGGCGTGGCTCAGCCTAGTCGGCCCTGCGAGTAACTATTGGTGGAGCGTCGCTCTCCCCATGACGCTGATCGGCACGGGGCAGGGCCTTGCCTTTGCGCCGATGACCTCGTTTGGACTCACCCAAGTCGAGCCCAAAGACGCCGGCGCGGCATCGGGCATCGTGAACACCTTCCATCAAGTCGGTAGTGGTCTCGGACTCAGTATCCTCGTCGCCATGGGCTCTGCAGCAAATGCAGCAACGGTCAGTGGCCAGAATGCCCTTCTTCAGAGGATCAACGTGGCTCTCGTTGGTAGCACCATACTCCTTTCCGTTGCCCTAGTCATTGTTCTGGTTTTGATTGCACGCAATAGGCGGCATATGCCAGGGGCTTTCTCGTCTGCTGGGTGAATCGATCGACCCAAGACCGGAGAAGGAAGGATGTGATTCCCTCGTTGTCTTATTGTCGATCACTTGGCATCTCACGAACTGGCTCCATGGAACATGAGTCGCCAATCAGACCGCCAACGCATGTTCTGAGCATCGACGCGGTTCGAGGAAGGAAGAGAAGTATCTGCCCTTGCGGAGCTTAGGGATCTTCAGGTTCAGCCACCCATCCTGGTCTGAAGACCTCGGCCTCCATGAGCTTTTGAAGAACAAACTATCCTAGCTGCGGTAGCAGGTCGCCCCCGGTGTGATTCCATTCTGCCTCAATCATTGCCGACCGGCGACAGTCAACCAATTGGGGAGACTCTTACACCACTCCAGCGGTTCTGCCCTTGAGTGAGCGAAGCGATTTCCGCTGAAACCCTTTCTGCTGATGCTTTTTCACTTTCAGCATCTGCTGAAACGAATTCTCCTGATGAAGATTTGTCCTCTTCATCTGCTGAACGGGTTTCTCCTGATGAATGTTTGGTTTCAGCATCTGCAGAATTGAATTCTTCAGATGAAGTTTTCCTTTCGACATCAGCTGAACGTCCGTCAGCACATGCTGAAACAAATTCTCCTGATGAATTTTGCCATTTTCCGGTTTTTTCACAAGAGGCAACGGAGATAGCGAAGAAGACCGAACCACGGATAAACACGGATTCACACGGATGGGAAAAGGATCAATCGGTGTTGATCCGTGTCCATCCGTGGTGAATCCCCCTTTCTGCCCATCCACTGTGTTCCTCTTCTCCGATGACTCCGCGTTCTCTTGTTCAGAATCTCAGGGCGTAGGACTCTCGGCTTCGACCTTTGGCCCTTCCTGGGCCTCCTGCACCTTCTGTTTCATGTACGCGATCAGACGGCTCTTGGTCGCTATGTCGAGATACAGGAAAAGCAGACCGGCCTCATTCGTGCCTGAGCTTGTCATGAAAGCCTGCGACGGGACGACTTCGATGGGACCGAAGGCCCAATTGCGGGTGGCGCCTCTCTCCCCAAAAATCAACTGGTAGATCTGCCCCTTCTTCAAGGGCCGACCGACCTGCACTCGCACGCCTTCCAGACTCAAGTCAAGAACCTTCACAGTCTCGTTGAACGTGGTGCGAGGGTCGGCGATCGACCCCGACGCGTTGTCGAGCCCGATGCGCGAGTAGCGGCGGCCTGCTGTCAGAACCACCTCTTCGGGTTTGCGCAGAAACAGGCCGACGTCGTTGCGCACGTCGGTGATGACCGTCGATCCCTGAAGGAAATTCTTCCCCACGTTGTAGTTGAGCTGAAGAGCCGTTCCCTTTTTGAGAAACTCAGGAATCGGCGGACGGTATTCGACAACGATGTGTTTGCCGGTGATTTCAAGCACCTTGGATTTGATCAAATGCAGGGTTCCCGCCGTCGGGAAATCAAGCTCGATGTCGAAGCCCTCCTCGAGGGGATAGTTCTGATTGATGAAATCTTCAACTTCCTTTTCGGTGGTCTTCATCCGGTGAAGCTCGTAGAAAAAGAACTCAGAGTACTTCTCAAGAACCGACGACGGAACGGCTTGCGCCGAGCCCTCATGGTGCCGGAACTCGTTGATCAGTTCTTGAATGCGTTTTTGCTGGAGAGGGTTGAGCCGGCCGACCGCAGGAACGTACTTGGCACGGATCGGCGCGTCAGACCCCTCGGCCATGCCGGGTCCCCGTTTCTGGAAGCGCTTCTTGGCGTTGCCGTAACGTTGAACCAGGTACCACACCCCGACTACAAGGCCAATAACAACAAAAAAGCCAACAATGAGACCGATATTTCCGCCGCCCCCGCTGGAACTGAAGCCTTGGGCAAATTGGTTTTGCCAGGCGCCGCCATCATTCATGATTTTCCCCCACCTGCTTTCAATGTCGGAACTCCTACATATAAGATAAGCATATTTGGGCGTGCTGACACCAAACTCGACCTTTGGGGTTATCATGATCGAGTTCTTCGGGAGGATTGTCATGCGTTCCGCCGCCGAACCCAAGGCGTGGGTCGAAAGCCACGTCGTCAGGGTCGCCCAATCGTCGTTTTTGATCACCAGCACCACTTCGTACGTCGTGGCGATCGACCCGTTTACTACCTTTCCCAAGGGGGTTAAGGCCGACGTGGTCCTGATCACTCACAGCCACCCCGACCACTTCAACGCTTCGAAGGTCCGCTCGCTGTTGAAACCCGGAACCCGTGTCGTGTTTCCGGCCTCGATGAAGCGCAGCGGCGCGGACCGCGGTTTGGCGACCGACGCTCTGGTGCCCGGCGACACGCGTTTGATCGGCCCGCTGACGTTGACCGCCGTGGCCGCCTACAACCTGAAACGCCCCATCCACCGCCGGTCTCAGGGGTTCCTTGGGTACCTTTTCACCCTGGACGGACTGAGGTTGTACCATGCCGGCGATACGGATTTGATCCCCGAAATGCAGGCGCTCGTGGCCGATGTCGCCCTTCTGCCTGTCGGCGGTCTGGTTACGATGAACCCTGTTCAGGCCTCACAAGCCGCCCGAGAATTGAAGGCCAAGGTGGTGGTGCCCATGCATTATGGAAAGCTTCCTTTCACGCGTCAGGCAGGCAAGAAGTTTGCGTCGCTCTTTGAAGGGATCACGGTGCTCGCATGACCGAACTCCCCCTGGTCCCGGCACCCCGCTCGTTTGTCCCGTCCTCTGGATTGGCCTCCGGCAAGGCCGTGCTGAACGAGGCCCTGGTTCCGCAACTAGGGTTCGTGCCGCGCTTTGTCGCCGAGGAAGCCTACGAGTTGGAGTTCGACGAGGCCGGTGCCAGGCTCAGGGCGTTGTCGCCCGCGGGTCTCCAGCACGGAAGGACCACTTGGAATACCCTGAGTGCGCTGGAAACCTTTCCGGCCGGCAAGATCGAGGACGAACCAAGGTTCCGCTGGAGGGGCCTGATGCTCGACTGCTCGCGGCATTTTTACCCCGTGACCGACATCAAGGCCCTGCTCGACAAGCTGGCGGAGCTCAAGCTCAACCGTTTCCATTGGCATCTTGTCGACGACCAAGGGTGGCGGCTTGAGATTCCCGGCTACCCCAAGTTCACGCAAGTCGGTGCTTGGCGGACGCAGCCCGACGGAAAGCTCTACGGAGGGTTCTACTCGAAAGCCGAGGTGGTCGAGATCGTTGCCTACGCGGCTCAGAAGTCGATCGTCGTCGTTCCGGAAATCGAGCTTCCGGGGCATAGTCTGGCGGCTCTGGCCAGCTACCCCGAGCTTTCGTGTTCAGGGGCACCCGAAAAAGTGGAGACCCGCTGGGGCATCTTCGACGGGGTGTACTGCGCAAGTTCGGAGCCTGCGGCAAGAATCCTTGAAGACGTTCTCGAAGAAGTCTGCCGCCTGTTTCCCTCGCCTTGGATCCACCTTGGCGGAGACGAGGTCGTCAGGACCCGGTGGGAGAATTGCCCCCTGTGCCAAGCCAAGATTCGCAACGAAGGACTCAACGGTACCGAAGGTTTGGAGGCCGCGTTTTTCAGGCGGTTCATCGCTTTTTTGCAGGCCCGCGGAAAAACTCCGATTGGCTGGAACGAGCTGTTCGAGCACACCATCCCCAAGACGGTTCCCGTGCAGTGGTGGCAAAGGTCCGATTTGGCCAAGAAGACCCTCGAGGCGGGAAACCCACTGCTGGTCAGCAATGTCGAGTACTGTTATTTCGACTACCCCTACGCCGAGACCGACCCATGGTACCTTCCGTCGTTCATGAAGGTCACGCCCGTTGAGAAGGTCTACGCCAACCCTGTGGTTCCCGCCGGGTGCGAGGCGCTTATCGACGGAATTTGGGGAGGAGAGGCCTGCCTGTGGACGGAGCAAGTGCCGCCAGGCGAAGCTCCCAAACGTCTGGCAGGACGCCTCGAAGCGTTTTCCGAAGTCTACTGGACCTTTGACAAGCGCCCCGGTTTTGAATCGTTTCTGAGACGGTCCGCTCGTGGGTGAAGTTCACGAATGTCTGTGTTGCCAAGCCAATGACGGAAGCCGATCGATCTCTCCTGGGGAGGCGATTTTCGACGGTGACTTCTGGGTTGTGGAGCATGCGTTTCCGACAAGCTTGCTCGGATGGACTGTCGTTCGGCTCAAACGCCACTGTGAAGAGCTTCACAACTTGTCGAAACAGGAATTCGCCGAATTGGCCATGATCCAGTTTGCGGTCACCAGGACGCTGCACGAACTCCTTGATCCAGAGAAGGAGTACGTTGCCTGCTTTGCTGAAAAGGAGGGTTTCAAACACCTCCACGTTCACATCATCCCCAAACCCCACAGGACTCGTCCCGAGGACGGCGGAGTCAACGCTTTTCGGTTCCTGGGGCCAGCGGCCGAGAATCTTTTGAGCGACCAGAAGATCGTCGAGTTTTCTTCACAGATGAAGTCGGCCTTGCTGGCGTATTTCGACTAGAAGCTGACTTCGATGGCCGTTTTCACCGAGTTGGCGATGTAGCATTCGTGGTGGGCGTTGTGGTGAAGGGCTTCCAGTTTTTCGCGGGCAGGAGGAGGTCCCACCCATTCGATGTCGGGGTGGAGTTCAATGCGCGAGATCCAATCGCGGTTTTCCGCGTTTTTATCCATGAAGCCGACGGCCTTGTCGCGGTAACTCTTGATCACGAGTTTCTCCCGGTAGGCCAAAAACAGAAACGTCAGCATGTGACAGCTGGAAACCGAAGCCACAAAGGCCTCTTCAGGGTCGACGGCGTCCTCTTTGGAGTACGGCAGTTTGACCACCAGCGGCGAGGACGAGGCCTCGACCGTCACCCCGCCGTCGAAGGTCCACTGGTGGGCTCGGGAATACTTCCCCGTCGCGAACGCGTTTTCGCCGTCTTGCCAAAGAATCTGGGCCACGTACTGGTGCATGCTCTCCCCCGAGTTTCAAACGATTTTGCTAATATCGGTGCCTAACCCGCAGGCCGTCAAGCCGGGCACGACTATCGCGTCAGCTCGTAGTCAAGCTCGTAGAAGTGCTGTTGTCCTTCGATCCGGATCGTCATCGAACCGGTCACACCTTCCAAGGCGCCGCTCGAACAGCCAGGCACGATGGTCAGTTCAAGGCTCTGGGGGGCTGCCGTGCGAAAGCCTCGGTGGGTGACAAAGAAAGCTCCCTCTTTGCCATCCAGACGGCCTTCGATCCTTTCGAGGGCGACGTAGGCCCCGGACCCACTGTCGGCGCCAACAGCCAGCATCTCCACGGTGCTGGCGGCGACCAGTTGGCCGGTGAACTCCTTGGTCAGAGCGTAGCGCCCCGAGGTCAAGGTCCCCGACTTCTTCTCGGTTTCAGGTTTCATATGAACTTCAAAGGTTCCTGAGGCTTTCATCGTGGTCGCTCCTTCCTGCAGATCAAAGTGTAACTGCCGCGAGCAGTTTCTTCAGAAGACCGGTTTCCCAAATTTGGATCTCGGGCTGACCGTAGTCTCCTCCTGTCATCACAACGATGAGCTCAAGGGCCGGAACGACGAAGATCTTTTGTCCGCCGTTGCCAACCGTCGAATACCAGCGTGTCTTGACGCCCTGTCCGTCATAGGTACCATTCCACCAGAAAAATCCGTAAGAGGTGCCTTGGTCGTCGAGGTCGAAAAAGTTTGTCTCCACCTTTACCAGAGGAGAGGTCACCGCGTCCACCCATTCCGCGGGGATCACCTGCCGGCCTTGCCAACGGCCACGAGCCAGCATCAGCTCCCCGAGTTTCAGCATGTCGCCCGACCGCAGTCCCAGTCCGGCGTACGGCAAGGGGTAGCCGTTGGCCCCCTTTCCCCACTTCAAGTCGACGATCCCCAAAGGAAGGAAAAGATCGGTCCGGACAATCTCGGTGATGGGACGCCCATCGATGAGTTCGAGCATGCGCGACGCGATGAAAGTCGATCCCCCGGAATAGTTGAAGTGCGTTCCCGGGGGGTACTCCAACCGCCGGTTCAGCGCGTAACCTACGGGATCCTTGTCTGAAAACAACCGCGTCTCATCGCTGGTCAAAAGGCCTTCGCCCCACTCCTTCCAGGCCAGCCCGCTGCTCATCCCTAAGAAATCGTGAAGCTCAAGGTTCTGCACGTCGGGGGGCGCCTTGGCGGCCAATTCGGGAAAGTCCCGAACGCGCGAACGAAGCGAGTAATCGGGGTGCCTGGCCAGGACGCCTCCGGCCACGAGTGCCACGACGCTCTTGGTGGTCGAACGCACGTCGTGGATGGTTTGGGGCCCCAGCGAGGACCAAAGGCTAAACACGCTGCCATCGCTGAGCGAGGTGTTCCAACCGTTGCGGTAAAGTTCGGCCGAAAGCCGGCCAAAGCGTTCAACCAGCAGACTGTGAAGGTTTCTGTCGGAGTGGGCCGCCTGGTCAACCACAGCGAGAAGCCGGGCGCGATCAAAACCGGGAACTTGACCAGCGACGTTGTACCTAGGCTCGGTCGAGCAGCCAAGCAGTGCCGCCGCGAGAAGGAGCGCGAGACTCAGTCGAGGATACATGCGGACTGATGCTCCCTGGAAATCTCACGCAGCGGCGGTCTTGATTCTTGGCAGGCGGGCTTGGCGAACGGACACCTTGGGTGAAAGTGGCAACCGGAGGGTGGAAACACCGCCGAAGGGATCTCACCGCGAGGCAGTTCCTGAGTTCGCCGCCGGTTGGGATCGGGAACAGGAACGGCGCCCAGAAGGGCCTTGGTGTACGGGTGGTGGGGCCGACGGAAGATCTCCTCCTTGGCCCCGATTTCCACAATACGCCCCAGGTACATGACGGCGACCCTGTCACAAAGGTACTTGGCCGTGGCCAAGTCATGGGTGATAAACAGGTAGGTCAGGTCGTGCTCGTCTTTGAGCTTCTTGAGGAGTTCCATGATGAGCGCCCTTACCGAAACGTCGGCCATGGCGATGGGTTCGTCGGCAACGATGAAGTCGGGATTCAGCGCCAAGGCCCGGGCAATGACCACCCGCTGGGCCTGGCCTCCGCTGATCTGATGGGGGTATTTCTGAAACAGGAAGTCGGCGGGAGTCAAACCCACGCTCTCCATCAAGGCCCTGATCTTGTCGTCGCGGTCGGTCTTTTCACCGATGTTATGGATGTCCAGGCCGTGGCGGATGGCGGCTCCCAGGCTCATGCGCGGCGATAGCGACGAAAGCGGGTCTTGGAACACCATCTGCATCCGTGGTCTCTGCCTGCGAAGCTGCTCGGGTGTCAGACTCGTCAAATCGATCCCCTCGAACTTCACAGACCCCGAAGTCGGGTCCAAAAGCCGCAGGGCCAAGCGCCCCGTTGTCGATTTTCCCGACCCGGATTCTCCCGCCAGACCCAACACCTCGCCCTTCTTCAAAGAAAAGGAGACACCGTCGACCGCGTGGACCTTGAGGTCTTTTCCTGCCATAGCCTTGTCAAAGGGATTCTTCCGGACGGCAAACTCCTTGACGAGGTTCTCGACTTCCAAAAGAAACGGCGGAGGAACGGCGTTTTCAGCGGGCATGGTTGGGGGCCTCCGGTTCTGTGATTCTCCAGCAGGCCGCCCTGTGTCCAGGGCGGTGTTCCAACAGGGGAGGTTCTTGAATTCGGCAGCGCCCCATCGCCACGGGGCACCGGGGGGCAAACGAGCAACCCACGGGAGGATCGACCAAACCCGGCGGGCTGCCTTCCATGGTCGTCAGTTTTTCCTGGTCGATGTCGATGTTCGGCACGCATGCGATCAAGCCTTGGGTGTAGGGATGCAGGGGCTCGTGAAACACCGAGGCCGCGGGGGCGTCTTCCACGACCTGGCCCGCGTACATGACCGCAATGCGGTCCGCCAACTCGGCCACCAGCCCGAGGTTGTGCGTGATGACCACGATGGTGAGGCTGAATTCCTTTTGAAGCCGTTTGAGCAGGTCGATGAACCCCGCTTCGACGATCACGTCGAGCGCCGTGGTGGGCTCGTCGCAGATCACGAGTTTGGGCTTGAGCACAAGTCCAAGACCGATCATGATACGCTGGCGCATCCCGCCCGACAGCTGGTGAGGGAAGGCCCCCATCCGGCTGGGCTCGATCCCCAAATCTTCGAGGATGGCTTTGATCATCGCCACGGCTTCGGGCTTCTTGATTCCAGGCTTGTGTGTTTTGAGCGCTTCTAGAAAGTGGCGGTCGATGCGCATGAGAGGATTGAGGCTGGTGAGGGGATTCTGGAACACCATGGCAATGTCCTTGCCCCTGACCCGGCGCATCTGCTTTTCTGGCAGCGAGGCCAGATCGAGGCCCTCAAACAGCACACGGCCGCCGCTGATCCTGCCCGGCGGCCTGACCAACCGGAGGATGGCCAACCCCAGGGTGGATTTCCCCGAACCCGACTCTCCGACGATTCCCAGGGTTTCTCCGGATTTGACATCGAGGCTGACGCTCCTGACCGCGTGGACGGTTCCAATAGCGATCGGGTAGTCGATGCAGAGGTCTTCGATCTTCAGCAGGGTGTCATTCATGGTCGTCTCATCGCTCCAAAAGCTTTGGGTTGAGGATCTCGGCCAGGCCTTCGCCAAGCAAGGTGAACCCCAGAGCCAGGATCATGATCATGGCACCCGGAAACGTGATCAGCCACCAACTGCCCGAGGGCAGGAACTTCTTGCCCATCGAGAGGTCCATTCCCCAGTCGGCAATACCGGCCGGCAGCCCCAGTCCAATGTAGCTGAGAGCGGCTTCGGTCATGATGGCGTCGGCGATGTTGATGCTGAAGATCACCACGGTGGTTGCGATCACGTTGGGGAAGATGTAGCGGCCCAAAATGGTCCACCGTTTGGCCCCCAAAACACGGGCCGCCTCGACGTACAACTCCTCACGGATGCTGATGGTCTGGCCGCGGACCAGCCGGTAGTAGGTCGGAATATAGATCACGGCCACCGCCAAGGTGATGTTGACCACGCCCGGCCCCAACATGGCCGCAAAGGCGATGGCCAAAATCAAGCCGGGAAAGCTGTAGATCGAGTCCATTGTCAGCGATAGAACCCGATCGAGGGGACCGCCGACGAAACCCGAAAGCAGGCCCAAGGGAATGCCGATCAAACTCGAGATCAGCGCTGCGGCAAAAGCGACGCCAAGAATGGTCTGCGCGCCCCAAACCATGCGGGCCCAAATGTCGCGTCCCAGGTTGTCGGTGCCCATCAGGTGCACGCCGCCGGGAGCGATCAACTGGGGTCCTGCGTTCTGGTCTGAGGGGTTGAAAGACGTGAACAGCCAGGGCAGCAGGGTCATGACGATCATGAACAGCACAATGAACAAACCGACGAGGAAGATGTACCACTCGGCGCCGTACTTCTTTCCGGCAGTGCCAAAGGAGTGGAGCGCGCGGCCCAACAAGCCAGCGGGGGTAAGAGGTCTAGTCATAGGGCAAACTCCGGGAGAAAAAGGAAAAGAGACAGGATGACGGGATTTTCAGGATTCACAGGACAGAGAGAATCAGAAAGAAAAGACGAAGGAGCCGGCATTTTCGGGACTGCCTTCCCGACTCCCTTTGCCTGGATCCTGTTAATCCTTCTCTTCATCCTGTAATCCTGTCACATTCTTTCATTTCAATACTTCACTCTGGGATCGATCAGGGCATGGAGGATGTCGACGACCAGCGAGATCAGCGACACAAACAGCGCGAAGATCACGATGATTCCTTGGACGGTGGGGTAGTCGCGCAGGTAGATGCGTTCCAACAGCAGGCGGCCCATTCCCGGCCAGCTGAAGGTGGTCTCCGTCAGAATGGCACCGGCCAGAAGAACGGCGAACTGCAGCCCGAGCATGGTCAGCACGGGGACGAACGCGTTGCCCAGGGCGTGACCGTAGACGACCTTTCCTTCCGACAGCCCCCGGGCTCTGGCGGCAAGCACATAGTCGCTCTTGAGCGAATCGAGCATATTGGCCCGCGTGAGGCGGAGGAAAACACCCGAAAGCGTCACGCCCAGGGTCAGCGCCGGGAGGATGAGGTGCAGTCCCACGTCGGCAAACGCCTCAAGGTTCCCTTTCGCGAGGGTGTCGAACAGGTAAAACCCCGTTCCCTCAAAATCGGCTGTCAGCACCCGGGACCCCACGCGGCCCGCTACGGGAAGCCAGTCGAGGGCAACGCCGAAGATCATCTGCAGGATCAGCCCCATCCAGAATACGGGGATGCAATACACGATGTTTCCGTAGAGGCGCACGGAATAGTCACCGAAACTCCGGCGGTGCCGGGCGGCCCAGGCACCCACGGGAATTCCGATGCCCAGCGCCACGAGCAGACCAACGAAGGTCAGCTCGATGGTGGCGGGAAGCTTCTCGAAGATGGGCGAGACGACCTTCTCCTTCTGAATCATGGACTCGCCCAGGTCGAACCGGGCCAACTGCCAAAGGTAGTCGCCATACTGCTGCCAGATCGGTTTGTCGAGACCCAGCAGATGTTTTTTTTCGGCGACATAGGCCGGCGGCGCGTGGTCGCCCAGCATCGCTGAAATTGGATCGCCCGGCAAAACCCTGAGCACAAGAAAGACGACAGTCAGAAGGATTAGCAGCATCGGGATCGTCAACAAAATCCGCGTCGCCAGATATTTGAAAAGGTTCTTCATGAGGTACAAGCCGTCCAAAAAAAAAGGAACCTCCCTTAGGAGGTTCCTCGGCAGTCTATCAGCAAACCCAGAGTTAGGAAAGGTCCATTTACTTCAGGGTCAGCTGATCGTAGAGGAGCAGCATGCTGGCGTTGGTCACAACATTGTCCACGTTCGGCTTGGTGAAAACGTAAAGACTGCCCTGCCAAAGGGGAATGGTTGGCACGTCGTCGGTCCAGAGATTTTGGATCTTCTGGAAGGCCGCCTTTCGGACCTTGGTGTCGGCGCTTGTGCGTTCGGTCACGTAAAGGTCGTCCCACACCTTGCTTGAGAAGTAGACCCCGTTGCCCTTCGAGGCTTCGGTCGAGGTGAAGACCGCGCTGAAGTCGTCTGGATCGATGTAGTCAGGATACCAGCCCAGGAGGAACACGGGCATCTGCTTTTTGTCCCACTGCTGCTTGTAGGTGGCCCACTCGGCGGTCTTCAAGGTCACCTTGACCAGGGGGCTCTTTTCCAGCTGGGCCTTGAGAACCTCGGCCTGGTTTACTTCGGCGTCGCCGTAGTGACTTGTCGTGTACCACAGGTCGAAGGCGAAGGGCTTGTCTTTGCTATACCCGGCCTTGGTCAGCAAGGCTTCGGCTTTCGCGAGATTTCCGTCGCCAAGGGCCTTGAAGGTGGGAGACCTGTACGCCAGTCCTTCAGGGATCATCGAATAGAGCGGCTTGTTCTGGCCCAGATAGACCTTCTGGTTGATGTCCGGGCGGTTGATCAGGTAGGCGAACGCCTGGCGGAGGGTTTTGTCCTTGAACACGCTTTCGCTGGTCTCGAACGCCACGTAGCGGATGAACACGCCGTCGAGCTTGAAGGTCTTCACCTTGTCGTTCTTGCTTTCGGCGGCGATGTCGGCCGGGTTCAGGGTCTTGAACGCGAGGTCGACCTCCCCCTTGTCGAGGGCCAGGCGGAGGGTGGTGGCGTCGGCGTAGTATCGGATGATGATCCGTTCGACCTTGGCCTTGGTTCCGTAGTAGTTGGGGTTGATCTCGAAAACGGCTTCTTGGTCACGCTTATACGAGGTCAGCTTGTACGGACCCGAGGCGGGGAAGGGCGCACCGAGGTCGTTAGGGTCGTGCGAAATCTTGTCGGCGGAGAAGGTTTTGGGATCTTGGGGGAAGTAGGGCGGCGTTGCGATCAGGGCGGCAAAGTAGCCGGTTGGGGCTTTCAGCTTGAACACGACGGTCAGAGGATTCTTGACGGTGACGGTGTCGACGTAGTCGGTCACCAGCGACACCGGGTCACCTTTGAGGGCCACGACGCGGTCGATCGTCCATTTGACTGCTGCGGCGTCCAGGGGGTTGCCGTTGGAGAACTTCAGTCCCTTGCGGAGGGTGAACGTGTACTCGTCTCCGGCCTTGTTGACCGTGTATTTTTCGGCCAGGGCGGGAATCAAGTCGGATGACCCATTCTTGTAGGTCAGAAGTCCGCCAGAGATGTTCTGGAAATACTCCCAAGTGTGGAAGTCCCAGGTACTGGCATTGTCGATGTCCGTAATCTTTTCGGTCGTCCCGTAGACCAACGTCTTGGGGGCAGCGAAGGCTCCGAACGGAACGAGAGCCATGGCCAAGAAGAAAACTGTGAGTTTCTTCATAAAATCTCCTTTGCTTCCCCTCTTCGAGAGGCGATGCCTCGTGGAAAGGGAAAACAAAATTATGGAAAGGAAGTCCGGACGCGTCAATCGACAGAGCTGTTAAGATTGAATGAAATTTGGGAATGCTTTCGCCTGCGGGAACGCAAAGGACGAAAGAAGTGACAAAGAGTCGAACCAGACCACATTTTGGCTAGGCCTTTTGCTGTATTTGTTCTATATTCGTGTTCCATCGGGCCGGTCCCTAAATGGGGATGAACATGGCCCGACTGCCAAACCGGATTCCACCCTTCCGAAGGACGTTCATGGCTCCTGAAAAGTGCTTCTTTTTTCTCCGCCAAGCCCTCCGCTTGGCCCTGGGGCTTCTTGTCCTGGGAACCAGTTCCTGCTCGGTTAACCGTATTGCCTTGAGCATGACCGCCGATGCCATGACCGGCGTCGGGCGAAGTACTGTCTTCACGGGCGACGACGACCCGGAACTCGTGGGCGACTCTCTGCCGCTCCTGATCAAAATGTTCGAGACTCTGCAGGAACAGCTACCCGATCACGCCGGACTGAACCTGCAGACCGGCAGCCTCACCGTCATGTACGCCAACGCCTTCGTGCAGACTCCCGCCGAGTTTCTGCCGCCCCAGCAGGCCGAGCGCAAGAAGCAGCAGCTCGAGCGCGCCAAGAAACTATACCTGCGCGGAGAACGCTTTCTCATGAAGGAGCTGGAACTCAAATTCCCCGGCCTCAGGAAGGCGCTAGCCGCGGATTCGGCGGCACCGCTGCTGGCCAAGGCCACCAAGGCCGACGTGCCCTTCCTGTATTGGGAATCGGCGGCCATTATGTCGGCTTTTGCCCTCGCGCCGTTGGATGTCGGCCTCTCGGTGAGGGTCAAGGAGGCCCGGGCGTTGATGGCGCGGGCCTACGCTCTCGACCCCGATTTCGGCGGCGGCACCCTCGATGAATTCTACATTTCGTTCTACGGAAGCCTTCCGGCAGGGATGGGCGGGAACAAGGCCTTGGCCAAAGAGGCTTTCGAGCGGGCTCTGAGGAAGGGAGGCGGAAAAACGGCGGGTCCCTACGTTGCTTACGCCTTGGCCGTGTCAATTCCGAACCAAGACTATGCGGAGTTCAAAAGCCTGCTCGATGCGGCTCTGGCCGTCGGTCTCGATTCTCCCTTCAACCGCCTCGCCAATATCCTGGCCCAGCGGAAGGCGGCGTGGCTGATCGCGCATCAGGACGATCTGTTTGTGGACATCCCGTCTCCATGAAGAAACCCCTCAGTTTCTTTGCGAACAAGGCCGAAAACGGCATCGTCTTCTTGTTTCTGCTGCTCCTGGCCGTGCTTCCTGTGGCCGAGATCATCGCGCGGATCGGCTTCAAGACGGGAATTCCCTCGGAAGTCGGCCTGATGGCCCAGATCGTTTTGGTTCTGGGTTTCTTTGGTGCCATGGTCGCCGCCCGCGAGGGAGAGCACCTCAACATCGCCTTGGTCAATCATCTCAACAGCGGAAGGGCGCGCGTCATCGTGGGTTTGGTGAGCTCAACCATAGCTACCACCATCCTGACCATTTTCGCGTGGAGTTCGATTTCGTTCGTCCTGCTCAGTTTCAACCCGTGGACCATCATCGGCTTCGTTCCCGATGGGCTTGTCGCGCTGGTGATGCCACTGGGCTACTCCGTCATGGCCTGGAGGATGGCGGTCTTCCGCACACCGGGGGGACGAAAACTCCGCCTACCTGCCGTAGGAATTCTTGTCGGGACAGTGTTGGCCGTCCCGGTCATCGTCAAGATCTTCTGGGGTGCCAACGTTCCGCCCGGGCTTGCGGTCATTTCGAACCTTGTCGATGCCTTCTACCGCGACTACAGCCTTGCGGCCGTTCTTGTCATCATTGCCTCGGCCTTTGCCGGCACGCCCTTGTTCGTGGTCATCGGCTCGGTCGCACTGTTCTTCATCAAACAGGCCGGCGGTGAGTTCGAAATCGTCGCCAACCAAGCCTACACAGAATTGTCGCTGACCACCCTCCCCGCCATTCCCCTGTTCACCGTTGCCGGGTTCATGCTCTCGGAAAGCCAGGCAGGAGCCCGGTTGATCGGCGTTTTCCGCAACCTGTTCGGCTGGATTCCGGGCGGTATGATCATTGCGACGGTCGTCGTCTGCGCGTTCTTCACCACCTTCACGGGCGCCTCGGGGGTGACCATTATCGCCCTGGGGGGTTTGCTTTCAAAGATCCTCGTCGACCACGCCAAGTTTCCCCGCGGGTTCGCTCTTGGCTTGATCACGGCGGTGGGGAGCATAGGCATTCTGTTCCCGCCCAGCCTGCCCATCATTCTTGTAGGAGCCTCGACCCAGACGAGCATCCTTCAAATGTTTGCCGGCGGCATTGTCCCGGGGGTGCTCCTTATCCTTGCTATGATCGGCTACGGAATCTTCTTTGCCATCCGGCACAAGGTGCCCGTAGAAACGTTCTCCTGGAGGCAGACCGCCTCGTCGGTGAAAGCCTCCATCTGGGAGATTCTGTTGCCGGTTTGGCTTGTGGCTGGCTATTTCACAGGACTTCTGACCATCGTCGAGACCGCGGCTTTCGCCGTGATCTACACCATCGTGATCGAAGTGTTCGTCAACAAAGACATCTCGTTGCGCTACCTTCACCGGGTCTTCATCAAGGGTGTGCCCATTATCGGCGGGGTGCTGGCCATCTTGGCCGCGTCGCAGGCCCTTTCGTACTTCATTGTCGATTCCGAAGTGCCGCAAGTTCTCACCAAGTGGGTGCAGTCGTACGTCACCTCGCCCTACCTCTTCATTCTCCTTCTCAACTTGGCGCTGCTTGTCGCCGGCAGTTTGATGGACATCTTTTCGGCCATCATTGTGCTGCTGCCTCTTGTCGCGCCGCTGGGAGCGGCCTACGGTCTCAATCCTGTGCAGGTCGGTATCATCTTCATCATGAACATGGAGGTCGGGTTCCTCTTGCCGCCCATCGGCCTGAACCTGTTCCTGGCCTCTTACAGGTTCAGGCGGCCCTACCTCGAAATCGCCCGCAACGTATTACCGTTTCTGGTGATTCAGATTGCCGTCAACTTGCTGGTGTCGTACGTTCCCTGGTTTACCACGGCCCTTGGGGCCTTCTTTCAACCCCACGTCTAAAGCTCTGCGATGAGCAAAGGATACCCAATGAATCTTTCAATTTTCAAAACACTTCTGGCGGCCGCCCTCTGCACCTTTCTAGCCTTGCCGGTTTCGGGACTCACCCTGAAGATCGCCTCGGTAGCCCCGGAAGCCACCCCGTGGGGCGCCGCTCTCAACAAATTGGCCGCCGACTGGGAACGCATCACCGGCGGGCAGGTCGTGGTCAAGATCTACCACAACGGCATCGCCGGCAGCGAGGCCGACATGCTCCGCAAGGTCAAGATCGGTCAGCTTCAAGGCGGCGTGTTCACGAGTTTCGGTTTGAACTCGATCACGCCGGAAATTCTCACCATGAGCGCTCCCCTGCTTATCCACAACAATGAAGAATTGAACTTTGTCCTCGACAAGAACCGCGCGACCTTCGAAAAAAAGATGCTCGACAAGGGTTTTGTCGTGCTGGCCTGGTCGAAGGCCGGCTGGGTGAGGTTCTTCTCGAAGAAGCCCGTCTTCGTCCCCGCGGACCTGAAGAAGCAGAAACTGTCCACCGACCCCACCGAGGTTGCGCTCTCGGGAGCCTTCACAAGCCTGGGTTACCAGTTGGTGCCGGTCAACCTTTCGGAAACTCTTGTGGCCCTGTCGAGCGGCATGGTCGATGCCATCTACATCAGCCCGCTGGCGGCAGGCGGCATGCAGTTTTTTGGGGTGGCGAACAACATGGTCAACCTTGACGTCGCCCCGTTTCTGGGCGCCATTGTGCTGTCAACGTCGGTTTGGAACAAGATTCCCGCCGACCAGCAGGCCAAGCTCATCGAAAACAGCCTTTCGTTGGAGAAGGAACTCGATTCTCAGGTCGTCGACCTCGAGGCCAAGGCGGTGACTTCGATGCAGAAGTACGGACTGATCGTCAACAACCTGACACCGGCGCAACGACGGCTTTGGGAGCAAGACGCGAACGAAGGGCTTCCCCGCGCCATGGGAACTTCCTTCGACAAGGAGACCTTCGACCGCATCAGCGGACAGTTGAAAGACTTCCGGGCGGCACAGAAGAAATAAGGGACAGGATTGCAGGATTTTGCGGATGGACAGGATTGGGGAGATCTTTGGGGAAATTCTCGGACCTCCCCGAGGCTTCTTGGTCCGCCTTTTTCATTTTCTCCTGGGAATTCTCCTCAATCCTGTCATCCTGTCACATTCCTTTCTTCAAATTACCGAGAGGATCATCCCGGCGCCCAGGCACTCTTCGCCGGAATAGAACACCGAGAACTGGCCGGGGGCGATGCCCAGGTCGCCGGTTTCGAGGTGGACCGCCAGACGACTCTGATCGGCGCTCGGCTGGACCCGGCAGCGCACGAGCTCAGGTCCGTGGCGAAGTTTGCAAGTGAGCGGTTCGTCCGCCGTCGGCGGCCTATGAATCCAAGTCAGCTCGCCAACCACGAAATCGCTGCGGTTCTGCTCGGCGCGGTGTTCCTGATGACTGACGAGCACCACGTTGGTCTCCACATCCTTGCCGACGACGTACCAGGGGCCGTTTCCTAGTCCTAGGCCAGATCGCTGCCCGATGGTGTGAAACCAGTACCCCTTGTGCTCCCCCAGTTTCTTGCCGCTCTCGCGATCGACGATGGCTCCTGACTTTTCGCCCAAGTAGTATTTGACAAAGTCGTTGTACTTGATCTTGCCGAGGAAGCAGATTCCCTGGCTGTCCTTTCGCGCCTGGTTGGCCAAGTTGTACTCGTGAGCCAGTTCGCGGACGCGGTTCTTGAGGAGTCCCCCAATAGGGAATTCGATCTTGGAGACCTGAGCCTGGCTGAGATGGCTCAAGAAGTAAGTCTGGTCTTTCACGGGGTCGGGAGAACGCAGGAGGCGGACGGGACCGCCTGATCGGTCGACGACGCCATAGTGTCCGCTAGCGACCCGCTCGAAGGACTCGCCCACCTTGTCGTAGAAGGCTCCGAACTTGACCCTCTGGTTGCAGAAAATATCGGGAGAGGGAGTGTGCCCCACCCTCAGTTCTTTCAAGGCGTACTCGACGACTTTTTCGTAGTATTCGGCCTGAAGGGGAACCACCTTCAGGGAAACCCCCGCCGCATCGCACACCGCGCGGGCGTAACCCAAATCCTCTTCCCACGGGCAATCGCCTAAGTAGCTGAGTTCGTCTTCCAGCCAAATCTTGAGGTAGTAGGCCGTCACATTGTTACGGCCTTGCCGAAGGAGCTCGTAGAGCGCCACGGAACTGTCGACTCCCCCCGAAAGGAGCACAGCGGTCTTCATCGCGACACCATATCAAAGACCTCGGTTCAAGGCTACTGCGTCTGCCTACCGACTTTTCGGGCGAACGCGGTTTAGGTATACTGGAGTGCATGCCTCTCCCTCCCGTTGGAATCCACGACCTGGCCTTGGCCGTTCCTCGAAACCGCATCGACTTGGCGGAGCTTGCGGCGCGGCGGATCGCCGATGATCCCTCGATGGAGAAGCGGTTGGCCCGCGCGCTTGCAACCACGGGGCAGCGGACCATGCGCTACCCGGGGCCGACGGAGGACACGGTGACGCTTGCCGCCGAAGCGCTGCGGACGCTCCTGGACGCCAGGCCCGACCTGGATTCCAAAGGGCTCCGGTTTTTGACGTTGGGAACGGAGACAGGAGTCGATATGAGCAAGGCGGGTTCGTCCTACGTCCTGGGACTCCTGCAGAACTCCGGGTACCCCCTGCCCAGCACACTCTCGACGTTTCAGGTGCAGCACGCCTGCGCCGGGGGAACCTTGGCGCTGCTGACCCTTGCGGCTTTTCTTCAAGCCGCCGGCCAGGAAGGCGACTGCGCGGCGGTGCTGACCAGCGACATCGCGCGCTACAAGGCGCCGTCCACGGCCGAGATCACTCAAGGAGCCGGCGCCAGCGCGCTCTGGGTGGCCAGGAATCCCGATCTGCTCGAACTTGACCTGACGACGGCGGGGTTCGCCAGCCATGACGTCGACGACTTCTTCCGCCCGCTGGGTTCGACCATTGCCAGGGTCAAAGGGGGCTACTCGCTGGCGTGCTACCACGAAAGCCTGGACCAGGCGTTTGAAGACCACTGCCGGCGGGCTGGCGTCTCTCCGGCGGACGAGCTGGCCTCTGTGGATGCCTTTTCCCTACACGTTCCCTACGCCACGATGCCTGTTTCGGCCATGGAGAAGCTCCTCGAAAAGCACCTGGCCCTCGACGCCGCAGCGTCGCGCACGTTTTTGGAAGAACGCGGTTTCTTCGCCGGTCTGGAACCAACCGCCCAAATAGGAAACCTCTACACGGGAAGCCTTTATCTGAACCTAGTTTTCGGTCTGGCCGAAAGGGCCAGCGTCTGGGGCGCGCACACGGCGGGCAAAAAAGTTCTCTTGGCCAGCTACGGTTCGGGCAACACCATGGCCGTCTTTGTCGGGCGTCTGGCGCCCCAGGCCCTGCGGACCATCTCAAAATGGCGTCTTGAACCGCTTCTGACCGATTTCGACGACCCGTCCTTCGATTTCTATCAGTCCTGGCTCCACACCGAGAAGTCGGCCCACAACTACGCAGCGCTGTACGCAGCCAATCCGCCGCAACCGGGCCGGTTCGCACTGACGGGCATAAGGGAGGACGGTTACCGTGAGTACAGACTCCTTTGACGAGGCGCGTGACGCCGACCGCGACCTGAAAGGCCGAAAGACCAGGCACATAGAAATCTGCACAAGCCCGGACTACGACCCCGAAGGAGGTTCGGCGCTGTTTGAACATTTGAGCTTCCGTCACCGGGCTCTCCCCGAAATGGCGTGGGACGAGGTCAAAACCGAGACAGAGTTCCTGGGCCGCAAGGTCAAGCTGCCCCTGTTCATCAGCTGCATGACGGGGGGTTCCGACTCGAGCTATGGGATCAACAAAGATCTAGCGAGGGCGGCCCAGAGCGTGGGGGTGCCCGTCGGAATGGGTTCCATCCGCATCCTGTTTCGGCGACCCGAGGCATTTCCCGATTTCCACCTGAGGCCGCTAGCTCCCGATGTTCCCATTTTGAGCAACCTTGGCGCCCAACAGCTCGTGGAAGAACGGCTTCGGGACAACTACAAGACTCTGCGTGGCTGGAACGAAAAACTGGAAGTCGATGCCCAGGTGATTCACCTCAACCCCGGGCAAGAGGTCTACCAAGATCACGGCGACCGCGATTTCCGAGGCATCAAGGACACGTTGGAGGACTTCATCGCCAAGAGCCGGATCCCCGTCATCGTCAAGGAGACCGGCTTCGGTCTGGCGCCCGACGAGGTTGACTGGCTACTCAAGGTGGGGGCTACAGCGGTAGACCTGGCGGGGGCCGGAGGAACGAACTGGCTGACGGTCGAGGCCTACCGCCTCGACGAAGTCGCGTTCGAAAGCGCCGAGGCTCTCAGGGAATGGGGGTGGCCAACGGCGCTGCTTCTCGCCGCCGTCGGCCACCGAAAAGGCCGCATTTTGGCCTCGGGAGGGCTTCGCTCGGGCGTCGATCTGGCCAAAGCCCTGGCCTTGGGCGCGCATTCGGGAGGGTTTGCCCTCCCCGTGATGCGTGCGGCCAAAGAAGGAGGCGTCGAGGGCGTGGTCTCGCTCTTGTCGGGTTACACCCGCGCCCTCAAGACCGCAATGATCCTCACCTCAAGCCGCACCCTGGCTGAGCTGCGCAAGGCTCCCCTTGACTACTCGCGCGAGTTTGAATACCGGCTCAAACGATTGGGGAAGGCCTGAGCCGTGGACAAACCCGACCCGCCGCTGCGAAAGCGCACCATCGAGGAACGTCGGACCTGGTGGCTCGACGCCTGCAAGGCCGACCCGGAGCAGACCCGTTTTTTCAAAGAGTCGGGGTCCGACCTCGCGCTCGCCGACAGGCTTGTCGAAAACGCCGTCGGCTGGATGCCGATTCCGCTTGGTGTGGTTTCCGGCTTGGTCGTCAACGGAACTTCCTACCAGGTGCCGTTGGCCACCGAAGAACCTTCTGTGATCGCCGCGGCCAGCGCGGCAGCCTCGGCCGCAGCACGCTGCGGGGGTTTCACCGCCGGGGCCGCTATGCCGGTCATGAGGGCGCAGGTTTTTTTGGAAGGGTCTGCCGCCGACGCCGAAGTTAGGCTCGAGGGTGCGCGCGGTGCGCTTGAAGCCGAGGCCAGGCAGCTTCTTACGTCGATGGAGCGCCGGGGAGGCGGTCTGCGGGGACTCTCGATGGCGAGGCTTGAGGGTCTGGAAGTGGCGGTCGTGCATCTCGACGTCGACGTGCGCGACGCCCTGGGAGCCAATCTTCTCAATACACTGGCCGAGACCCTATCGCCTTCTTTGGAAGCGTATTTGGGGGGAAAGAAGCTGATGGCCATCCTTTCCAACGATGCGGGGTTCCGGCCCGCCTGGGCCGAAGTCTGGCTGACGGTCGACCCCGAACGGGCCCGACGAATCGCGCTCGCCTCGGCGGTGGCGCAGATCGATTCCCAACGGGCCATCACTCACAACAAGGGGATCATGAATGGAATCGCTGCTCTCGCTTTGGCAACGGGCAACGATACAAGGGCCCTGGAAGCCTCCGTCCACCAGTTTGCGGGTGCCTCGGGGACGTATCGGGGGCTTACCTCCTGGACCGTCAGCGCCGAAGGACTTCACGGCAGGATCGACCTTCCGCTGGCGCTGGCCACCGTTGGCGGTTCGGTGGGCATTCACCCTGCCGCCCAAATGGCCCTGCAACTGCTGGGGAATCCCGATGCGCCCGCTCTGTGCTCGATCGCCGCAGCCCTGGGACTGGCCCAAAACTATGCGGCTCTCAACGCCTTGGTCGGTGAAGGCATCCAGAAGGGCCACATGGCGTTGCACTCACGCCGGACCCAACGGACCGACTAAGCCGCCACCCGCGAAACTTGGCTTTCGCCGGCGCAATGAATTACCCTTAAGCGTATCATGCCGCCGCCATCCTCCGGCCACGATCCCGATGCCTCCTACCGATGGAAGAACCTTTTCGACTTCGCCGCCGATGCCATTGTGCTTGGCAGTTCCGAGGGTATCATCCTCGAAGCCAACGACGAGGCCTGCCGTCTCACCGGCTACTCCACCGCAGAACTTGTCGGAAGGCCGATCGAAGATTTCTTCAGCCCCGAGGAACAGGCTCGGGTTCCTCTCAACTACCGCGATCTGATGAAGGGACTGGTCATCCGCAATAGCCGGATGCTGAACCGGCGGGATGGAACCGTCTTTCCCGTCGAAATGAGCACCAAGCTGATGCCCGACGGGGTGTTTCAGACCTACGTTCGGGACATCACGGAGTCGCTTCGAGCCGAAAGGGAACTCAAACTCAGCGAGGAGAAATTTGCCAAAGCCTTCCGAACCAGTCCGGACTCAGTCGCCATCAACCGGCTCTCTGACGGGATGTACCTGGAGATCAACGACGGCTTCGAAGCGATGACAGGCTACACTCCCGCCGAAGTCATCGGGCGACGTTCCGTCCCTGGCGATTTGGGGATCTGGGTTAAAAAGGAAGACCGCGAACACGTGGTGGCTTTGCTCAATCGGGGAGAACCCGTCCGCGGCTTGGAGGCTCAGTTCCGCAGAAAAGACGGGGGAATCATCATCGGGTCGTTCTCGGCTCGGCAGATTGAAATTCAGGGAGTCCCGTGTCTGCTGTCGATCACCCGCGACATTACCGAAAAGAAGCACACCGAGGAAGCGCTTCGCAACGCCCAGAAGCTCGAATCCTTGGGGGTCTTGGCCGGAGGAATTGCCCACGATTTCAACAACTTGCTGACGGGTGTCTTTGGATATGTCTCTACCGCCAGAGAACTTATCGATGATGGACACCCTGCGCGCCAAGGATTGGACCGCGCGTTGGACGTCTTTGACCGCGCTAAGGCCCTGAGTCATCAGCTGCTGACCTTTGCCAAAGGGGGAGCTCCTGTCAAGACGCTCCTTGTGCTTCCGGCTCTTCTCCAGTCGAGTGCCCAGTTTGCCTTGAGCGGTTCCAACGTCAAAGCGGAGCTTCGGATGGAAACGGGACTCTGGGCCTGCGAAGCCGACGTTTACCAGATCGGGCAGGTCCTCGACAACCTCATTCTCAACGCCCGGCAGGCGATGCCCGAAGGTGGAACGGTCACCATTGCGGCCTCGAACGTAGCCGACCCGGCACCGGTGCCGCTTGGCCCTGGGCCCTGGGTGAAGATCGAGGTCGGGGACAGGGGAGTTGGTATTCCGCAGGCTCACCTTTCCCAGGTCTTTGACCCCTTCTTCACCACCAAGGCGCAGGGAACCGGCCTGGGATTGGCGACGGCGTTTTCCATCGTCAAGCGGCACGGGGGCCTCTTGAAGGTCGACTCCGAGGTGGGTAAAGGTTCCAAGTTCACGTTCCACCTTCCCGCATCGCTGGACACTGTAGAAACGGCTCCCCAAACGCCTCAGGAAAGGCATGTGTGCAAGGGCAGCCGCATCCTCCTGCTCGACGACGAGCCCTTCATTCTCGAGATCGGACGGCGGCTCTTGGAGAATTGGGGATGCCAGATCAGCGTCGCGGTCAACGCCTTTGAGGTGCTCAAACTCTACACGGCGTCGCTGCGCACTGGACCGCGGTTCGACCTTGTCATCCTCGACCTGACGATTCCTGGCGGAGAAGGAGGCGTTCAGATCCTCGAACAACTCAAGCGTCTGGATCCGCGGGTGAGGGCGGTGGCGTCGAGCGGATACTCGGACGATCCGGTGATGGCTGTTCCCCTACGCTACGGTTTTCTGGGCAGCCTTCCCAAGCCCTACCGCTCGACCGAGTTTCAAGAGCTCCTGGATCGGCTCCTGTAACAGTTGTCACGACTTGGGGCCGGTGCTAGGGTGACACCGTGAAAACCACAGGCCACGCCCTTGCCGGCCCCAGCTTGGCTCTCATTAAATACTGGGGCAAAAAATCAAGCGTCGACAACACTCCTGCGACCGGCAGTTTGGCGGTGACCCTTGAGGGTCTCGAATCGCGCACAGTGGCGAATTTCGACGACCGCGACTCTGTCGTGGTCAACGGCCGCGAGGAACCGCCGGCCCGTTTCTCGCCGTTTCTCGACCATTTGCGCGCGAAACTTGGCCTGGCAGACCAAGGTCTGGAGGTCGCTTCGACAAACAACTTCCCGACTGCAGCGGGTTTGGCCAGTTCCTCCTCGGGATTCGCCGCGTTGACGGGAGCCGTTGCGGCCTTGGCTGGGCAGGAGCTTGCCCCCGCGGACCTATCGGCGCTTGCTCGTCTTGGCTCGGGCAGCGCGACGCGTTCGGTCTTCGGGGGGTTCACCGTGTTCGAGGCCGGCGCGGCGGCGGCCCAACCTCTGCACGACGCGTCTTTCTGGGAGGACTTTCGGGTCGTTTTGGCCATTGTCCGCGAGGAAAGCAAGCCGACCTCCAGCCGCTCCGCGATGGAGTCAAGCCGCCTCACCAGTCCGTACTACGACCGCTGGGTCGAAACCTCGCCGGCCCTTCTTACCAAGGCCCGTTCGGCCGTCGCCGAGCGCGATTGGTCTCAGCTGGGTCCGCTGATCCGGCAAAGCTACCTGCGGATGTTCTCCACGATGTTCAGCGCCGAGCCGCCTTTGATCTACTGGCAGCCCGCCAGCCTTGCGTTGATTCAGGCGCTTGAGACCCTCCGCCAGGAAGGTTTCACGGCGTTCGAAACCATGGACGCCGGACCGCAAGTCAAGATCTTTTGCCCAGAAGACCAATGCGCGGCTCTGGTGGGTGAACTCGGCCGCAGGGTTGGGGGTCTTCGTTTCCTGACAGCGGGGCCCGGTCCTGGCCTGCGTTTCTGGAGAACCGAATGAGTTCGTTTCGCCTGACGGTTCCGGGCAATCTGCTTCTGGCCGGCGAGTACGCGGTGTTGGAGGAAGGTGGACTGGGAGCGGCCGTGGCTGTCGAACCCCGTCTCATTGTCACAGTTTTTCCGTCGGACCACTGGGAAATCGTCGGCCGCTGGGTCGGCGGCGAGGAGGTCTGGAACCCCGAGTCGGCCCTGCCGCCGACCTTCGCGGGCGCGGTTTTTCTTCGAGCGTTGGAACTGCTGGAAAGCCGGGGAGGCGAACGCGAACGCCGCTGGCCTCGGCGGATACCAGCCGCCCGCATCGAGCTGGACTCCTCCCGCTTCTTCGACGCCCAGGGCCGCAAGAGGGGTTTCGGCTCGTCTGCGGCGCTGGCTGCCGGTTTGACAGCAGCCCTGGCGGGTTTGGGCGAACGCGAACTCTCGCCGGTCTTGTACCAAACCGCGGTCGCCGCACACCGCCACGCTCAAGGCGGCGCCGGTTCGGGCTACGATGTGACTGCAAGCTGGTTTGGTGGGTTCGGGCTTTTTGTGGGGGGCGAGGCCCCCCGCTGGGAACCCGTCGATCCGATCTTCCCTCCCCTCGCCGTGTTTTCCGGCCCCGAGACGGTGCGCACGGTGGGCTCCATTGCGCGCTACCGGCAGTGGAAGCTCGACGCGCCCCGGGAGGTCCGCGACTTTCTCGACGCCAGCAACGCCGCGGTGAACGGCCTGGTGCGGTCGCGCACGCTCGTGTCCCTGCTTGACGCGTGGGCGCAGACGCGCGAATTTGGTTTGCAAGTCGGCCGACGCATCGGCAGCGACGCGTCTCTTGAGGTGCCCGAAGGCCTGCCGCCCGATACGTTTATCAAGGCCCTCGGCGCCGGAAACGAGACGGGTCTTGCCGTTTTGCCCAACGCAGGTGAGGTGGGCACGCTACCGAAAGCTGTGGTCGCCCTCGAAATGGCAAAGGAAGGCGTGAGGTGGGAGTAGGCAGGGCGAAGCTCTTGCTCTTTGGCGAGCACGCCGCCGTCTACGGATACCCGGCGGTCGGCCGCTCGCTTCCCTGGTCGCTTACGGTCACTTCGAGCCCGGCACCGTCGTGGGAGCTTCCGGGTCTGGACCAGCAGAAAAGTATGGTCGGGGCGCTTGTCGAACGGCTGGAATACCTGGCGCTTGAAGCGGGGGGTCCGCCCCTAGAACCTGGCCGCCTGAAAATCTGTGCGGATGTTCCAGTAGGGAGCGGGTTTGGATCGTCGGCCGCGCTTTGCGCTGCCCTGGTGAACCTCTGGTTTCCAGACCGGTCAGCCGCCGATAGGGACTGGTTGGCTTGGCGCGGGGAACAGCTCTTCCATGGAACGCCCTCGGGCATCGACACGGCTCTGGCGCTGCGAGAAGGCTGGTGGGCGCTAGACGCCTCAAAATCCCCAGCCGCCGCTTCTTCCCTTCCTGACCCGGGTCTTGTGCTCGTGGTCGGCGCTGTCGTTCGAGAAAGAACCACAAAGTTCCTGGTCGCCGACCTAGCCCAACGGCGCGAGCGTGACCCTGCGGCGGCAAAGGCCGTCGAGTCCTTGGGAGAGATTTCGGCCAGCGCCGTTGCCGCCATGGCGGGACGTCAGACCGAGGCGCTGTTTCCGCTCGTGGTTCAAGCTCGCGAGGCGCTTTGCGCTCTGGGACTAGAGACGACTGCGCTCCGAGTAGCCATCGACGAGGGGCTTTCCTGCCCCGGTGGCCTTGCGGGAAAACTGTCAGGTGCTGGCGGCGGCGGGGCGTTCTTTCTGGCCTTCGAAACCCGCGAAACAGCGCAGGCCGCCCTGCCTCGAATTCGTTCGAGGCTCCCCGAAGCGACCTGGACCGTGGAGCCATGTTTGGTGTAGTCCCCTCCCCCAAATGGATTTTGAATGATTCTAGATTTAATACGAAATGGCATTAACTTTTCTTGACAAAACTAGTCATCTTCACCCATATTTACTGTCATGAAACCCTTCAACCCGAAATGGGCCTTGCCGATCCTTTTCGTTCTTGCCGCGTTCCCGGTTTTTTCGGACTCCTTCATTGCGCAGCCCATCACCGAGTACGGCGTCAAGATCGTCGGCTTGTCGTACATCATGATGGCCCTCTGTATTCTGTTTTTCCTTCTCGTCGTCGGAGTCATCGGCTACTCGCTATGGAAGTTCCGTGCCAAGGGACCGAACGAAGAGGGTGTGGCCATCCACGGCCACACAGGGCTTGAAATCGTCTGGACCGTGATTCCGGCGCTCATCATGCTGGCGTTGGGTTTGGCCAGCACAGTGCTTGTTTTCGACCAGCTCAACCCTCCCAAAAAGACGTTGATTGTCAAAGTGACCGGGTACCAGTTCGGCTGGGACTTCGAATACTACCAGGCCGACGCGTCGCTGAGTTCGGGCGCCTCCGACGTGCAAACCGTCCGCAACATCTGCGGCAACCCGGCCGTCATGGTCAAGATCAAGAGCCTCCACGTGAAAAGCATCGATGAGTTCACCATCCCAAAAGATACAGATATTCGGTTTCTGACGAGTTCAAAAGACGTTGTCCACAGTTTCTGGGTCCCTGAATTTCTGATCAAACGCGACATGGTGCCGGGGTTGGTCGCCGACTTCTGGGTCCATCCGAACCAAACCGGCGACTTTGTGGCCAAGTGTGCGGCCCTGTGCGGCGCCAGCCACGGCCTTATGGTCGCCAAGGTCCACGTTGTTGACCGGCAGCAATTCCAAACCTGGTTGGCAGCCCAACCCGGGGCTGATCTCAGCCCTCTAGCTAATTGATCGGAGGATCTTGTGAGCGAAACACACACCGCCACCCACGGCCATAACTCTCCCTACCCTGCCTGGACCGAGTGGCTGTTCACCACTGACGCCAAGAAGATCGGCATGGTCTACATGATC
Organism: uncultured Spirochaetales bacterium; assembly: GCA_964475005.1. Classification (GTDB taxonomy): domain Bacteria; phylum Spirochaetota; class Spirochaetia; order JABEVK01; family JABEVK01; genus JAIFLN01. The sequence goes on from CAYYUZ010000003.1 coordinate 62,415, forward strand.
ATGGCCTTCATCTACTTCTTTGTGGGGGGAATCTGCGCAGGGGCCATCCGTATCCAGTTGGCCACACCAACGATGAACTTCGTCGACGGGGTCACCTACAACGGACTTGTCTCGATGCACGGCACGGTCATGATCTTCTTGTGGGTCATGCCTTTCATCGCCGGCATCATCAACTTCGTGATGCCCTTGCAGATCGGCGCCCGCGATATGGCCTTTCCGCGGCTCAACGCCATGGGCTTGTGGCTGTTCAACGCCGGAGCCTTGGTGCTGATGGCCACCTTCCTTCTTGGCATGCCGCAGGCCGGATGGACCAGCTACGCGCCGCTCTCCACCCTCGACAAGAAAGAGATCGGCATGGACCTTTGGATTCTGGGCATTCAGCTTCTTGGCGTCAGTTCGATCATGTCGGGCCTCAACTTCATCGTGACCATCTTGCGGCTTCGGGCTCCGGGAATGACGATTTTCCGCATGCCTCTTTTCGTGTGGTCGAGTCTTGTCGTTGGCTGGCTGATGATTCTGGCCATGCCCGCCATCGCTGTTACCCTGCTTGAAGTCTTGCTGGAGCGGCACTTTGGCTTCACCTTCTTCGGTCCAGCGCACGGCGGAGACCCCATCCTCTACCAGCACTTGTTCTGGTTCTTCGGGCATCCCGAAGTCTACATTCTGATCATGCCGGCCTTCGGCATCATCAGCGAGGTCATTCCCGTGTTCAGCCGCAAGCCGATCTTCGGGTACAAGCTGATGGCGTGGTCGATGATCCTCATCGCGTTCCTCAGCTTTTTGTTGTGGGCCCACCATATGTTTGCCTCGGGCATGGACCCGCGGCTCACCCTCCCCTTCATGATTCTGACCATGATCATCGGTGTGCCAACCGGCGTGAAGATGTTCAACTGGATGGCCACGATGTGGAAGGGAAAACTCTACCTCGACACTCCCATGATCTTCGCTCTCGGCTTTCTGATCACCTTCGCCATTGGCGGCTTCGGCGGCATCATTCTGGCTTCGATTCCCATCGACCTGCACATCACCAACACCTACTTCGTTGTCGGGCATATGCACTATGTGCTCTTCGGCGGCTCGGTCATGGCCATTTTTGCCGCGGTGTACTTTTGGTTCCCCAAGATGACGGGGTACAAGCTCAACGAAAAACTGGGCATCTGGCACTTTGTCTTCACCTTCATCGGCTCGAACGTCACCTTTTTGCCCATGCACTGGCTGGGGATGCTGGGAATGCCGCGGCGGGTCTTGACCTACGCCGCCATCTACGCCAGCGACAACCTGATGGCGACCATTGGTGGTTTCATCATGGGGCTGGCTCAGCTTATCCTTGTCTGGAACTGGTGGATCACCCTCAAAAAGAAGGAGCGCTGCGAGGAGAATCCCTGGCGGTCCAAGGGTCTCGAATGGACGCACGCCAGCTCGCCGCCCCGTCCAGACAACTTTGAAGAGATCCCCACGGTAGACTGGGAACCCTACGACTACGGCCTTCCGGCCCCGGCACAAGCCGCCAAAGTGAAGGAGGCCAAGGCTCATGGCTGATTCCAAACCGCACTACACCCACCTGGGGCACTCCAACCCCTGGCCCTTTGTCGCGTCTCTGGGCCTGATGATCGGCGTCTTCGGCCTGCTGTTCACCATGTACAAGAACCCCGTTGGCTGGATGTTTGTGACCATTGGCGGCGGGCTGTTCCTCATTGCCGTGTTCACCTGGCTAACCACCATGGTCCGGGAAGACATCGGCGAGGCCACCGAACACACAGTTCCCGAGTTCCCCAGCATCGGAAAGTGGATGGTCGGGTTCCTCATCCTTTCGGAAGTCTTTCTGTTTGGGGCTCTATTCGCCACCTACTTCTACCTGCGCAACCACGACCAGGTTTATACCCAGAGTCTTTTGCACTACTACGAAGTCAATGGCGAAGTGTTCCAGATTTGGGGTCTTGTGCCCATTCTCAACACAATCTTTCTTGTGTCGAGTTCGGTCACTGTGCACTTTGCCGAAGAGGCGTTGCGCCACGGCAAGGCCAAAGTCTTTCAGATTTTGATGGCCATTACCGTGGTTCTCGGCGCGTTGTTCGTCGGCGGCCAGGCGTTTGAGTATTGGAACTTCTCGGTCAACGAGCATTTCACGCCTCAGACAAGCACCTTCGGGGGCACGTTCTACACGCTGACCACCCTGCACGGCATGCACGTCTTTGCGGGCGTAATCGTGCTCACCAGCCTGCTTGTCGGGTCGTTCTTCAAGAGCCTGAGCCCCAAACGCCACGTGGCGCTGACCGTGGCTTCGGTGTACTGGCACTTTGTCGACGTGATTTGGATCATCCTGGTGTGCGTGATCTACCTGCGTTTGATTTAGCCGCCCCTTAAGAAATGTGACAGGATTTCAAGATTTGCAGGATTGACTGGATAGAGGAAAAAGAGAGGAGGCCTTGAGGGCCTCCTTTTTTGTTCACCAGAAACTTTAGCCCCTTCTCATCGGCTCTAGGGCGATAGCCCATTTTTCTAGAGCGGCCAGCATGGTCAGCGCTGCCTTGTTCTGTTCCTCCGTGGGCTTGAACTGGCCGCTGGCGTCAACAAACTGACGGTAGAACGGCAAATACACGGCTTCTGAGATCGGCATCATGTTGAGCGCCGTCAAGACCGGTTTCATCATCTGAATCGAACGGCTCCCTCCCGCGACGCCGCCGTAGCCGACAAAGGCGACGGGTTTGTGCTTCCACTCGTGAAACAGGTAGTCGATGGCGTTCTTGAACACTGCGGTGAATCCGTAGTTGTACTCGGTGGCGATGACGACGAACGCGTCGGCGTTGTCGATGGTCTTGCTCCAGGCCTTGGTGTGGTCTTGCGTGTACAGACGTTTCGTGGGGTGTTCCGGCTCGTCGAGGAACGGAAGGTTCACCTTGGCCAAATCAAGAATCTCCACGTCAAAGGCGGGCAGGGTCTTGGCCAAGCCCTCGATCCACCCGGCAAACAGCGGGCTGACGCGACCGGGTCGGGTCGAAGTAATCAGAATCTTCAAGCGAATCATGCAGGTCTCCTCCTGTTCAATCTACGAAGGAAAGCCTGCGGGAGGAAGCGACAGGATGACGGGATTTTCTAGTCCTCTGGGTCCCCCCTGATTGACCCAGGTAGGGTTCAAGCAGAAAATGTTCCAAAGCCCATCAGGAGCGTTCTCTGACCAAGCCCACCTATCAGCTTCACCTGTTGAAACTCACTTGGCCGATCTTCATCGAAGGGATGACGGGAGGTTTGGTCACCCTGACCGACATTTGGTTCCTGAGCCACATTTCCGATGAAGTCGCCGCTTCGGTGGGCATGGTGGGGGCCATCCTGACCTTGGGGTACTTTGTCCTTCCTCAGTTCACCTCGGCCGGGGGCAGCGTGGCAGCGCAGTATCTGGGGGCCAAGAAAGACGAATACGCGACGCCCACCTATGTGGCGACCCTGGTCCTGGGGTTGGTCCTAGGAGGACTGCTTACCTTGGGAATTGGTCTGGGCGCAGGGAATCTCGGAACTTGGCTTGGACTGGACCCGGCGGGGAACGAGTATTCCCGGCAGTACCTGAGTGTCATTGCTTTCAATTTCATCGTTGTGGGACTGCGGTCCTCGTACTGGGCCATCTTATCGGCCAATACCCTCACCAAATGGAACATGGCCTCGGCCATCGTCACAGACGTCCTCAACATCCTGCTCTGTTATCTGTTCATCAACGGTGGGGGCCCTATCCCCAAGTTAGGGATCTCAGGGGTTGCGCTGGCCACCCTTTTGGCCTACCTCACAGGTTTTGGTGTCTATTTCTACTTGGTCCACTTTCGACTCAGGGTCAGTTTCGGTCTGAAGAAATGGGTGGGAAAGATCCGCCAGGTGTGGGGGCCCATCTTGAGAGTCGGGCTGCCGTCCGCGATGGAGCCGTTCAGCTGGACCGTGCAGAACTTTGTAGTGAGCATCATCATCATCCACCTGGGGGTTCCGGCCATGAGCGCGAACACCTACGTTCTGCGGCTCATCTTTCTCGACCTCACCGCCAGTTGGGCGCTGACCTCGGCGGGCCAAATTATCATCAGCCATCAGTTCGGTGCCAGGAACCTCGACGAGGTCCACAAGACCTACCTACGGATCGTCAGGTATTCCATGATATTCGCCTTCGTCAATCTTCTTCTGTACCTGGCCTTCAGCGATGCCCTCTTGTCCATCTTCACCCACGACCCTCAGATCAAGCAGATCGCTTTTTGGCTTCTGTTTCTCAGTGTGTTTATCGAGCCGATCAGAGCGATCAATATTCTGGGGGGAATCGCTCTCAAGACCGTAGGCGACGGTAGATTCTCGGTCACCATGGCTATGGTCTTCATGTGGGGTCTGATCCCCGTTCTTCTGCTTGCCTCGCTTTGGGGATGGGGGATTGTCGGCTTCTGGTGCTGTCTGTTGTTCGATGAGACTGTGCGGGCCGCCCTCAACCTTTGGCGTTGGCTTCAGGGAAAATGGCGGAAGAATTCGGTGATTGGGACCTGAAGGACCTCGAGCCGCGGCTCAGTGGACTAACCCGATTTGACAAAGATTCCCATCCGATTCAGGATGGAAGCCTGATACAACCACGTTTCTCAGGAGTCACGATGCCACGCCCCATGAAACCGTCCACCCTATCGATCATTGTCTTGACAGGCGTCGTCCTGGGGGCCGTCGGCTACTTGTTCGGGACGTTGATGACCTCGGCCTCGGGACCAGCAGTCAAAACCGCGCAGGGTCCGGGGGCCGTCTATGACACCCCTGTGCCGATTGCTGATTTCACCCTCGCCGATCAAACCGGCCAGCCGTTCACGTTTTCCTCAGCTCGAGGAAAGGTCGTTGTCATGGCGTTTTTGTTCACCCACTGCGGCGACGTGTGCCCGTTCAGCGCCATCAAGATGCGCCAAACTTTGGAACAACTGGGAGAGGCCGGCAAGAACGTGGTGCTCGTGGTGGTCGACACCGACCCCGAACGCGATACAGTTCCGGTGCTGGCCGGCTACAGCCGTGAGCTTGGGCTTTTCGACAAGTGGCACATGGTCACGGGTCCCCTGGCGACGATGCAGAAGCTGTACCAGACCCTCAAGATTACGGTAATCAAAGAGAACGATGAAGACGTGCAGTCGACGGTCAAGAACGCCAGCGATCTGGGCATCAGTCTGCCCCAAAAGGACAAGACCGACAGTCCCCTGTTTGGTCTTTCGGACAGCCAGGTGCTCGAGGGCGGGCATGTGGCCAAGAAGTATTCTGGCGGCTATCAGATCGCCCACTCGGCACCTTTCTGGGTGGTCGACACCGCCGGGCAGGTAAGGACCAGCCTCGATGTGAGTGCCAGCCCGGCGCAGATTGTGGAAGCGGTCAGAGCTTATCTCCCCAAGAAATAGGAGGCTTGTATGTCTGTGGCGTTTTGGGTGACCTCATTGATCGTTGTGCTGGTGCCCGGCACGGGGGTGATCTACACGATTTCGACGGGAATCACCGGGGGACTGAAGAAAAGCGCCTGGGCCGCCTTGGGCTGCACCTTCGGTATCGTTCCGCACATTCTGGGGAGCCTCATCGGTCTTTCCGCCCTGCTGAACGCCTCGGCGGTGGCGTTTAGCCTCCTTAAGTACGTCGGAGTCGCGTATCTGCTGTTTCTGGCTTGGCAGATGTGGACCGACAAGGGAAATTTCTCCCCGTCGGCGGCCCCTGTGAAGAGCGGTCTTTCAACGTTTCGAAAGGCCTTTCTGATGAACATCCTCAACCCCAAACTCACCATCTTCTTCCTGGCGTTCCTGCCGCAGTTCGTTTCTCCCACTCAACCCGGGGCTCCCTTTCAAATGCTCTTCCTGAGCCTTTGTTTCATGGTTCTCACGCTGGTGGTGTTCCTGGTCTACGGGGCCTTGGCGAACGCGTTCCGCGAGTTGTTTCTCAGTAGCCCGCGGTTCATCCGTCGGCTCAATCGAAGTTTCGCGGGCATTTTGGCCCTTTTTGGCGTTCAACTGGCCCTTTCAGAAAAGTAGTCACGGAAAGACTCTTACGCCAAGGTACCCATCGGGCTGCACATTGCCCGCTGTGGGATCGATTATCACGCCAATTTCCGGAGCCAGCCAGCCCATGCTCAAGCCCACCGTGCTTCGGATATAGGCATGGCCGTTGGGGTTGATTTCTGAGGACTTTGGGTTGCTCCGAGAAGTGCCGCCGTTGGTCAAAGAACCGGTCCAACCTGCGTCAGTGTCCCAAAACCAATCGTCGTTGCGCAGTTTGACCCCGGCTCCACCAAGGGGACGTCCGACAGGGGAGGAGGCAAAGGGGTCGGTAACGATGGCTCCGACCACAAAATAGAGCCAGCCCATGCCCCATTGAAACAGATAGTGAGCATTCCCATAGGAATCGAAGAGGGCGGTTGGATGATAATAGGCGTCGGGACTGATGTTGATCAGGCCGATCCCCACGCCCTCGAAACGCGTGTTGACGTTGATGATGCCCAACTGGACGCCGCGGACATCTCCCGCGATGTTCACAGGCGCAGCCTGAATCCCGTCGACGGCGTTGGCAATGTTGATCGTCCCTGCGCCCTGGACACCACGGAAAACGCCTTGCGACAGGTTGAAGACGCCCGCGCTCTGCACTCCCACATTGTCTGAACGTTCCCCCAGCGCCATGTTGAAGACGCCGCCGTACTGAACGCCGTGAAAGCCCGATCCTGTGATGTTGAAGACAAACGCGGCCTGAACGCCGCGGACTTCTCCATGGCTGAGCGAGCCGACTCCCGACGCTTGAACGCCTTCCAAGGTCTGGCGGTTGAGGCTCATGATGCCCGTGGCCTGAACGCCGCGCACCGAGCGGGAGCTGTCCACGAGGATGCCCAGGGCGACAGTCTTGTCGGTCCCGTCCCAGTCCTCGCGTGAAGCACCGGGTACGGCACCCAGGCTGAAGGTCGCGAAGTCGAGCACAAGCCTGTCGGCGTCCGAGGTGGGCTGCACCATGGTGCCTCCCCTGACGGCGAAACGACCGAGGTCTTGTTCCTGAAAGTCTTGTGAAGACAGTGTGGTGATTCCGCGAGGCGCCATAGTGACCTTTGAGACCCGGGATTTCTGCGGTGTGACGGCCGTTACCGTATAGTTTCCGGCCTGGAGAGCCAGGAATAGGGGTGCACCCGAGTCCTTGGTGACTTCGGCGAACAGCAGGCCGTCAAGGTTGCGCACGTAGAGCTTGCCCGAGACATCGGCGGCGAGTTTGAGGCGGGTGCTCGAGTCCTGCACGTCGGACAAGATGAGGTCGCCGGTTCCCGACAGCTGAATTTCGTACGAAGGGTGCTGAGGCCCGGCCTGGGTTGATTCTGTGCGGGCCAGGGTATTCTGGAACGCGTACTGGTAGGCCTCGTTGAGGGTGATCAGGCCGTCACCCGCCATGTCGGCTCCTCCCCGAAGGCCGGAAACCAAGTAGTGGGTGAAGAAACTCCCTTCGAGCGTGTCGGACTCCTGGCTGGCCTCCTTGTCGGAACTCGAGGTCAGAAACGCGTGGCCCTTCATCTGCGAAGCGTCCTGTTCCAGGAACGGTGCGTGCTGGACGCCGCCTTTGAGTCTGGCGAAGGCCCCGGAAGAACAGCTGTCGAGGATGGCGATGCGAACGTCGGCGGGCACCGTCTGAAGGCCGTCGCGCAACGCCTTGTACGACAGCGACTTGGCCCCAAGCAGAAGGCCGTTTTCATCGGAATGGCCCGAGTAGTAGAACAGGAACTCGGTGCGGCGGTTTTCGCTCTGAGGCGCTGCCTCCATTTGAGCGGCTAGAGTGCCCAGCGCCGAACGGACCGCCTCGGGCGTTGGGTCGAGAAGTACCAGCCGGTCGGCAGTCTTGACTCCTCCGACTTCCTGCATGACCTGTTCCATCTTGAGGGCGTCTTTTTGGGCGTATAGGAGGGGCTGAGTCCCGCTTCCCCCCTGGTTGGCCCCGACGAACAGGGCGTAGCGCTTGACCGGCAGATTGGTGGCCCAAAGGCCCGAGGCGAGCAGCAGAAGCACGAAGGGAATCCAGCGGTTCATGGACGCATCGCCTTGGTGAGGCCCAGCACGGTGAAACGAATCGAAGGCCCGAAGTCCGCAGGACCCAAGGAGTCCCACGAAGAAGCGGATTTCAGCTTCTGCCTGACCGGTTCCAGGTCGAACGGCTGGTCAGAGGTGAACAGAAAGAACGCCTCGAACCGGGGAGCCCTGTCGAGTTCGTAGCCAAAATCCAGGGGACGTTCGCTTCCGGGGACCAGGGTAACCGACCGGCCGTCCTTGGCCAGATGGACGGTCACATTGCCCTCGCCGTCTAGAGAAAGCAGGGCACCCTGCTGGGCCTTGGAAACCTGGTAGGCTACTTGAAGGACATCGCCGGGACGAACCAGCGAACGCGATGCCAGCCGCTCGGCTCCCGAAGGCCCCTGCCGGTACACGACCACCACGGGGTCAGAACTCCCCTTGATCCGCTCGGAAGCGCTGGTCCCCGGGTGAAGCGATGAAACCGGCAGACCAACGATCAGCAGGAGGGCCGCCGCGGCCGCCAGCGGCATCGACCACACAGGAAACGAGACACGCTTGACCTTGAGAATTTTCTCGGGCGGGTGCTTTTCAAGGAACGCGCGGTTGGCCTGCTCGAGTTCCGCAGCCAGGGACTCTTCCTCTTGTGTGAGGGGGCCGGGGTCGAGACCCGCCGCTTTCCATTCAGCTTTCCAAGAAAACCTCTGATGGTTGTTCATGAATCCTCCCTGACCTGATGCTGAACACGAGCCTGAAGTTTCGACAGCCGTTTTCTGACGCCCGAAACAGAAAGGCCCGCCATCTTCGCCGTTTGTTCCAAGGTCATCCCGTCCACATAGTGGTAGACGGCAATCACCCTCGTATCGGGCTTTTCCGCCCGAAAGATCCGGTCCAGAAACAGCTTCCCGAGGACCAACTCCTCTTCACGGCCCCGGACAGGCACATCCTCGGGCAGAGCCTCCCACCGTTTCTTGCGCAAGTGGTTCAAGCACAGCCTTGTCGCGATGGTGTAGAGCAAGCTCGAAGGCCCCTGTTCGGTCAGCCGGTCCCGAAAGCGCAGAATCTGGACGAACACGTCCTGCATGATGTCGAGCGCCGGCTCCTCCGACCGAAGCAAGAAGAGGCAGCGGCGGTAGACCATCGGGCCGAACTGCCGGTAGTACGCTTCCACATCGATCGGCCTGGTGGCTTCTTTCATCATCATTCCCTACCTAGAACACGCCGCGGAGGTTGTTCTGTCACCCAAATTAACACAACAACGGCCCGAATTGTCAGGGACAGTTCTCTTTCAGCCCAAGGTGACAGTTCCCGGAAATTCCTGTGTTCAAGATCGGCGAGGTGAGTGATGAGGCAGGTCTTTGCAGTGTTGATGTTTTGCGCCTGGACAGGCGGTGTCCTGGCCGAAGAGAAGGTGACTTGGAACAGAAACCTGACTCAGTTCGGTGTTTTCGCAACGGTGGCCGGAAATGGTGACTTGAACGGAACTGGCTGGGGATTTTCGATCCGCCCATACTGTTACCTGGATCCCTCGAAACCCGAAGGGCTCTATGTCAGTTTCCTCTCAGGAACCTACAGCCACTCAGCCGACGGGATCGCTTTGGCCGACACCCGGCTGGTTGGTTTGGGGTGGAGAGGAAATCCCCTCGGCGGCCTGGGCAGAGCGCCTCTGGACCTTCAAACGGATTTCGGCGTCGCACCGACTCTGGGAGCAAGGATCTCGGGAAATACCATTTTGGGAAGTACTTACGCCGGAATCGGTATGACGGTGGGACTCTACTTTCCCATCATGGACTGGGGTGACCTGGGGTTTTCCTGGGAGCCGACGGTTAATCTTACCACTTTTAGCAGTCCCGATATTCCCCAAAAAAGCTACTCGGACTTTGTGGTCTACTGGGTCATGAAAAGCTACACCAAAACCGTTCAGTTGCCGTGGAAGTGAAATTCTCGGTTCATTTTGTCAAGTTTCCTTTACTTTTCCAAGACGAGTGCTATATTGAGGGCATGAAGAATTTATCAGCTTTCCGGTTCTTGGTTCTGTTTTCGTCCTTGGTCCTGACGGCGGGGGCGGTTCAGGCGGCCTCCAACCCCGATCTCTCCGGGCGGGTGGTGTTTGTCGACGGCGATGCCTGGGCAAACGGTCGTGTGGCCGAAACCGGAGACCTGCTCGTCGGTCCAACAGTCTTGAAGACCGGCCCGGCGTCGAGCCTCGAGATGGTCTTTGCAGGGCGCAACGTGTTCCGCCTCGGCCCCAACACCGTCCTCAAGATCGACTTCTCGCAGCTCAAGAAGACCGTTACCCTCGACAACGGGGTGTTCACAAGCGTGCTC
>CAYYUZ010000004.1:0-47491 GCA_964475005.1 uncultured Spirochaetales bacterium
CGGAATGGGTGCGCTACACCGACTTCTTGCGCGACATCGGCATGTACGAGCTCAAGACCAATCTAGCCGGAAAGCTCGAAATGCTGGCCTCCGACTGGGTGCAGGACCACCACGAGACCAAGATCAAGAACATCTTCGCATCGACGGGCCTCTACGAAAAGGAAATGATCAACATTAAGGAGTTCATGGAGCATTCCAAGCATATTTTCCCCTTCACCCTGACCGGCGAACCGGGACTGTCGACGGGGGCCGCACTCAAACATCTTGCAGAAAAGTACTGCGGAGTGCTGAACGTGGGTCCGTTCGGGTGCATGAACAGCCGGATGACCGAAGCGGTTTCGACCATCGAGATGACCGTCGAAGGCAAGGAGGAGGCCGCGCGACAGGCGGGCCATCCCGTTGATCTGAGCGCGCTGAAAGCCACGACCGAAACCCTCCCCTTCCTTTCGGTGGAATGCGATGGCAACCCGTTCAGCCAGATCATCCGCGCCCGGCTTGAAACCTTCATGCTTCAGGCCGACAGACTCCACGAAGCGATGGGCGCCGGCAAGAGTTGACGAGGGAAGATGGCGGAGGTAACTTACCCGTATTCACACTGTTTCGGAGTCCCTCTGATGGCTAAACCCTTTGTCATCTACACCGCTTCGGACAAGAAGTACGGCGACTTCCTCATCGACCACTGGTTCACGTCGCTGAGGGAGAACGTCGAGCTTTCCCAAACCGACGTTCGTGTCCTCGACTACGGACTCTCGACGGCCCAGCGCTACTACCTCGAACACGAAGGCGTTGGTGTACGACGCTGCGTGAAAGACGGGCATGTCGCGGTGATCCGGTTTCGTGACCTGGCCCTCGACCTCGAAAACTCCTCCTACCAGCAGATCCTCGCCGTCGACGGCGGTGACATTTTGTTTCAGGAAGATATTTCAGAACTTTTCACCGCCAACCACGACAGGTTTCGCGCGGTGAACGAAGACCTTATTTCCGGGTTTGACATGCTTCTGAGGGAAGAGTACTTCGCTCGCGAGACGATTGCCGCCATCCGAAAAGCCACGGCGCTGCGGCCTCAAATCAACGCGGGATTTCTTCTGGGTCCCCGAAAGGGTTTCTTGTCGCTCTGCGATCAGATCAACCGTCTTGTCCTCGACAAGACGGCCTTCGGCCCCGACCAGCTTGTGGTGAACAAAGTGCTCAACGAGCGAGGGTACGTCGCCCTGCCGAGGGACTTCAACTTTGTTCTGGCGACCTCGCGCGAGAAATTCTTCATCGAGAACGGTGTCTTCTATGCCGAACCGTCAAGGCGGCGGATCGCCGTGGTCCACAACGCCGGAAACTGGAAATTCCTCAGGCCCATCGAGGATTTTGGCTACGGTGCCGACAGGAACCACGTCAAGCGGGATGTACTGCGAACATTGAGGCTGCTCCACAGGTCGAACGATTTCCTCTACCAGACCAACGGGAGAATCCGTCGCTTTGCCACCACCGCCCTCAAGAGGGCGTTCATCTCGTGAAGCGGTTTCGGAACTCGGGTGGAGAGTGTTCCTCTCCAAGAAGAATTGCACTATCTTTTCCCCATGAAACAAAAGAAAGATTCTTTGCGTTTGGCTCCTGAACCAACGGAAGACGAGGGACTGCTCCCCAGCCCGGAACCACCGAGGGGAACGATCGTTCCCTTTCGTCTGCCGACTAGGCACAACCAGAGGCTGGCCAAACTTGTCGAGATCATCAACGCCGATGCCGACGTTTTCGCGTTGTGGGAGTGCGCCAACGTCAACGCGGTAACGCGCCTTGGCATGAGCGACCACGGCCCCATCCACGTCAGAATCATCGCCAACATCGCGCTCAAAATGCATCGCCTGCTGGTTTCAGCCGGTGTGGAACCAAGCCTTGTGAAGGACCACGGGCTGGCCAACGACGATTCCGAAGTCGTCACGGTCTTGGCGGCGCTCACCCACGATTTGGGGATGTCGATTCACCGGGCCGACCACGAGCAGTTCAGTCTGTTTGTCGCCCAAGGCAAGCTCATCGAATGGCTAAAGACCGTCTATCCCGCCCGCGAGGCCGCCATTATCCGTTCCGAAACCCTGCACGCCATCATCGCCCACCGCGCCGGGGGCAAGCCCCTGACTCTTGAGGCGGGAATCGTCCGCGTTGCCGACGCGTTGGATATGGCCAAGGGCCGAAGCCGAATTCCCTTTGAAGCCGGACAAGTCAACATCCATTCTCTGTCGGCCGCCGCCATCGAAAAAGTCGGAATCTCTCCGGGGGAGGCCAAACCCATCCACATTGACGTCACCATGAACAACTCGGCGGGGATCTTCCAACTGGACGAACTGCTTAAGGAGAAACTCAACGGCTCGGGTTTGGAGCCCTACGTGGAAGTGGTTGCCACGATTGACGAAGAGGCCGAGAAGAAACTCGTCCAGGTGTTCAGGCTCTAGTGCGGTTTCCCGCGAGTACTTACGCTACGGAATGGGGCCCCACTTCGAAGGCAAAAGACCTTCGCTAGTCCTCGTCGCTTCGCTCCTGCGGGATCGCTCAGGCCGTTTTGCCGTCGGCGCCCCATTCCAGCTTTCTTTTCAACCGGCATTCGACCCATTATTTTATCTGAAAACGGGAGCTAGCGCTCCCGCCTGAAACATCTCTTCGTTCCAACAATTAGCGGGACAGCATACTACTGCCTGAGGTCTTTTCGGTGTAGTAGGCGTAGTCCCCTTCGTAGGTCTTGAGCGCGCCGTGATCCACTTCGAACACGCGGTTGACCAGGTGCTTCAGAAAAAAACGGTCGTGGCTGACGATCATGACCGTGCCGTCAAATTCCTTGAGGGCGTCGAGAAGAATCTCGCGGCTCACAATATCGAGGTGGTTGGTGGGTTCGTCCAGAACGAGAAAATTCACGGGGACGGCCAGAAGACACGCCAGCATCACCCGGCTTTTCTCTCCCCCCGACAAAACGGAAATCCGCTTTTCAGCGTCGTCGCCGGTGAAGAGGAAGGCGCCCAGCAGCATCTTGATGGTTCCCACGCTGGCGTGCGGAAGGCGCTCCTGAACTTCTTCGAAGATTGTGCGTTCCGGGCGCAGAACATCACTGGAGTACTGGCTGAAGTATCCCATCTGAACGCTGGCGCCCAGGGTGCAGGTTCCGGCAGTCGGTTCGGTCTGACCCGTCAAGACTTTGAGAAAGGTCGACTTACCGGCCCCGTTGACCCCGGTCACCGCGATCTTCTGGCCGCGAACGACAGTCCCTGTCACCCCGCTGAAGACAGGGTGCAGCGATCCGTCGACCTTGTTCCATTGCTTGGCCAACCCGGAGAAATCGACAACCACGTCACCGGACCGCTTAGCGGGGGAAAACTCGAACTTTACGGTTCTGGGGTCCCTGGGCACAACGATCCGTTCGATCTTCTCAATCATCTTGACCCGGCTTTGCACCTGGGCGGCGTGGCTGGCGCGGGCCGCGAAGCGCGCAATAAACTCCTGCTCTTTGGCGAGCATGTCGTCTTGCCGGTTCTTGGCGGCAACGAGCTGTTCGCGGCGAAGCACCCGTTCAGCCAGGTAAAAATCGTAGTCACCTGAGTACGTGGTGATCGCCTGCCCCGCGACTTCCACCGTACGACGACACAGGCGCGTCATGAACTCACGGTCATGGCAGGTCATCATCAATGCCCCCGAAAACGCCTGAAGCCAGGCTTCCAGCCAAACGATGGTCTCAAGGTCGAGGTGGTTGGTGGGCTCGTCAATGAGCAGAACGTTGGGATTCAGCAGGAGGATGCGGGCGAGCGCAATTCGCATCTTCCAGCCGCCCGAGAACGCCTCGACGGGTTGGTTCCACCGGTCGGGTCCAATGCCAAGACCCGTCAAAATAGTTTGCGCCTGGGTTTCCTTTTCGTAGCCCTCGAGGTGCAGGAACTCGGTCTGAATCTCGCCGTAGAGGTCCATTCCAGAATCATCGAGGGTTCCTTCGGCCATCTGATGTTCCAACTCGGCCATCTTCAACCCGAGTTCGTGAACGCATCCGGCCCCGGTAAGGACTTCTTCGAGCGCCGAGCGGTCTGACATTTCGCCAACATCCTGGCTGAAGTAGCCAACGACCACTCCCGGGTCGATGGTCACCGTTCCTTCGTCGGGCGTTTCTTCACCAGCGATGAGCCGGAACACCGTTGTTTTGCCGGCTCCATTGGGCCCAACAAGACCGATCTTGTCTCCAGGACGAATCAGAAGGTCGGCGTTCGAGAATAGAACCCTGTCGCCGTGGGCGAGCTTGACTTGGGACAAGTTAACCATGGCGCCGACTTTACCTGAAATCCTTCCAAAGAGGGAAGACTATCCGGGGGGATGTTCATCGACGACGCCCACCCAAACTTGAGCTGGAACACGCTATACTAGGGCTATGGTGGCAAAAGACGAGGCCCGGTTGGATCAGCTTCTCAAAAAGCGCCGATCCGAACTCAAGGAGGGCTTGGTCCAGGCCGTGTTGACCCAAGACATCAGCGTACAAGACAAGATCCTCCGCATCGGGCTGATCGACGCCATCACGGAACCGAGGCAAGGCGTTGGCGCATCCAAACCCCGTGGTCCGCTGGTCAGACCTCCTCGAAAGCCAGGCGCTCCTCAGCCTACTCCACCTCCACCAACCGAACAAACTTTGGGCGAAGTCGCGCGGGTCGCGCGGCTGAGAGAGTCGCTTGGCAAGCCCCCCGCCCGTGGCAGGCTGTGGGCCTATTTGACCCGCGACTACAACACGATCGAGGGGTTTGGGCTGGCAACCCATACTTTGACAAGAGGTCTGTGGCCACTGACGTTGAACCCTAGCCCCTCGGCGAGGGTGTTTCTGACCCAGACCTTGAAGACTCAGATTGCTCCGGTTCTGCTTCAGGCGCTGCCACGGGTCGTTAAGAAGTCGTGGCTGCACTTGTTGCGGCCACAGTACAACCATCTGGCGGCTCTTGAGGCCCTGGCTGGCGAGGTCCAAGCGTGGGAGCTTCCAAGCGACCTCAAGGAGCTTCGAACTCCTCCCGCCGTCAGCGACAAACTGGTCGGTTTGCTGGCGCTTTTTCACACCTCACCAGGGCTCATGGGCCAGGTCCTGCAGGCCTGGGAGCTGGCGGCCCACGGCCTAGCGCTCGACGAAAGGGTTCGGCAGGCGGGGGTAGCCGCGATTCAGGGACTTTTGGATTCCGAAGGCGACAGAGTCTCTCTTTCTGATCTTGTATTGGCCTTGCTGATGGTCAAGGCCCGCCGAAGCCTGAACTGGGCGGACTTGATCCCCCCGGGCTCGGGTTGGTTCGCCCAAGACAGTTTTGACTGCCCGCCAGCCGTCCAAAATGACATCGACCGCGCCATCGCGGGGTTGGTTGCGCGCCTGGAAGCCCTCGATGCGGAGTTCCTTGAAATTCGGCGCATCCGCTATTTTGTTCCGGAGGGAAACCTGTTGGAAGAGTTCGTGCACGGTCAGGACAGTTCGGATCCTTACAAATGGTGCAAGGGCTTTCTCAAGATCCTGGGTGAGACGATGGGACCGTTGCTGGCGGGCCGAGTGACCTTCGCCGGAGGCGGAATGGTCCAGTTGTTCAACAACCCCACGCTGTCGTCCTCGATCGCCAGGCTCGAAGCGCTTCGGGTCGAAATGGGCACGGGAACGCCGAATCCCGAACTGCTGGCAACAGCCACAAGGGTGGTGATGAATTTGGGGAGAATCCTTGTGGTGTTGATCCGGAACCAGTCGAAAACCGCCGACCTGTTGGCGCGAGCCTCTGAGAACAGCGCTCCCACCGAACCCATTCCCTACGAGGAAGACCGTTTGGCCAGGCCCGAGGAGTGGCGGGGTGAAACCGTCATCGAGGCGCTTGTGCGTTCGGCGCGAATCTGCCTCCTGGCCGGTCGGTTCTTGGGAGACACAAGTCTCGAATCCAAACTTGAAAAACAGGGAGGCGTCGCCGAGGTGGCCGGTGATCTTCTGGAGCGAGTGGGCCGGTACGCCTCGCCGGGTTTTGCCGCTTCTCAACGAACACTGTACGCCCATCTTCTCGAGTCGTGAACCGCCGAGCCGGCTCGGAGCGCGACCGATTGCATTTCCAGGCATTTCGCCTGAGAATAGAGGAACGATGGAAAGCATCCCTGTTACGCCCGGTGTCACCTACGTCCGAATCCCGGAACACGGTCTGTTTTTCCTGTGCGGCTGTCCCCCAGACGTGATCAAACACCTGATGCGCCGCGGCCTGATCAGCGAACGAAGCGAGCGGGGCATCACCTACGAGCTCGGACCCAACGCCATCCTCCTTTCGGACGTTCCCGTGCAGAACGGCGGTTTTTCCAACTTGGCCGAGTTCCCCATCCTTCACATGTTCTACCGACAGGGTATGATCCTTCCGGGGCACCCGAACAACAAGGGCCACAAACCGGTGGTGGCCGGCCACGCGCGTGCTATCGCTTCGGTGTCGGAAGCGCTGTTTCGGGGCACCTACGGCCTGGCCGACGAACAGGAGGTGCTGGCCACCGGAGTGACGCCGGAATTTGCGCGCGAAGTGATCCGCGAGAAGCGGTGGTTCAGTTTCGGCTCGATCCGCCGCTCGGAAGAGCTGCTCGACCTTTTCGTGGTCGACGGGGAGCCTGTCGAACTCCGCCCGGGGCTGACCCTCAGACGCGAAGCCGTCAACCGCTACCTCTTTGAAAGCGGCAAGTCAAGGCTTGTGGTCGATCTGAACCTGGCCAACGGCCAGACCTACGAACCTCCGTTCCGTTTGGGCCGCACACGGATTCGGGGCGAATACTTCTCGGTTGTCCACCTGGGCGAGGGCGACGGCTGGGACGCCACCCGGCCCTGCATGGGAAGCCTCCTTCAGTTCCAGGGCAAGAACTACCTCATTGACGCGGGTCCCAACATTTTGGAATCTCTCGAATCGGTAGGCCTTGGAATCACCGAGATCACCGGAGTCTTTCAGACCCACGCCCACGATGACCACGTCGCCGGGCTCCCCTCGCTGGCCATGAGCGACCAAAGGCTGAAGTTCTATTCGACCCGGCTGGTTCGCGCGTCAGTCATGAAGAAAATGTCTGCCCTGATGGGAGTCCCCGAGAAGATCTTCGGGACCACTCTTGAGTTCAAGGATCTGGAAGCCGACGTCTGGAACGACGTCGAAGGTCTACAGGTTCGCCCGTCGTGGTCGCCCCACCCCGTGGAAACCAACATCTACAACTTCAGGGCTGTTGGCGACAAGGGGTTCAAGACCTACAGCCATTGGGCCGACATTGCCTCCTTTTCGGTCCTCAAGCAGCTCCTGATCGAAGCCCCCGACGCCAACGAGGTCTCGAAGGCTCTCTATAGCTCGGTGACCCGGCACCTCCTCGAACCCGCCGACCTCAAAAAGGCCGACATTGGCGGAGGAATGATCCATGGGTCGGCCGAGGATTTTGCTTCGGATTCTTCGGCGAGACTGGTCATGGCGCACATTGCGCGGCCACCGACCGCCCGAGAAAAGGAGATCGGCACCTTTGTGGATTTCGGCCTGCAAGACGTGCTGATTCCGGCCCGCCAAGACTACCGCCTCAGGCTAGCCGCCGCGGCCGTTTCGGCCTATTTTCCCAAGGCGCCTTCCTGGGAACAAGACCGGCTTCTCAACGGCGTGTTGAGGGAGTACAGCCCCGGTGAAGTCCTTCAAAGACGCGGAGAGCCTTTCGAAAGGGTCCTGCTGGTCGTGGGCGGCGTTGTGGAATCGGTGGACGGCGACACCAACCGCGAGTGTCGTTTTTCCGCCGGGACGTTCATTGGCGAACTGCCCGTTCTCGCCGGCCGGCTCTCGGCGGAACTGTGGCGGGCCCGCAGTTTCATCACGGTCCTCGAAATTCCCAGGGAACTGTACCTCGACTTCATCCGGAAGAATACCGATGGCGACGTGCACTTAAGGGTGATTCAGCGCACCTCGCTCCTTCAAGCGACCTCGCTGTTCGGCGATTCTCTTTCGTCAGTCAGTCTGACCAGAATTGCACGCGGGTCTCGCGGTCTGACGGTCGCCGAGGGCCAGTCGCCGCAAGAAGCTTCGCGCAGCCAGGCGCCTTTCCTTTTTTTGGTCGAAGAGGGCGTACTTTCGCTGATGCACGAAGAGAAGATCATTGCTTCCGTCGGGCCGGGGGGGTTCTGCGGGGAAGAAAACCTGTTCTTCCGTGGCGGCGGAAACATGGCCATCCGGGCCCTGGCGCCCACCAAGGGCCTGGCGATTCCCGCGAAACTACTTTTGCCAGTCCCTGTCCTGGGGCTGAAGCTTTTGGAGACCTACGAACGCCGACTGACTTCGTTTCTTGAGGTCCTGGCGCAACCCTGACCTCTGTACCGGTGACGGGTCCTCCTGGTAGACTCGAAGGCGGAGGCGGCCATGCAAACCAGGGGCTTGATCCTTGAAGGCGGCGCCCTGCGGGGTCAATACACAGCGGGTGTGCTCGACGCTTTTCTTGAGGCGGACATCGTGTTTCCCTACGTGATCGGGGTCTCGGCGGGCGCCAGCATCGCCTGTTCCTTCGTTTCGCGCCAGCACGGCCGCAACAAGACCATCGTCGACCGCTACCGAAACGACCCTCGCTACCTAAGTTTGGCCAACCTGATGACGACCGGCAGCCTGTTCGGCATGGACTTCATCTACAACACGATTCCCCACCAGCTTGTCCCCTTCGACTTTGCGACTTTCGAGGCCAGCCTCACGCGCTTCGTGACCGTATGCACCGACTGCGGGACCGGCCAAGCCGTGTACTTTGAAAAGGAGAACGAGGATCACCTCACCGTGTTGAAGGCCTCGGCGTCGATGCCCTTCCTCAGCCCCATGGTCGACTACAGGGGGCGAAGACTGCTCGATGGCGCCCTGGCCGACAGTCTACCGTGGAACCGAGCTCTCCAAGAAGGGTACACAAGCAACGTCGTCGTGTTGACCAGGCCCAAGGGCTACAAAAAGAAAGCACCCAACCCGTGGCCAGCCAAACTGGCCTATGGCCGCCACCCCAACCTTGTCGACGCCATCAACGGGCGTTGGCGCCAGTACAACGCCAGCCTGGAAACCATCGAGGCCGCCGAGCAACGGGGCGAAGCTCAAGTGATTAGGCCCTCGGTGGATCTTGGGATAGGCCGAACAGAAAAAAGCATCGCTAAACTCGCCGCGCTCTACGAACTGGGCCGCAGCGATGGAAGATCGGCCCTCGGCGACAAACGATTCCTCGAGGATTAGTTGTCGCCGCCTAGAACTTCCTGTCTTCGAAGATGGCACTTTCGACAAGCTTGAGGCCGATGAGCCCCAGTATCGTCCCTGCAACTTTATCAACGTAGAACGCCAGCCTACCAAAAAGGGCCCTAACCGGCTTTTGAGACAGGATGAAAAGGATGAACGTGTCCCAAAGAAAAACGGCCGACGTCATCCAGACGCCAAGCCCAATTTTGAATCCGAGCCCGACCTCGCCAGTGAGAACAACCGAGAACAGGCTCAAGTAGAAGATGATATTCTTGGGGTTGGAGATTCCGGAGAGGAACCCCGTCACGAACTCCTTCCCGAAGGACTTTCCCTTCAGCTCTCCGGACTCCGCGCCCTCACTTGAAACGAACTTGTAGTCGGCCTTTTTGCTTTTCAGCGCGTGATAGGCCACATAGACAAGGAACAGACTGCCCAGAATCTTGAGGGTGGTCATAACCAGCAGCGAAGTCGCCAGGATGGAACCAACCCCGATGATGCAAAGAAGAATATAGACGCCATTTGCCGAGGCAATGCCGAAGGCAACGCCAAGGGCTCGGGACTTCCGGTTCCTCACCGCGCTTTTCCCAATGAGAAGAAAGTCCGGACCAGGGCTCACCAGAGCCAGAAAATGGGCGACAACCACGGTCGCAATCATGGTAAAGATCCCCAAGGTCATCGAATACCCCCAGATGAAGCGCCGCGGCCGTGATCGGCTCGCCGGCAGGTTGCGAGTCTACCTTTGTGTGACTATTGTCCCCCATAGTCCTACATAGTGGAAGAAGCAATCTGCCTTTTTTGCGATTTCTTCGTCATTTTCCCCAAAAATTCGCCATTCCTCGCTCTGGCACGGTTCTTGATGATTAAGCCAAAAGTTCCTCCACCCCAGTGTGCTTCATGTCTTATCTATCCAGGAGGCTTCTTATGGACCGCCACGATTTCACCCCCGAACGAATCTCGGAGCTAGCCAGATCGATCAACCAGCGGTTGGGTGACTCAATTGGAGCGATCGAAGACGTCAACGACGATATTCATGTACTATCGATCAACGCCAAAATTCAGGCCGCGCGGGCGGGAACGGCCGGTGCCGGGTTCGCCGTCGTGGCCGACGCCGTTCGAAAACTGGTCACCCGGACCCAGGGAATCACCTCGAACCTGCAGGCCCAAGTCGAGAAGACTTTGGGCGATTTGATGTCGATGAACGAGACTCTGAGCCATCGGGTTCGGGGCCAAAGACTGGCCCAGGTCGCCTCGACGGCGATCGACATTGTGGACCGGAACCTCTACGAGCGCTCGTGTGATGTCCGGTGGTGGGCCACCGAAGACGCGCTCATTCGCGCCTTGACGCACAGGACTCCCCAAAATCTTCGCCAGGCTTCGCGGCGGCTGGGCGTCATCCTCGACTCCTACACCGTCTATCTCGACCTCATCCTTTGCGACCTCGACGGCCGAGTGCAGGCCAACGGGCGGCCCGAGCGCTGGAGTTCGGCCGGAACCGAAGTCGCCCAGCAGGAGTGGTTCCAAAGCGCCAGGAGAACGGCCTCGGGAACAGAGTTCGGCTTCGAGGGCGTGCATGCGAGCCCGCTTGTTGGAGGGAAGTCGGTCCTTGTGTACTCCTGTGTCGTGCGCAAGGGGGGAGAAACCCAAGGCGACCCCGTCGGCGTGTTGGGGATTGTTTTCGACTGGGACGCCCTGGGAACCGTGGTAGCCGATCGGGCCAAGGCGACCTTGGCCACCGAGACAGAAAGGGCCGTCAACGTCGTCTTGGCGTATCCTGACGCCTCGGTGGTGGCCTCGTCGGACCGAGACTTGCAGGGAACACGGCTGAACCTGAAGCTTTGGGACACGATCGAGCAAAAAAAGATGGGGTTCTTCGACGGCCCCGGTCCAGGAGGAGCTCAGGTCTTGGCGGGTTTTGCCGTCTCCGCGGGGTTTGAGACCTATCAGACCGGGTGGTACGCCCTGGCCATGGAAGATCGTTCCTAGTCATCTTCGAGACTTGGGGCCATCATCGGGGGGAATGAAAAGGAGTCGCCCTATGCATCGGCTCCCCCGTCTTCGGATGTTGGTTCCGCTGATTGCCGCCTTTTCGCTCTTTGGCGGGGTGAAAACCATCGCGGCGGGCTCCCATCACACGTTAATCCTCAAGACCGACGCCAGCCTCTGGGCAACCGGCGTGCTGAACCCCCGTGCAGTTCTGGCGCCCCAATCCTGCCAAGCGAGACTGATCCAAGCGCTCCCCGCTCCTTTACGAATCCGTGCGGGCCGCGTATGTTTTAGGAAGGCTGACACCCCGGCATTGCCGGATGGAGGAGACACTGTTGTTCAAATTCCTGCGCATCCAGCAAAAGCTGCTTTTGACCATCCTGGGTTCGACCATCGTGACCCTTGGTGTTTCGGGTTTCTTTTTGGCCCAAACCTCGTCAAGCATCATCAAGGAACACCTTTACGCCAACGTCCACAGCCTGGCGCGAGACTATGGGGCCCAGGTCGGAACCGAGCTGCAGGCAATGGTGGGAACGTCCACCCTTTTGCGATCGCTGTTCGAGAGTGCGGACAAGATCCGGCCCCAAGACCGCCGGGCCCTGTTCAACGCGACGATGCGCAAAGTGCAGTTCGAGACTCCCCTTCTGACCGCCACATGGACCACGTGGGAAAAGAACGCCCTCGACGGGCGGGACAAAGACTTTGTCCACAATGAAGGAAGTAACGGGGCCGGGCGGTTTGTCGCCACTTGGTACGGTGCCGGAGATTCCGTCGCCTCCCAAGCCTCCGAAGAAGACGAGGTGGCCACTGCCGACTGGTATCTGATCCCTAAGCAGACCCAAAAGCCCGCCATTCTCGAACCATCCTTCTACTCGTACACCGGAAAAGACGCCGACAAGATTTTCGAGACAAGCTACATCGTTCCCGTGTTCGGACCAGACAAGACCTACATCGCCGGTGTCGGCACCGACCTGGCCCTCTCGAGATTCTGGGACATCCTGGCCCAGTTTCATCCCTTCGAGCGAGGGTACGCTCTGCTTCTGTCCAACCAGGGAACGGTGATCTTCCATCCCGTCAAAGAGAAGATCGGCAAGAGCTTCTATTCTGATTCTGATCAGGTCAAGCAGCTGAACTCGACGCTGGGCCTCGACAAAGCCGTGGCCGGGGGGAAGGAGATTTCCTTCGTCAAACCCGCAGGCGCCGATGCGGGTGAGGATTTCTGGTTTCAGTTTGTACCGGTCGAAGTCCCTGGCACCTCAACGCCCTGGAGTCTCGCGGTGGCTATCCCCAAGGCCGCCGTGGAAACAGGAGTCACGCAGATCCAGTCGGTGTTTCTGGGCGTAGGACTGTTCCTCGCCGTTCTTCTGACCGTTCTCATCGTCGGGATTTCGCGCATCATCACGGTTCCCTTGGGCCATCTCAACCGCAACCTGCGCGAAATCGCGGCGGGAGAAGGCGATTTGACGAGGGAACTTCCCGTTCGGTCTGGTGACGAATTGGGTCAGGTGTCCGAGCATTTCAACCATTTCCTTGGTTTTCTTAACGGACTGCTCGTTCAAATCCAGGTCGTGATCCGCCGCAACCAAGCGATTTCGGCCACACTCGCCCAGAGCATCGGCCAGTCTGCGGCTGCCGTCGAACAAATTTCAAGGAACATGGGGTCGACGGAAGGAAGGACCGAGCGCATGGATGGCGAGTTGGTGAAAGCCGATGGGGAGCTGACCGCTGTCAAGACCTTCATGGAACAGCTGAAGGGTAACATCTTGGAGCAGACCGCCTTGGCGGCCGAATCAGGACGAGCCGCGGGTCAGATCGCGGCGACGCTCGACTCGGGACTGGCCGCCTCCGAGGAGATGGTCAGGGAGTCCGAGGGTTTGATCCGGGTTGCCGTGGCCGGGGAACACGAGCTCGATGAGACTCAAGCCGCCGTGGCGAAGATCGGTTCGACGACCAAGGTCATCAGCGACATGCTGGCCATAATCCACAACATCACCGACCAGACCAATCTCCTGGCCATGAACGCGGCGATTGAAGCGGCCCACGCCGGAGCCGCCGGCCGTGGCTTCTCTGTCGTCGCCCAGGAGATCCGCAAACTGGCCGAAGTGACCTCACTAAACGCCAAGAACATCTCGGCCTCCTTGGAAGTTGTCGTCGGGTCGATTAACTTGGCCCTGGCCAACTCGGCCCAGACGCGGGAGGAATTTGCCAAACTTCGAAGAGGCATCGACCAAATGGCCGCCAAGCTCACAGAGAATCAGCGCTCCATGGCGGCCCTAAGGACAGAAGGTCTAGAGATCAGTTCCCAGCTTTCCAGCCTGAATCGCGCTTCAGAGCTACTGACCGCGTCGGGCGACGAGGCCGAGACAAGGGTGGTTCAGGCGGCCCAGCGTCTGGTGCAGCTCACCGTCCTCTCTCGCGAAGCCCGCGTGGGAATGCGAGAGGACACGGCAGGGCTGCGCGACATCCAAGAACATCTGACGACGATTCAAAGCTCCAGCCACGAAAATCAAGAACAGGTGGAGAAGATCAGCCAGCTCGTCAACCGGTTCCGACTGATGGAAACCAAGGACTGATTTCCCGCCTATCCGAACAACGTCCAGGGCTTGGTTTGCACCAAAACCATGTAGAGGGCGGTTCCCCCGGCAATGCACAGAAGCGCGTTTCGCTTCCAAAGGTGAAGGGCCACGACAACCGTCAAGGAAACCGCTTCGGGAAGCCCCCAAGGCGCCGAGGCCACAGGTGTGTCCTTGACACTGTAGATGACCAGGAGCAGCAGAATAACCGCAGGCAGACCTGCCTTGAGGGTCCTGACGAAGGCATTGTCGAGCAGGCGGGGAGGGAGCCAAAACGGCAGGAACCGGGTGATCATCGTGGCTCCTGCCATGGCGCCGATAAACAGGACAAGCTGGAGTGGGGTCTTCATTCCACGGCCCTCTTGGGAAGGAACCCTAGAACGAGGGCGGCAAAGCCCATCGAAGCGATGAGAAAGTATTTTCCGGGCAAGAGGACCAAGCATCCAACCGCGCCGAACAGCGCTCCTACCAAGGCGGCAGGCCTGAATCCCCTGAGCATCTGTTCCACAAGCAGCACCGCGAACAGAGCCGTCAGCGCAAAGGCCAGGCCTTCGGTGCTGAAAGGAAGCGAACGCCCAATCACGGCGCCGACAACGCTTCCAGCCACCCACCAGAACTGGTTCAAAGCCGTGATTCCCAGCACCCACCGCCTGTCTTGGGCGTGCGGCGGAAGACCCGCAAGCAGCGAGAAGGTCTCATCGGTGAGTCCAAAAACCGCGTAGTTCCGACCGCGGCCCAGCGATTGATAGCGGTCGAGCATCGCGAGGCCGTAGAAGACGTGGCGGAGGTTGAGAAGCAGTGTCGCCACGAAGGCATCGACGGCGCCGGCGCCGGCCGCCAGAAGGCCTACCGCCAAAAACTGCGCCGATCCGGCGAAGATAAACACGCTCATCACGGCCGCCCACCACCACGCGTAGCCCAGCCCAACCAGAAGCACACCAAAGGCCATGCCCAGCGGCAGGTAGCCGAAGGCCACGGGCAGCGACGTTCTCAAAACAGTTGTCAGCATCGATTCAGAATGCCAGTTGGAGCGGCCGCAATCAAGCCCAGCCGAGGCTCTCCTACTTGATCGAACCGGCTACCATGCCTTTCACGATGTACTTTTGGGCCAAAAGGAAGGCTACCACCACAGGAACCATGGCCATCAGGATGGCCGTCATGATGAGGTCCCACTGTTTGACGTACGACCCCGCGAAATTCGCCACCGCCAGCGGAACGGTCATCAGCCGGTTGCCCTTTCCAAGCAGCAGAAGTGGCAGAAGATAGTCATTCCAGATCCAGATACCGTTCAAGATGGCGACGGTTGCGTGGATGGGTTTCAAGATGGGAAACACGACGCGGTAGAACGTCGAGAACTGACTGCAACCGTCGATCTGCGCCGCCTCCTCTAACTCAAGGGGAATACCCTTGATAAACCCGTGAAACATGAACAGTGAAAACGCCGACCCAAACCCCACGTAGGCCAAGAACACCCCGGCGTACTCCCGAAGAAGCTTGACTCCTGTGAAATCGTAGAGAGTTTTGAACCACGATACCAAGGGGAGCATGACAATTTGAAAGGGAATCACCATGGAAGCGACGAACAACAAGAAAATGAACGACGAGAGCTTGGTTTTGGTCCTGACCAGCACCCACGCCGCCTGCGCCGCCAACACGTTGATCAGCATCAAGCTGACGGCGGTCACGATGACAGTGGCGATGAACGACGACTGATAGTGAATGTTGTCGTTGTTCCAGATCGACGAGATGTTGATCCAAAGGTTGTTCCAATCGGCGGGAAGACCTAAGGGGTTGGTGGTGATCTCAAGAGCACTTTTGGAGGAACTCACCACTACTATGTAGAAAGGAAGCAGGACGGCCAGAAAGATCAGGGCCGTGAATATCTCAAGACCCCAAGTGCCAACGCGGAAGCGCGATTTCACAGTTCGACCTCCCGTTTCTTGCTGACGGTCACCTGGACGATGGAAATGATGACCAGGACGAAGAAGAAGATGACCGACCGGGCCTGCCCCTGCGCCATGTTGTTGGTTCCTGTGAACGCGGTGTCATAGATGTTCTTGGCCAGAAGCTGGGTTCCGGCGACGGCCTGGTCATTGATCATCACCGACGGCCCCCCCTGGGTGAGTGAAACGTTGACGTCGTACTGTTTGAAGGAATTGATCAAGGTGAGAAAGGTGGTCACGGTAAAGGCCTGAGCGACCATGGGAACTGTAATCTTCCACAGGCGGAGACCGGGTCCGGCACCGTCGATTTGTGCCGCTTCATGCAGTTCCACGGGCACGCTTTGGATGGCGGCCAAGTAGATCATCATGATGTACCCGGCGCTTTGCCAGGTTCCAACGATCACAAGAGAAAGCAAACCGCCAATAGCAAACGAATTGCCAAAGGTGGTGATGTTCAAGAGGAAGTTGTCGGGGTTGGCCAGGGCAGGAAGCCCCAGCAGCGGTCCCAGGTACGGAACGGCCTTGTTGAAAATAAACTGCCAGACAAAGCCCAGCACGAGGCCGCCAATCAGGTTGGGAATGAAGAAGCCCGCGCGGTAGATGTTGCGGCCTTTGATTTGACTGGAAACCAGCAGGGCCAACCCGAAGGCGACCACATTGACCGCGAGCATGTTGGTCACTGTATAGACCGAGGTGACGATGAAAGACGTGAGGAACTTGGGATCCACCAGACTCTTTTGATAGTTGACCACACCGACGTAGTTCAGCCCACCCTGATTGGCGGCCGACGACGACCAGTCTGTGAAGCTAAAATAGGCCCCCATGAAGAAGGGCACCACAATGACCAACACAAACGCCAGCAGCACCGGCGAAAGGAAGAGCCAGAAAACTGGGGAATGTTTCGCTCTGCAGATCATGAATACCTCCGAACGACCAGACGGAAAAGGTCCGCCCCCGGGGGGGCGGACCCATCGAACTACTTCTTCAGAGTGGCGACGGCCGCCGTGAAGAGGCTGATGAACTTCGCCTTGTCGATCTGACCCAAGGCCCACTGGTTGTACAGGGGAGCCAGGGTGTCATTTCGGAACGATTCGGGAAGCAGGTACTGGTTCCAGCTGTAGATCTTGCCTTTGGCGGCCCAGTCCTGAATCGAGCGCGACAGGGGTCCGGTGGGCTGAAGCTTGATGTTCTTGAAGGCTGGGATCATGCCCGCTTCAACAACCATGTACTTCTGGCCAGCTTCCGTGAAAACCATATCGTTCAGGTACTTCTTGGCAGCGGCAACGTTCTTCGAATCCTTGTTGATCACGTACCAGGCCGGAGGATTGACAAACACACCGTCGGTCACGGCGCTGGAAGACCCATGGGGGGCGTAGGCCGCTTTGAAGGTGGCCTTGGCGGAAACGTAGTTGGGGTCGACCCAATTTCCCTGATGGAGGAACGCGGCCTTGCCGGTCATGAACGCACCCACCTGATCGTCGTAGGTTCCGGTGGTCAGCACCGTCTTGTCGGCGTAGTTGAACAGAAGTTCGACCCAGTCGGCGTAGTCGGCAAGACGCTTGGCGTCAACCTTTCCGTCGAGCGCCATCATGGCAACCGACTTGTCGCCGAATTTGAGGCCGTTGGAGAGGTAGCTGTTGACGTTGTGGTGAGCGGTCACCCAGCCCATGCCCGTCGAAGCGGCCATCGAGACGACCGATTTCAGACCCAGCTTCTCTTTCTGGCTGTCGATCTTGGCGAACGCCGCCTTGTAGGCCGCCAAGTTGGTCAGCTTCAAAGGATCGACGCCGGCGGCTTTGAGAATGTCGGCGTTGTACGCCATGCCCCAGCCTTCCACGGCAACGGGGAACCCGACGACTTTGCCTTCGGGGGACTTGTAGGCAACGCTGGTCTGAGCGACCCACTTTTCACTGCCTTGGTCGAGAATGACGTTGGCCCACTGGGAGTAGGCGTCGGGACCATCGATGACGAAGATGTCGGGGAGCTCACCTGCAGCGTAGTCGGCCTTCATCATGCCGGCCATGTCACCGTTGTCACCGCCGGAAGTGATGATGGTCACTTCGACGTTGTTGGCCTTGCCCCAGGTGGCGGCGTAGGCTTTCATTTGCTTGTCAATTTCCACTTTGTTCTGCAACAAGGTGATTTTGGCCTGGCCAAAGGACCCAGCGGCCAAGGACAGAGCGAGGAGGACGAACGCAACTTTCTTCATGGCGTCTCCTTGTAAAACGGTTTAGATCGGGGTCAGAAACTTGACTCCGGGTCCGAAGACCATGAGTCAGTCTCCGGGGTAACCCGAAAATCCGTAAAGTTTAAAGATTGGTGTTCTCGTTTGAGTTTTGGCCGGACAACGGTTGCGCCGTGGCGGAAACATCGGACTCCCAGGGCAGGAAAACCCGCACTGTCGTCCCTCCTCCGGGAGTTTCGTCGAGACTCAACCCGAAACCCGGACCATAATTGAGCCGAATTCTGTGGTTGACATTCACGAGTCCGAAGCCTCCGGGGCCGCCCTCGTCACCCGAGGACATCGCCAGACGCTGTACCAAAACGGATCTTTTTTCTGGTGAGATCCCCTTGCCGTTGTCGACAACTCTCCACTCAAGGCCGGCCTCGAAGGCCCTCCCGGTGATTGTCAAGACGCCCGTCGAAGACCGTTTGTTCATGCCGTGCTTGACGGCGTTTTCCAGCAGGGGCTGGAGCACAATCTTGAGCGTCCTCCGGTCAAGGATGGCCTCCTCGACGTCAAAATCGAAGGTAAAGCAGTCCGGATACCGCATCTGGCTGATGCTGAGGTAGGCCTTTGCGTGGTCGATTTCGTCGCGGACCCTGTAGGATTCCCTCCCCTGACTGAGGCTGAGGCGGAAAAACCGCGCCAGAGCTGTGACAATCTGGCTGATCTCTTTCTGCTGGGCCTGAAGCGCCATCCAATTGATCGAGTCGAGGGTGTTGTAGAGAAAGTGGGGGTTGATCTGGTATTCCAGCACCTGCAATTCGCTCAGGCGCCGTCGACGGTGTTCCTCGTCAATGCGGGCCATCAAGTTGGTGATGTCGGCGGCCATGGTGTTGAAACTCCGCTGCAACCGGCCCACTTCATCATGGCGTCCGACCTCGGAGCGGACCTGCATGATGCCTTCACCAAACAGACCCATGGTCCGTTCCAGATTCCGTAGCGGCGCGGCAAACCCTTCGGCAACCCAAAGCGACACGAGCAGAGCCAGAAGGAGGGCTCCGAGGGAAAACAAAAAGACCTGGGTCGCGATCTTGGCGGTTTCGGAATCGAGATACGAGGAGGGTACCGCACCGACCACCGTCCAGCCTGTGGTCCCCAACTTGGCCATCGAGAACAAGTGCTCCTGCCCCGCCCACGGCCGCAAGACAGGCCTGGCGCCCGACGGGATCAGCCATTCGGCGGGGACAGCTTGGCTGCCCACGGGACGATCGGGATTTCGGCTGGAAACCACCCTCCCCTTTCCGTCCACGACAAACAGATCGGACCCCTGCCCCACGTCGACCGTCCGAAAGATGCGTTCAAAATACGCCGGGTTGAGGATCACGATGAGGTAGCCCAAGGTGTCGTCGGCCAGGGCGTTGCGAATTGAACGGACAAGAACGATGTCGGTGCGGTCGGAGCCTGGCAGCGGCGACAGCGTCAGCCCAAGGTTCTTCACCTCACCTGTCACGGTCACGGTTCGGGCCAAACGGTCGAGGGTTGAAATGGGCCAGGTGTACTGGTCGGTGGCATGGATCATGTCGCTTGGGTAGCCGCTTCCCACGGGGCTGAAGAGCATCACGACGTCATCGACGTCGTCCACATTCAGAAACTTGGTTTGCAACATCTTGCTGAAGATGAAGCGCGACATGATCCTCTCGGCTGGGCTCGACATCTTGTAGCCGACCATCCGGCCGCTCACCTCGGGCGAAATCAAAATATCATCGGTGAGACCCTTGACCTTGAGGAATTCCCCGTCAAGGTTGAGGGCGATCTGGCTGACCAACTGCCGGGAATAGGTTCCGATCTTCTCCCTCAGAGCCTGCGTGGTCGTTCCCACGGCCAAGAGGCTCGCGCCGACCAAGGGCACCAGCGCCAGCCCGGCCAAGGCGATGAAGAACCGGGTTCTCAGGGTGGGGGACCACCCAAGAAGATTCATGGCTGTCTCCAAGCCCGGACTAGAGCCTGCCAGAATTCCTGGTGGGACTGGGGGCGGTCTAGGTACGAACGCATGGCGGCGGCGACAGCCTTGGTTTTATCCTGGAACCGGGGAAAGGCCCAAGGAAGGGTCTGACCGTCGTGCCAGGCCTTGGCGAAGGGCGCCGAAAGCGACCCGACGGAAGCCGTGTCCATACTGTTGTAGGGGGGAATGGCCTTCATTTCATGGAGGAGGAAACGGCGGCCGGTAGGACTTGAATGGAGCCACTCCAACCAACGCTTGGCCTCGGCTTTCACAGGAGAATTCTTGTTGACCACCCAAAAGTTGGGGACGCCCATGGGTAGACGGTGGCTGGGGGTTTCTGAAATCGGCATGGGAAGGACGCCGATCTCGAGGTCGGGGGCGTTCTTGACCAGATCGGGTTCGATCCAGTTTCCCTGCTGGATCATCGCGGCCTGCCCG
This sequence comes from uncultured Spirochaetales bacterium, assembly GCA_964475005.1. Lineage (GTDB taxonomy): Bacteria > Spirochaetota > Spirochaetia > JABEVK01 > JABEVK01 > JAIFLN01. The sequence goes on from CAYYUZ010000004.1 coordinate 20,313, forward strand.
GCCAGGAACGCGGCCACCGAGGTCGTGTAGTTTCCGCTCGTGATCGCGGTCGACGCGCCGTACCGGGCCGTCAGATCGAGCAGACTCATCCACCCTTCAACTACCGCCGCCTCGGGACCAGGGCCGCCTCCCGAGGCCAAGGCACCCACAAAACGATCAAGATCACCGACAGACCCCAGCAGGACGTTAAAGTTATGGACACCCAAGACCCACCATTCGGCGTAGCCGTTGGAGAAGGGCAGAATGCCGGTGGCCTTAAGCTTCCGGCACGCCGCCTCTAGAGAAGACAGAGTGTCAGGGAGCTGGGAAATCCCGGCCTTGCGAAACAGCGCTTTGTTGTAGAGAAAACCGTAACCCTCAATTGCCAAGGGGTTGCCGTACAATCGCCCCCCGCGCCTTGCGGCATCGACTGTCCCTGGTCTTAGGTCGGAAACCCAGGGCTGGTCACTCAAATCCTCGGCCTGGTCTATCCACGGGTCGAGGCTGATCGAACCTTGCGACATGAAGACGTCTGGGAGTGTCCCCGCCTGGTAGCGGTCGGCGAGTGCCGCGTCGAAATCCTGCCCTCCGCCAAAGGTTTCGATCACCAACCGAACCCCGGGGTGCTCTTTCTCATAGTCGGTCGCCATCTTCCTCAGGGCCTCGGCGATTTCGACCTTCTGCTGGAGGATGTGAACAGTTTTGAGCTCGGAGGGACCAGAAGCCTGCGGGGGGGGGGCCGCACAGGCGGCCAAGCACAAGATCATGACCCCTCCCGTTCGTAGCCCGAGCTTCATGTAAGCATCTCACGGTATTCCGACGGAGCCATTCCAGTGGCCTTGCGGAAGGTTGTCGCGAAGTACTGCGGGTTGGTGTAGCCCACCCGAGCCCCGACTTCTGCCGACTTGAGGTTGGTGTGCAGCAACAGCTCCTTGGCCTTTTCGATGCGCAGACTGGCCAATTCCTCGGTGTAGTTGCGACCGGTTTCCGCCTTAAAAAGCTTGCTCGTGTACCCGGGCGTCAGACCGAGGTATTCGGCCAAGGACTCCAATGAGGTCTCATGGTCGGCGAATTTCATTTCGAGGAAGTTCCGCGCCCGGCGGACAACGGCCCTGCCCGCGGCGGTTCCTTCGCCGGGGGGCTCGATGGCCTCCCCCAGCCGCTGCGCCCGGTCGCGTTCGGCCTCAATTTCCTTCGCGGCTTCAGACACCTTAACCAGCAGATCTTCAGGACTGAGAGGCTTGAGAAGGTAGGCCGAGACCTTGAGGTCGAGGGCCCGCTGGGCGTAGGCAAACTCACCGTAGCCGCTCAGGATGATCACCTTGGTTGCCGGACGCTCGTCAAGCAGGAGGGTAGCAAATTCCAACCCGTCCATTTCGTCCATGCTGATGTCGGTGACCACAAGTTCCGGCCGAAACTGGCGCGCCAAGGCCAGAGCCTCCACCCCGTCGCGGGCTTGCGCCACCACCTTGACCCCTATGGTTTCCCAAGGAACCGATGTCACCAAACCGTTGCGAATATTGAACTCATCGTCGACGACCATCAGGGTATGCATCAAGGCCCACGATACGCCGTGAAGGCCACTGTTTCAAGCGATCCATCGCGGCCGTTCGAGTTCCCGCTTGAACGCCAGAGCGCAGAAATAGACTTCTGATTGAAAAACAGCCCTCCAGAAAAAGCCCCAAACGCGCCGCCGAACCAGGAAGGCGCCATGGAGAGCGTCGAAAACCACTTGGTATCGTTCCACTTGTTCACTCCTTGTGCCTTCATCTTCGACCCCAAGGTGGGACACCCCTTGTCCCACCAACAAAATAGTTCTAGAATCTCATCATGAGTCAAGTCGAGCGCATCGCCTACGTTGACCGCCGACTTCGCGAAAGAGGTTGGGTGACGTCGGCCGAAGTCGCCGCGACCTTCGAGGTCTCTACCCGCCAGGTCAAACGCGACATCGAGTACCTCAGGTGGAGACTCGACGCTCCGATTGTCTACGACGCTCTTCGCCGTCGCTATCACTACGAAAAACCCTACGAACGGTTCCGCTTTGCCGACGAGCGGCGCGTTCTGTTTTCCGCCCTCGTCAAGGGATGGGCCTCGAGTCCGGCCTACCAGCCATTTATGAGCCCAGAAATCCTCCAGCTCATCGAGGCCGGTGTGGCTCGTGACTACAGGTCGGTCGCCGACCGCATCCGTTACGAGGCTCCCTCGGCAGAAACCGTCGACCTGGAGATCTTCTCCGGGTTTTGTCGCGGCATGAGAGACGCCAGAGTCGTTGAAATGGAATATTTGAGTCTCGCGGGTGCCCTAACCCGGCGCCGTGTCGAGGGGCAGCTTTTGATCAACTACGGAGGGGTGTGGTACCTCGTGGCCTTCGACCAGCACAGGGCCGCGCTGCGGACGTTCCATCTGGGCCGAGTGAATTCCCTTTCGGTCACGGCGGAACCCGTCGTCCACGACGAAAAGGATTCAGTTTGGAAGGCCGAAGTTGAGGCTTGGACCTCGTCGGGGTTCGGCATCTTCCGGGGCGAGTCGCCGTTTCCCGCGACGGTCAGATTCCGCGCGTCGGCGCTGCGTTTGGCCGGCAGCCAGCGCTGGCACCCTGAACAGACCGACAGCCGGGGAAGCGATGAACAGGGAGAATGGCTTGACCGCACGGTGCCTGTGGTCCATACCCGGGAACTCCTGGGGCGGATCCTGGCTTTCGGAGCCGACGCCGAGGTTCTCTCGCCGAACAGTTTTCGCACTCAGTGGGAACAGGAGATTCACAGAATGTCCGAACAAGTGCGAAGAGCCAGGCGGAAACTTGTGGATGACCCTCCGGTCGACTAGACTAGGCTTATGACCCTCGTAACCGAAACCCTGTTGGCGGTCTTCGACACATTCCAGAAGAAGGAAGGCATTTGGCGGTCCACGTTGCCGGTTTCCTACGCCCGGCTCACCGAACTGCTCCGCGAGGCCAAGGTCAGCTTTGCGGAGTGGGATCCCCAAAGAGGACTCTACTTTCTGGATTTTTCTCCTCTGGGGAGCGAGTTGGTCACCCTCGACCTCCTCCTTCTCGATTTCCGGGGCGACCGCGGAAGCGACCACTTTCGCTTTGAATGGACGGCGGGAGGGCTTCTTTCCGGCGTGGAATTGCAGACCCACGCGCCGGGGCCGCTTCCTTTTGTTCCGGAAATCGCCGAATGGATCGAACCCGGGAGGGTCGAGATATCGCCAGCGCTGACTCTTGAAGCCTGGATTCAGTACCTGGAACAACTCGTTCCCCAAACCCCCGTTCTGTGAGGTGCCATGAATTTGTCCCAACTCTTTCCCCCCGAAATCGTTCAGTGGCTGATCCGCTACGGTCTCTTTGCGGCCCTCGCCTTTTTTGCGCTCGTCGGTTTCGCCCTCTTGATGCGTCCGTTCTGGCTGTGGTATTCGGGCCGGTCGGAGACTCTCGACAGGCTGAAGCTTATCGATGACACCGTCCGCAAGGCCCTTCTCGAACTGGAGCTCCTCAACCAGACGCTTTCCATCCCCGTGAAGCGGGCCAATCAGAAGGCCAAAGGAGGCTCGGCTGAGACCCCCATGGTTGTGACCCAAGAGGCCAAGGAGGCTTTTCTCAAGGTGCTTGAGAAGAGCCGCAAGACGATTCAGAACAATCACGACGAACCTCAATCCGAAGGCTGAACTCCGTGCCGTCGCTCGCCTGACTTTGGGTCCCGACCGTCCTCCAGACGCTCGGGGGCTTGTCCCCCGTCCCAGCGGCTTGGTATATTCACAGTGTCCGCATAACTGACGTCAACGGGGACGAACCCCGGGGGAGTGCGGATGTCGCCCGACGGACGGATTTCTCCGCCCCCGTGGACGGCCGTGCCGCGCGTCTGGGCATCACCTACAATTTAGGAGGCCCTTATGAGCGCCCTTTCCACCCAAGATCCCGAACTCTACAAACTGATTGTGGCCGAAGAAGCCTACCAGAAAAGCACGATCCGGCTCATCGCCAGCGAGAACTACGTCTCCAAGGCCGTCCTAGAAGCCTCAGGGACGGTCTTCGCCAACAAGTACTCGGAAGGCTACCCGGGCGCAAGATACTACCAGGGTCAAGTCAACTGCGACCAAGTGGAACTGCTCGCCATTGACCGCGCCAAGAAGCTTTTCGGCGCCGAGCACGTCAACGTTCAACCCTATTCGGGCAGTCCGGCCAACTTGGCGGTTTACTTTGCGTTCTGCCAGCCCGGCGATACGATCCTTGGCCTCAACCTCAGCCACGGGGGCCATTTGACCCACGGTTCCAAGGTCAGTTTGACCGGAAAATGGCTCAAGGCCGTCCACTACAGCCTCAATGAGAAAACGGGACTGATCGACTACGATGAGGTTCGACGGCTTGCGCTTGAGCACAAGCCCAAGGTTCTTGTAGCCGGCCACTCAGCCTACCCGCGACAACTTGACTTTGCTCGGTTTCGCGCCATCGCCGACGAATGCGGCGCTATCCTTTTTGTGGACATGGCCCACTTTGCCGGCCTGGTAGCCGGTGGTGCCCACCCCAACCCTGTACCGTTTGCCGATGTGGTCACGACCACGACGCACAAGACTCTCCGAGGCCCCCGCGGCGCCATGATTCTTTGCAAGGAGAAGCACGCCAAGGCCATCGACAAAGCCGTTTTTCCTGGACTTCAGGGAGGACCCCACAACGCCACCACAGCGGCAATTGCGACCGCACTTCGTGAAGCCTCGACTCCGGAGTTCAAGATCTACGCCGCTCAGGTTGTGAAAAACGCGCAAGTGCTCGCTGCAGCACTCGTCAAGCGCGGATTTCACCTAGTATCAGGAGGCACGGATAACCACTTGATGCTCATCGACCTGACCAACAAGAACGTTTCTGGGAAGGTCGCCGCGGTGGCCCTCGAAAAGGCCGGTTTGGTGCTCAACTACAACACAGTTCCAGGGGAGACCCGAAAAGCCTCCGACCCGTCGGGCATCCGGCTGGGGACGCCTGCGGTAACCAGCCGAGGCTTCGGCCCCGCCGAGATGGAAAAGATCGCCGATTGGATGGATCGGGCCGTCAAGGCCGACAACGATGGTGCCTTGGAGGCCATCAACGTCGAAGTCTCCGCGCTCTGCTCGGGATTTCCCGTCCCCGGACTCGACTGAATAGCCAATTCCTATCGTCTGCATTTGTAATATATCTTTTACAAATGTAGCGCCTTCCTTCATAGTGAACCTATGAAACAGCAAGATTGGAATCCGCGCCTCTATCTGCAGTTTTCGTCGGAACGTTCGGCGCCTTCCGTCGATCTGACGGCCAAAATTGCCCTGGAGTCACCGCAAACCGTTCTCGATGTCGGCTGCGGCCCTGGAAACAGCGCTTGTGTTCTCCTAAGCCGCTGGCCCGAGTCCCGAATCACAGGTATCGACACTTCGCCTGCCATGATTGAGCAGGCCAAGGCGCTTCACCCCGCGCATCGTTGGGTCGTTGACGACGCTGGCAAACTAACCGATGACCAGCGCTACGACCTTGTGTTTTCCAATGCCGCGCTGCAGTGGATTCCCTCTCACGAAATCCTGATACCGGCGCTTGCGCAACGCGTCAAAGAGGACGGTGCCTTGGCTGTCCAGATTCCCCGGTACGATGCGATGCCGGTCTCGAGTCTCGTGGACCGGGCGTTTCAGAGCCTGCCCGGTGTTGATCGGGGGTTCACATGGGAATCCTTCTTTACCTTTCACGACCCTCTGTTCTACGACAATCTGTTGCGATCGCTTGGGGGACACTTCACCGTGTGGGAGACGACCTACTTCCATAGGCTGGCCACACACCAGGCGATCCTTGAGATGCTCAGCAGCACGGGTCTCCGCCCGTATTTTGCCAAACTGGAATCCGCGGCGGTCCAGCAGGAATTCGAAAAGAGCATTGTGAAGGCCCTGCCCGAGTCCTACCCCTTTCAAAACGATGGAGCCGTTCTATTCCCCTTCCGAAGGCTCTTCTTCCTCTGGACGCCAAAATCCTGAGGACAAAAAAAACCGGTCGCCGCGAGGACGACCGGTGAATCTCAAGAAGACTTCTCAGCGCTTTCTCAGATACTTGCGGATGTCGATACCGACAGCCACGACGATGATTATTCCTTTGACGATCTGTTGCCAGTAAACCGAAACTCCAAGCACGACCAAGGCGTTGTTCATGACCTGCATGATCAAAACGCCCGTAACGATGCCTCCGACCGTGCCGACGCCTCCGTTTGTCGAGACCCCTCCGATGACGCACGCCGCGATTGCGTCCAACTCCCAGGTGAACCCAAGGTTATTGGTGGCGCTCCCTTGCCTGGCTGCCTGAAGAGCTCCGGCCAAGCCGTAGAGAGCGCCTGCAATGATGTAAACATAGATCAGGGTTCGGTTCGTGTTGACGCCTGAGACGACGGCTGCATCGGGGTTTGCTCCCATGGCGTAAATATTCTTGCCCAGCCGGGTGTGATTGAACAGTAGCCACATCAGGAAGATGGCTGCCCCGGCAATGATCAAGATGTAGGGCAACCTGATGTCGCCGGAAAACACGATGGCACCATTGGAGATGGCCGTGAAGTCATCGCGCAGACCACCAATGGGGCTCGCGCCGTGCGGCGGGCGGTCGACGTAGAGCGAGGTGGCGCCGTAGACGATGACCATGGTTCCCAGGGTCGTGATGAAGGGCGGAACCTTGAGGTAGGCCACAATCGTACCATTGACAAGGCCCACCACAATCCCCGCCAGAACGGCAAGAATGATGGGAACAATCAGCGGCATGAAAGGAAAATCGGGGAAGATCTTGCTGGCGTAGTCGGCCCGCTGCAACATCGAGGCCGCGATGCACGCGGTTAGGCCGACGGTTCGGCCAGCGGAGAGGTCAACACCCTTGGTCAAAAGGATGGGGCCCTCTCCCAGCGAAATGATGACGTAGACCGAAGCAATCATCAAAATATTGATGAGGTTGTTGAGGTTAAGGAAGGTTGGCTGAATGATGGCGGTGACGACGACTCCCAACAACAAGACCAAAACGATGGCCTTTTGGGTGGCAAATTCGAGAATGGGTTTCAGGCGGATTCCCGACTTGAGCGGGGCTGGCGATGACATGGACTGCCTCCTGTATTACATGAACTGCGTCGACAGACGCATGACTTCTTCTTGAGTGGCCTTGGAACCTTCCAGAATCCCGGTCATTCGGCCCTCGCACATGACCATGATCCTGTCGCTCATCCCCAAAATTTCAGGCATTTCCGAGGAGATCATGATGATGCTCTTTCCTCGGCTCGCCAGTTCGGTGATGATTGTGTAGATCTCATACTTGGCTCCCACGTCGATGCCGCGGGTCGGTTCGTCCAAAATCAAGATGTCCGGCTCGGTCAGAAGCCACCGGGCCACGATCACCTTTTGCTGGTTCCCTCCTGAGAGGTTCTGCATCAGAGTTCGGGTTGTTGGTGTCTTCACCCGCAGCTGAGCAACACTCCGTTCGGTGTCTTCCTTGGCCTTTTTGAGGTTGAGCAGGCCTGTTGCCTGAACGTAGGCGCCCCAATTTCCGGCCATGGTGTTGTCGCCGACCGAAAGGATGGGAAAGATTCCCGTTGCGCGGCGTTCCTCGGTCAGAAGCGCCATCTTCAGCTTCTTGGCGTCGATGGGGGTCTTGATCCTCCTGAGCTCACCGTTGACCGAAATTGTTCCGGTCTCGAGCGCTCTCAGACCAAAGAGGGCTTCCATGAGTTCGGTCCGCTGAGCGCCGACCAACCCGGAAACCCCAAGAATCTCTCCGGCCCGAAGGTCAAAGCTCACGTTCTTGAACGACTTGACCCAGGTCGAAGTCAAATCGCGCACTTCCAGAACGATCCCTCCCGGCCTGTTGTTCCTGGCCGGGAAACGCTGATTCATTGAACGGCCAACCATTCGGCTGATGATCAGATCGGTGGTTAGTTCCTCGGCCTTGTAGGTCCCGACCATCCGCCCGTCGCGCATAATCGAGATATCGTCGGAAATCTTGAGAATCTCTTCCATTTTGTGGGAGATGTAGATGATGGCCACGCCTTGCGAGCGGAGCCTGCGGATGATTTCAAAAAGGTGATTGACTTCAGTTTCTGTCAGCGACGAGGTCGGTTCGTCCATGATGATGATTCTGGAATTGAACGAAACGGCCTTGGCGATCTCCATGGACTGGATCTTGGAAACCGAGAGGTTGATGACCCAGATTTTGGGATCAATGGCGATCTTCAAATCGGTGAACAGGGCTTGAGTATCTTTGAGCATCTTCCCGTGATCGACGAGTCGGAATGGCCCGATCCCATAGGTTGGGTAGCGGCCGAGCCACACGTTCTCCATCACACTGCGGTAAGGAATAGGAAGCAATTCCTGATGGATCATGGAAATGCCGCTTTCCAGGGCCTGCTTGGTACCTTGAAAAACGACCTTTTGTCCGTCGATAAAAATCTCCCCTTCGTCTGGGGAGTAGATGCCGAACAGGCACTTCATCATCGTCGACTTTCCTGCGCCATTCTCACCCATCAGGGCGTGAACGGAACCAGGCCGCACCTTGAGGCTGACGTCCTGCAGGGCGCGGACACCAGGGAAACTTTTCGAGATGCCCTTCATTTCCAGAATGAATTCGGAATCGGACATGACACTTCCTCCAAGGAAAAAAACAGGGTGTACCGCCAGGATACACCCTGTTTCTCAAATCAGGATCAAGAGAAATCGGACTCCCTGGCGGGAATCCTTACTTCTTGAAGTTCTTGTAGTTGTCCTTGGTCACCTTCACGTAGGGAACCCAGATGTACTGGCCCTTGGGGTCGGCGACGCCGTCGGCGTTAGCCAAGGCACCAACGGAGGTCATGGCGGGCTGGCCCTGAGCCAGGCTGTAAGCCAGCTCGAAGGTCGCCTTGCCCTGGTTGGCGGCGTCGTTCAAGACGGTACCGAGCAGGGTGCCCTGGTCAAGAGCGTCAAGGGCGGGGGGAGTGGCGTCAACGCCAACGACGGGCATGAACTTCTTGCCCTTGAAATAACCAGCGGCCTTGAGGGCTTCAATGGCACCGAGAGCCATGTCGTCATTGTTGGCGAACACAACTTCAATCTTATCGCCGAACTTAGCCAGCCAAGCCTGAAGCTTGTTCTGAGCCTGTCCGCGTTCCCACATGGCGGTGTCCTGAGCCAAGGACTCAGTCTTGATGCCAGCGGCTTCGACAGCCTTGATCGAGAACTCGGTCCGATACTTAGCGTCGGTGTTGGCCGGGTCACCCAGCAACATCACGTACTGAAGCTTTCCGTCTTTGTTCTTGTCGGCTTCGGGATGGGCCTTCCAGTACTCGGCGACAATTTCGCCTTCGTAAGTACCAGACTGCTGGGCCTTAGCACCAACATAGTAGGCCTGGGGATCTTTCGCCAATTCAGCAGCGTCGGGCTCACGGTTGAAGAAAACGATCGGAACTTTTTTAGCCATGACTTTGCCGATAACGACGTTGGCAGCGGCGGGCTCAACCATGTTGATCGCCAAGGCAGTGGAGCCCTGGGTCAGGTACAAGTCGATGATGTCGTTGACCTTGGACTGATCGCCCTGGCCATCGTTGATGGTAAAGTCAAGCTTGTCCTTACCGACGGCGGTAGCACCAGCTTCAATTTCGTTGCGAACGTAGGACATAAAGGTGTCGTCATACTTGTAAATGACGGCGCCAATCTTCGGCTTGGGGGGAGTGGCGGGGCCACAGGACAGAAGGGACATCGTTACCAGGCCTGCAACAGCCAAGGCAAATAAGGACTTCTTCATATTTCCTCCTTGTGGAAATAACACGTGTACACCTGACTGTAGCATACATTGAGGAGGGGTCAAGCCCGAGAATTGTGACATTTTTGTAAGCTCATCCTTCCTTTTGGAAGGATGAGCGAGCCGGCTTACGCGAGAGCCGCGCGCTCTCTGGGATCGCCGCCCAGAGGTTCGGTGCCGTGGCCCGTAGTCTGGGCGCCGGTAATCCCGAACACAAGCTTCAGTACCTCGGCCACGTGCTCGACCAGGGTGATTTCAAGGTCGGCCCGCACCTCCTCGGGCAACTCCTTCAAGTCCTTTTCGTTGAGCTTGGGGAGAAGGATGCGGCGGATGCCGGCGCGGTGTGCAGCGATGAGCTTTTCCTTGATTCCTCCGACGGGCATCACGGCGCCTCTGAGGGTGACCTCTCCGGTCATAGCAAGTTTGGGGTCAACCTTGATGCCCAGAACTAAGCTGGCCAAGGTGGTGAACATGGCGTTTCCGGCGCTTGGTCCGTCCTTGGGGATCGCCCCCGAAGGAACATGGATGTGCACGTCGGTGGTCTTGAAATCGAACGCCGCGGCCAGAAGACCAAGCTGACTTCTCACAAGAGACAAGGCGATGCGGGCGCTCTCTTTCATCACGTCGCCAAGCTGACCCGTCAAGATCAGCTGACCCGAGCCCGGCATGGCTGCGGCTTCCAGAAACAAGATGTCGCCGCCAACGGGAGTCCAAGCCAAACCGGTCACGACTCCCGGGGGAAGGTCCACCAAGGCCGCTTCGTGCCTGTAAGGCTTGGAGCCGATCTTGTCCTCTAGGGTCGAGGGATCGACCTTCAGGGGCAGTTCGGTGGGTTCGGCCTTCAAGATCGCTTCACTCGAAACCCGGCAGAGAGTCATGATCTTTCGCTGAAGATCGCGTACGCCAGCCTCTCGGGTGAACTCGCCGGCCACGGCGTGAAGGACTTCGTCGCCGATCTCGAGTTTTCCGGTCAGGCCGTGAAGCTCCAGCTGTTTGGGAACCAGATAGTCCCTGGCGATATGGAACTTTTCGTTCTCGGTGTAGCCCGAAAGAGTGATGACTTCCATGCGGTCAAGTAGAGGCCCGGGGATCGATTCGGTCGAGTTGGCCGTCGCGATAAAGAACACCTGGCTCAGATCGTAGGGAAGGTCGAGGTAGTGGTCTTGAAACGTGTTGTTCTGTTCAGGATCGAGGACTTCCAGGAGCGCCGAGGCGGGGTCACCGCTCCAACCCTTGACCATCTTGTCGACTTCGTCGAGGAGAAAGACCGGGTTTCTGGCTCCAGCACGTTTCATCGACTGAATGATACGGCCCGGAAGGGCCCCCAGGTAGGTTCGGCGGTGACCGCGGATTTCGGCGTCGTCGCGAACGCCGCCGAGGCTGGCGCGGATGAATTCACGGCCCATGGCTTTGGCAATGCTTTGGCCGAGGCTGGTCTTTCCCACTCCGGGAGGGCCGACGAGCAGCAGAACTGTTCCTTTCTTGTCCTTCTTCAGCTGCAGCACGGCCAGATGCTGAATAATCAGGTCTTTGACCTTCTCAAGGCCGTAGTGGTCGGCATCGAGGATGCGGCGCGCCTCGGTCAGGTCGACGGGTTTCGACACCGGATCGGCCCAAGGAAGGGAGACGATCAAGTCGAGATAGTTGCGCACACCGTTGGCTTCCGGGTTGGAGTTGCCCATCTGCTCAAGCTTCTCGACTTCCTCGAGAACGGCGGCGAGAACAGACTCCGGCAACCCGGCCTTTTCGACCTTCTCGCGGTAGTCTTTTCCACCCTTGGGTTTGGACTCGCCCAGCTCCTCTTTGATGGTCTTGAGCTGTTCCCGCAGGATGTTCTCGCGGTGGTTCTTGCTGGCCTGCTCGCCGATCTTGGAGTTCATCTCAACCTGCAGCCTCAGGCTCTCCTTCTGGCGGGTCAAATGGTCGAGAACCTTGAGGCCGCGGGCCTTCAGATTGGGCGTCATCAGGTAGGTGAATTTCTCTTCGGCGGCAATAGGGGAATTTTGGATGACGAACGCCATGAGTTTGACGACATCTTCAAAACCCTCGATGACCTTGAGAATATTCTCTCCGCCGTCGATCATGCCCAGGATCTCGCGGCTGACTTCTTTGATGTTCTTGAGCAGGACCTGAGAGGTGCCGGCGTCGAGATCGTTGACATCGTCGTCAAAATCGAAATGGGCCTCGAAGACACCGTCGACTTCGGTGATCTTTTCCACGCGAACCCGCGCCAGACCCTTGAGGGTCACATCGAGTCCCAGCGAGCCCGCACGCGTCCCTTCGACCTCGGCCAGAGTCCCCAGCATGTGCGGATGCCCGTCCTCGGCGGCAAGAAGGACGACCACGCGGTCGGCTCGAGTGGATGCCGAAGCCAGGATCGAGTCACTCGACTCCCGACGGACCCGGAGCATGGCGGTCACCTCGGGAAACAAGAGTTGACCATTGACTTTCATCACGGGGGCTCGGCGTTCAGCACTGCGGTAATCTTTCATCGGTTCCTCCACCTACACTTTTGAAGGTAGGAACGATTGGTTGAAAAGTCAAAAATTACAGCCACCTGGACACCTGGCTTTGCGGCCAGTATCCTGAGATAATGGGTAGAAAGAAGTCAGGTCTCGAAAGAATTGTGGGCGGTCTCGGATTTTGCGGCGTCGCGCTCCTTTTGTGGAATTTTCACATTGCCGGAGCCTGGCTGATTCCTCTCGGGTTCTTCTTCGGCGTTCTTCCCGTGCTTTCTGGTGCCCGCCGCTTGGTTTGGGAGGTCGAAGAGCGCCGGCAAGGTAAACTCGACGCGCTGGAGAACCGACGCGCCTTGGAAGTCGGACGCCGCGATTCCTTGGAAAAGACAGTTCTCAAGATTGCCAAGGACCACCGCGGAGTGGTCACTCCTGCGGTTGTGGTCTTGGACTCAGACCTGCAGCTGGCCGAAGCCGAAGAGGTGCTGCAAAGCCTGGCGGCCCGGGGCTACGCCGAAATGCGGATCAAGGACAACGGAACCATCGACTACCGCTTCACAGATCTTGAGTGAACCAGGGCGGCCAGTTCAATACGACAGAGTCGTGGTCGTCAGAAACGGCGTTACCGGTTTGGTGACCATGTAGTACCGGTTTGACGAGTTCCACATCAGGAAGCCGCTGGCCTTGGATTTGGAGACGCCGTCGAGCTGGTGGTCGACGTAGGAGCTGATCCTCTGGTCGCTCATCTTCAGTTCCCCGCCAATGAGAAAGGTTTGCACCCACGGACGGACGTTCACCCGGCGGTCTGTGTTCATCCACGTGCGGTCGCTCCCGTCTTGATAGATAATCCTGGCGCGTTCGAGGTAGTCCATGTTCGGGAGAAAGGTCTTCCAGAAATGGCTGGGGTAAAGCATGGCGCTGATGACGTCGACGTGGCGGGCCAGCATGGCCATGTTCTGGCCGAGATGGTCGGTGACAAAATAGCCGTTGTAGCCGTAGATGTCGACGCTGATGGGCAGCGTCAGAGCGGCCCTGGCCCTTTGCAGAAACGATTCAAGGGCGTCGATTGTCGTCATCCCGGGCACCTTGTAGCGGTGGACGATCCGGTTCAAGGGACCGTCGGAGGGAAACCTGATGTAGTCAAACTGCACTTCGTCGACGCCAAGGTCCTGAAGCTCGGCTGCGATGGCGACGTTGTAGTCCCAGACTTCCTGGCTGTAGGTGTCGACCCAGAACTCCTTTTGAACCAGCACTTCACTGCCGTCGACGGCCTTGGCCGTGTCAAGAAAGCCCCACGGCTTGTTGGTCTGGCTGTCCCACAATGCGAACTTGTTGTGGTCGTATTGGAAGAGGCGCTTGTCCTTGAACACCACCTGCCGCGCGATCAGATAGAAACCGTGGTCGTGCACCTTCTTGATGACCTGTTTGGCGTCGAAAGCCACCTTGATCGTCTTCGCCTCCCGGGCCAGGGGAACGCCGCTGTCGTAGGAAACCTCGCCGAAGTCGTTCTTAAAATCGATGACCACGGCGTTCAAACCTTCCTTGGCCATCGCGTCGAGGTGCTTCTCGAGTTGACCAGGCTGACCGACCGTGAACGCGCTCAAATAGAAGCCCCGTTTGTCCTTCGAGGTCTCCAGGCGTTTGACCTTAGCGGAGTCCAAGACGCGGTCGGGGCGATTTTCGAGTTTGGTCCAAACACCCGAATCGGTGTCGTAGCGCCACCACGCCGTCCGGGTCCGGACCTCCACAATTTCGGACTTACCCTCCATATGCGCGGCGATGGCCTCGGTAATGTCGAGGTAGCCCCCGCCGGGGAACAGGAGAGCCTGTTTCTTACCGGTAGCGGTGTCAAGCGCCCAAAGCTTTCCCCCATCCTTTCCGACACCGACGTAAAGCTTGCCCGGCACCGAACAAGACCACGCCAAGGCGTCAATCTGTTCCTTAGATCCGTCGTCGTAAGGGTAGGCCGTTTCGAGGTCGTCCTGGACCGTCCAGGTCTTTCCGCCGTCGGCGGAAAGCCAAAGGCCGTGGAAGGAGGTTCCGGCGGCGCGTGCTTGCGGCGCCAACGGGCTCCCCGCCAGCGCCGTGAGATTGGCGCCGTTCTTCAGTTGCTCGCGGTCGAGCACCTTGGCCCAGGTGTGGCCCTCATCGGCGCTGAAGTAACCCTCAAAGGGTGTCGTCAGCCACCATGACGAGGCCGAAACCGCGGTGAAGGACGTCAGCGGTCGGGGCCGAGGTCCCAATCCGTCTCCCATAACCCGAGTGGGATAGCCGGCACCGACGGAGGGTTTCCAGGTGTCGGCTTCGCGCACCAGCAGGGCGCCGTCTTGATCGACACGAGCCATGGAATCGAGAATCCGCGCGGGGCCTACAGGCAAGGCTGGCGTCTGCGCGCCGCAACAGGCCGCGAGAAAGAGCAGTGGAGCAAAAAAGACAGGTTTCATCGCGGCCCAGAATACCAAAAACTACCGACCGGACTCAAGCAGGGCGAAGGTGTTTACGGTCCACCCGGATTCTTGCGGCTCAGAGCCAGAGCGCAGCCGGCCAAGATGGGAATCAACGCCAACCCCAGCGTTGGGCCGGGGACTTTGTTCCAGAGGAGGTAGGCCAAGCCTCCCGACCAGAGGAACTGGGTAACCGTGAATGCCGCGACGACCGCGACCCTGTAATGCTTGAGAGCGGCGTTGTTCAGAGTGTGGCCGCCCAGGGTGCAGACGAGGCCAAGGCCCCCGACGGCAAGCCAGTCTCCCCCGGTCCACGGAGACGACCATGGGACTCCGCTGGCCAGATCGAAAACCAGACACGCGAGGCTGCCGATGGCGTACACGCCCAAAAGGTAGGCGGTCAGGTCCAGGTTGCGGTTCTTTCGTCCGAACGCCAGGTAGGAAGTTGACAGAAGCACCGCCAAAAAGCACAGCAGCAGTCCTGCGGCATCGGGCCGCGACGCGAGGGCCTCAGGGCCCCAAAGCACCAGCAACCCGACCACCGCCAGCGCCGAACCCGCGATTTCTCGCCGCCTGGGTCTTTCGTGCACCAACAACGCGCCAAGGACCGGCATGAAAACCGGAACAAGATTGACGACGAGGGTGGCCATAGCGGCTGGGGTACGACGCCCTCCCACGTTCCAGGCGATAAAGTGTGCGCCCAAGAGCAGTCCCGGGAGGATGGCCGCACCGAGGGTCCGGCACCAATCGATCTTCGCTGACTGCTGAAACAGCAGTCTCCACAGCCCCAAAACCACGGCGGCAACCAGAAGCCGAAGCGCCGCGAGCCTGGGTGCCGGAAGACTCGAGGACTGGATGAACAGGATGGAAGACGCCCCGAAGGCCTGGCCTGCAATCAGAAAAGCCAGGCCCTTCGGAACCTTCATGTGGGGAGAGTCACGTTCGAAGGAATCACCGCCTGAAAGTATTCGTCCAGACAGTTGACCACTCTGTCCTTGAGCAAGGCAACGGGTTCGTTCTTCAGTCGGCGCTGCCGAACTTGCTGATACTGCAGAGGCATGTATTGGCTGAGCAACGACAAGGGAATCGTTTCCCGTGAGAGATTTTCCAGAAGCAGCGCGGTAGCCTCCCGGACCTCGGGGTCGGGCAGGTCGTAGCGGGCGCGGTCAGAAAAACTGAATTTGCGGGCAAACCTGATCTTGGCCGGGGTACCGCGATAGTGGTTTCTCCAGTTCTTGGGACGCCGCGCCATGGCGTCGTCGAGAACCTGCACAAAATTGGAGAGCTGCACTTCGGGCTGGTAGCGGTACAGCTCCGCTTCGATCATCGAAAGAGCATACAACCCCTCTCGGAGCGCGAAGGTCAGCGCCGGTCCCACCTTGAGGATGCCCACGCCGTCCTCGACAAGACGCCGAAGACCCTCGGGCGTCTGATAGTCCGTCGAGTGGCCTTCAAAGACCAACGACGGAAACTTGGCCAGCGACTTGGTCAGCGACCGAGCAGCCGATCTGTCGTATTCATGAATGGTTTCGTCGCCGAATTCCACCCCGGGCTGAACCACCACGGCCACCACCTGGCCCCAGGCCTCGGCCAGGCCAGCCCCTTCGAACACCTGCCTGTAGGTCTCCACCGTGTCGAGAAAGTCGGGCACCTTGGTGACCTGAAGTCCGTCTTCTTCTTCCTGGGCGCCGCCGGGAATCGGAACCTCGCTGCCGATCACGTAGACAGGGTGAAGCGCCTTCGGCGAGGTCTTGAGCAGTTCACGGAAGGTTTCCTCGGCAACGGCCGCCAGCTCGGCGCCACGGCGGGCTACTACCGTCGTCGCCAGCTTGCGTTTTTTGTCGTCGCTGGCCAAGTGCATGCTCGTATCGAGGTGGATCTTCGTGAACCCTGCGGCCACATACTGCCGGATGAGTTCCTTCGACTCGCTCATGGCCGAGGTTTCGTCGCAGTCCTTCCAGGTCAGCGGACCTAGGTGATCTCCGCCCAAGATCAGTCTGCCCAGCGGAAACCCTGCCTGTTTGGCCAAGCCTTCGACGAAGTTCCGAAAGTCGGCGGGTTTCATTCCCGTGTAGCCGCCATACTGGTTGACCTGGTTGGCTGTCGCTTCGATGAGCACGGGCAGGTTTTTTTCAAGCGACCGCTCGAGCGTGGCCAGCAGAACGTACTCGTTGGCGCTGCAGACCGAAGTGATGCCTTCGGGAAGCCCTCTTTTTTGGTTTTCCACAAGCGATTTCAGCGGATGACGTGATAGGGGGGTTGCCATGGTGTGCTCCTCTTTAGGGTTGAAGAAGGATCTTGCCTTTGACCGTGCCGGGCGTCAAAAACAGCCGGAAGGCCTCGTTGGCCTTCGCCAGGGGGTAGCGAGCGAAGATCATGCTTTCGTCGCAGCGCAGATCACCCTTGGCAAAGTGGTGAGCGGTCAAATCCCACTCCACGCCGGGAAAAGGGGCCGAGTAGCTCATCCACGAACCCGTCAGCAGAAACTCTTTCCGGTTCATCTTCTCGAACAGATGGGGAGTGAAGGTCAACTCGCGGGTGGGAGTTCCGATGAAACAGACGCCGGCCTTGTTGCCGGCCAGTTCGAAGGCCAGGCGCATCGTCACGTCGGAACCGGCGGTTTCGAACACGTAGCCGAAGCCCCGGCCTCCGGTGGCTGCCATTGCTTTTTCGAGGAAATCGGCGTCGCGCGTGTCGATGACCGCGTCGGCGCCGAGGGTCTTGGCCACTTCGAGGCGGACAGGGTCGATGTCGAACACGGTGACCTTCTTGGCTCCTAGAATGCGGGCCCACTGCGCGGTGAACAAACCGATGGTACCGCTTCCCAGGATGGCCACCTCCTCGCCGCCTCGGTAGCCGATGCATCTGAGGCCGTGGAGCCCCACGGTGGCGGGTTCAAAGAAGGCGGCCTGCTCCCAGCTGACCGAAGCCGTGAACTTGACGACGTTCCTTTGGGGGAACTTCACGAACTCGGCGTAGCTACCCTGCTGGCGTGAGCCCACAAAGCTGTAATTCTTGCACTGGGAAAGATTTCCCTTCTGACAGTCCACGCACTCAAGACAGGGAAGCAGCGGCGCAGCGGTGACACGGTCGCCCAAGGCCAAGCCCTCGACTCCTTTTCCCAAACCGGCGACCTCTCCAGCGAATTCGTGGCCGAGAACGATGGGATAGTGGTGAGCGGCGTCGCCGTTCACCCGCGGGATGTCCGATCCGCAGATGCCGGTGAGGCGGACCTTGATCAGCACCTCGCCGTCTTCCAGCACAGGATCGGGGTAGTCCTCGAAACGGAGGTCTTGTTTGGCGTGCAGAACAGCGGCCTTCATGATTGCGCTCCTTGCCGGGCCCACAGCGCCGACTTCTTCATGGTGTCTTTCAGATTTTCGTAAACCTCGCGATAGAGCAGATAGAGTTCCTGGTAGCGGCGGTGAAGCGACTCCTGAGGCTCGTGAGTTCTCACCACGGCGATGGTGTCGGTGGCCGCTTTGGAAAAATTCTCCCAAAGACCCGTGCCGACGCCGGCCAACAGCGCTGCGCCCAAGGTCGTGGCCGTGTCCGAGGCAGGAATCCGAATCCTTTTTCCCGTGACATCGGCCTTGATTTGCGTCCAAACCAGGCTATTTGCTGAACCCCCCATCGCCAGAAGCTCGCCCACAGGGGCACCGACCTCGGCGGCCACACGGAGGTTGTGTTCCAAGGCAAAAGCGCACCCCTCCATGACCGCCCGCGTCAGGTGCGCCCGCGTCTTGCCGTACGACAGGCCGAAAAAGACCCCTTGGGCGTCGCGGTCCCACAACGGCGAGCGTTCGCCGGCAAGGTAGGGAAGAAAGATCAGCCCATCGGCTCCAGGCGGCACGGTCGAAGCCTCTTGGCTAAGGGTTTCAAAACTTGTATCCGGAGAACAGAACTCCTTCTTGAACCAGCGCAGGGCCCCTCCCCCACCGACGGTGCCTCCCTGCAAAAGCCAAGTTCCTGGAACCACATGCCGCCCCAGGATCAGCCGGGGGTCGCCCAGAGGCTGGCTCATGCAGATGCTCATGCCGCCCGCCTGCCCGCCTTGTTCTTGAACCTGTCCGGCCGAAGTCACGCCGGCGCCCAAGGTGCCGCAAGCGGCGTCAAGGCCGCCAGCAACCACGGGAATTCCGGCCTGCAGACCAACGCGGGCCGCTACAGCGGGGCTCAATCGCCCGACAACGTCGTGAGAGTCTGCTAGCGGCGCTTGGTGGTCCAGCTCAAGACCAAGGTCGCGGCAGAGGTCGTGGTCCCAATCCCCCGTCCGTGTGTCGAAGAAATGAACTCCATAGCCCTGCGAGCGGTCCATGGAAAAGACACCCGTGAGTCTGTGAACGATAAAACTATTGCTTTGAAGAAAATACTTGGTCCGTCTGTACACATCGGGAAGGTGTTTCTTGAACCAAAGGAGCTTGGGCGTGGTGTAGTTGGGCTCAAAGCTGTTTCCCCCCGGGGCGAACAGGCGCTCATCACCGAGGGCTTCGCGCGCGACCCGGGCTTCCTCGGCCGATCGGGAATCCAGCCAGATCGGGGTGCGAGCCAAGACCTGACCCGCAGCGTCAACGGGAATCGCCGACCAGCTCTGACCGTCGACGCCGATGCCCCGAACCCGTGCGCGGTCGAGCGGCACTTTTTGAACCAAGTCCTGCAACGCGCCTGCAATGGTCTCCCACCATTCGTCGGGTTCCTGTTCGACCACTCCGTTGGGCCCGTAATAGACCTCGTAGGGGCGGGTTTCTTGGCCGAGAACTCTTCCGTTGGGAAGGAAGGCCGCGACTTTGCACGCGGAAGTTCCTATGTCGATACCGATCAGGATGTCTTGCATTCGTGGTGACTCCGTGGTCTTCTTAGGGGTCCCGCCGCGGGGCGGTGATGGAATTTCCCGACAGGAATTCGGTCTTGAGGCGGTGCGTGGCGGGGAATCCGTCGTAGTCGCCTTTCAAGCGCTTGAGCAGGAGGTTGGCCGAAGTCTCGCCAATGAGCACCATCGGCTGGACAACGATGGCCAGGGTTGGCTTGACGACCCTGGCCATTTCCAAGTTGTCGAAGCCGATGAGCGACAGCTCCTGAGGGACCTTGATCTGCGCTTCGTTGAGCGCCATGACGGCGCCCAGGGTCATTTCGTAGTTCGTCACGAAAACCGCCGTCGGACGCGGGACTTGATTCAGGAACTCGGTCATCAGGGCGAAACCGCTCTCGATTTGGTAGTCCCCGAATTTGACAAGGACTTCCTCGACGGCGACCGAATAGTCCTCAAGAACGCGCCGATAGCCTTTGTAGCGTTCTTGGGCGGTGAAGATCGAGGGAGGCCCGCCGATAATGCCGATTCGCCGGTGACCGAGAACCAAGAGCTCCTCGATCCCCCGGTAGGCGGCGTTGAGGTTGTCCACCAAAACCATGTCACACGACAGTCCCGGAATGGGCCGGTCCAACAAGATAACGGGGATGTCACGCCGCAAGACGGCTTCGACGGCGCTGGCGTCAGCGTATTGCGGCATGTAAAGCAGGGCGTCGACGTTCTTGTTGGCAAGGAACTCGAGCTTTTCCCTCTCCAATTGGGCGCTTTCTCTGTAATCGCAGATGATGGTGCTGTACCCGTGCTGGATCAGAATGTTCTCGACGAAGGCGACGATGCTTGTGCAGAAGATGTTTTCGAGCTTGGGGATCAGAACACCGATGGTCGCGGTTCTGTTGGTCTTGAGACCGCGCGCGGCTTCGTTGACCCGGTAGCCGAGTTCGCGGATCGCGCCTTCGATCGACTCCCGGTTGGCCCCCAAAACGTTTCCCCCGTTGAGGAATTTCGAAATGGTGGCAATCGAGAGTCCGGTCCTTTTCGCAACATCTTTAATGGTGGCAGCGATATCGGCATCCTCCGCAGGAATTTCCGTTCAACCCTGAACAATCACTCCGTTCTCGTCCCAGAGATCTTCCCAGCCCTTCGCGGTGTTCCACAAGAAGACCTGCCCCTTGATCAGGCGACAGTGACGGTCGATTGCCGCCAATTCCTTCATTTCTTCGGCGGTGAGCCGGTTCTCTGTGGCGCACTTCAGGTTCGACAGGTACTCGTTGGGTTTGACAGAAAACGGAATCGGGATCTGGCCGCGCTGAACGGCCCACTGGATGCACACCACCGCCGGGTGCACATTAAGCCTTTGTGCGATCCGCTTGATGACGGGATCTTCGATGTCGACGGTATCGCTCTCGGTCTTGTCGCGGTCGGGCCGCGTCGGCGATCCGATGGGACAAAAACCAATGGGCTGGATCTTGTGGTCCTTGCAGAATTGAAAAAGTTCTGGTTGCTGGAAATGGGGGTGCTGTTCCATCTCGTTGGCCACCGGCTTGATCCTGGCGTCGCGGAGAATGAGCCTCAACTTGGCGACAGTGACGTTCGAGGTGCCAATCGCCTTGACGAGCCCCATGTCGACAAGCCGTTCCATCTGCCTCCAGGTCCTCATGAAGTTCTCGTGGATGTAGGGAACCGCGTGCGGGTCGCGCGAGTCGACGCTCACGCCTTGGGCATGGAAGTTCGGGAAAGGCCAATGGACCAAGAACAGGTCGAGGTAGTCGAGCTTCAGATCCTTGAGCGACTGGGCAACGCTGAGAAGAACCTCGCCGTCCCCATGCATGTTGTTCCAGACCTTCGAAGTGATGAAGAGGTCCTTTCGGGGCAGACCGCCGTCGATGGCCTCCTTTAGCACTTCGCCGATTAGGTGTTCATTCGCGTACACCGAGGCGCAGTCGATGTTCCGGTAACCCGCCCGCAAGGCTCCGCGCACGGCCTGGGCAACTTCCTCACCCGAAAAACGGTCTGAGCCGAAGGTCCCCAAGCCGACCGCCGGCATCTTGGCACCGTTGGAAAGCGTCCTCAGAAGAACTTTTTTGGGATCAACCCCCTGAGGGTCTCGAACGAAAGGAACCGCTACCATAGGACCTCCATGAAACGTTACACTGTCTTTTGACTTTTGTGAGCGAAACGTTTCGTATGGCGAGTCTAGGGCGATTCTGACGGCCGGTCAAGGGGAATTTACCGCTTTACATAACGGTTCAGCGCGGAATAAGGTGACCCATGATACGCCTCTATCTTCTTCGCCACGCCGAAAGTGTGGCCAATATTCACAAAATCCTGGCCAGCCGCAAGGACTTTCCGCTCTCCGCTCAGGGCAAACACGACGCACAAGACCTCTCGGCACGGTTTGCCCAAGGAAACCGCGTCGAAATCATCTATTGTTCCCCCTTGCTGAGGGCCGTTCAGACGGCCGCTCCGTTCGTCACCGCTTGCGACGCGCCCCTCAAACTTGACGAACGCCTGCTTGAGCAAGACTTGGGGCGCTTTTCGGGTATGACCTACGCCCAAGCCGAGTCGGATCCGGCCTACAGGACCGATCGGACGCAGCGTTGGGCCTGGAGCCCCGAAGGCGGCGGCGAATCCTATCAAACGCTCTCGTTCCGGGTGAGGGAGTTTTTGTTCGGACTCCTGGGCCGGCCGGAAAGCGAGGTCTTGATCGTGACCCATGCCGTGACTCTGAGACTTTTCCGCGCTGTCTTGGAAAATACCCTTCCCGCGTACCCGGAAACCATCCCTGGGAACGGTGAACTCTGGACAAGCGACTGGGAAGGCACGCCGACCCGAGTGGTCGAGCGATCCTTGGGAACCCCACCGAAAGCCCACGGGGAGTAGTGAAGCGTAACGTTTCGCCCAAATTTTCACAAAGTGCGGGAAACGTTTAACAAAAATCCTTGACGGCGCCTCAATTCCGGCTTCTCATGGAAGTAATTTTGAGAACTGCCATGAAAAGATCGCGAGGAAGTCTCGGCGAAGACAGAAGGCTCCGCAGTAGTTTTCAGGGCAGTTCTCCCCTAAGGAGTTTCTTTATGCTTATTGGCATCGACCCCTGCATCAGCCCCGAGCTTCTGGCGGTTCTGGCGCGCATGGGCCATGGCGACGAACTTGTCCTGGCCGACGCGTTCTTCCCAGGAGAATCCTTCAACGGCAGGGTCTTGCGGGCCGATGGCCTCAGGATTCCGGTGTTGCTCAAGGGCATCCTAGCGCTGATCAGCCTCGACGAATACGTGCCGCATCCGTTGGCAATGATGGCCGCGGTTCCCGGTGACCAACTCGACCCCGAAGTCGAGAAATCGTACCGAAAAGCCATCGAGCTTCGCTGGCCCAACGCGGCTCCGATCGAACGGGTCGAGCGGTTCGCCTTCTATGAACGCACCAAGAAGGCCTTTGCTGTGTTGATGACCGGCGAGACAGTTAAGTACGGCAATATCATTCTCAAGAAAGGCGTGACTCCTATTTGAGGAGGAAACCATGCACAAGTTCCTGATGGTGGACGACGAAGATGTCATTCGGACAGGCTTTCGAGAAAAGATCGACTGGGCGAGCCTGGGGTTTGAGTTTCTAGAACCCTGCGCTACAGGTATACAAGCTCTCGAAGCCGTGGAACGCCTTCATCCCGATGTCGTCATGACCGACATCTGCATGCCGCAAATGGGCGGTCTGGAACTTTGCAAGATTCTGGCTCGGGACTATCCGGAAATCCGGGTCGTGGTTCTCAGCGGCCACGATGACTTCGAGTACGCCCGCGAGTCGCTGCGGCACCGCGTCCTGGATTATATTCTGAAACCGCTAACCTCCGACGAGCTGAAGGGGTTCCTCGCCCGCCTCAAGACCGAGCTTTGCCGCGCGTCGTCTCTGAGCGAGGGTGAAGCCGTCAGGCGTCTGCTCGATGGAACGCTGGCCTCAAACCAAGAGCTTCCCCTCTCCCATCCGGGGGATTGGACACAGGCCTTGTGGACGGCGGGACGGCTGGTGGTATTTCCCCAGTCGCCGGGGAACACTTCACCGGCCGAGGTGCTGAACCGTGCTGACGCGGTCTTGGCCCGCAGAAGCGTTCCTTGGCCAGGGCTAGCGGCGGCAAAGATCAAGTACGATGGCCGGGTCGTTTCCGTCGACCTGTTTTTTCCCGGAGACGATTGTCTTAAGAGTTCGCTCCGTGCCCAAAGCCAGGCGCACCGTTTGCTGGAGGACTTCCACCTGGCGGGGTTTTCAGGCTGCGGCGCTCTGTCACAGCCCTGTCAGGGATACCAAGGTGTAGGCAAGGCTCTGGCCCAAGCCGCCCAAGACACGCTTCTTCGCTTTGTGCGGCCAGGGTCTTTGTTCCTTAATTGGGGAAACAGCAATGCGGGCCCTGGCCAATCGCTCCAACCCCTCGTCGCCCGGCTCGAGGCCCTAACCCGCGAAGGTGACCGACCCTCCGTGCAAGCTTTTCTGGGGGACTTGTGGCGTACTCTGCCCCTCCTTGCCCCTTCTTCGGCCACAATTCGCAGTGATTTAGGCTCCTTGTTTGCCGTCTTGGACACCCCTGGCGGTATCCTCAGCCTCGATGAGACTCTCGACACGTGCGCGGACGCAGCCGACCTTGTCCACCACCTGGAATCCAGGATTCATCTTGCTTTGGACAGGGTCAGCCAGCAAGGGGCTTCGTTGGCCGAGCGGGCGTTCCGCCGTTTCCGGAACTCGATTACCGAGCGTTTCGGCAATCCCGACCTATCGCTCGATGAAGTCAGCCGTGAACTTCAGGTCAGCCCCAGCTACCTGTCCAAGATTCTTCGGCGAAGGCTCTCGACGAACTTCTCGCACTACTTGAGGGAGGTCAGAATTTCCAAGGCGAAGGAGCTTCTGGCCCGTACCGACCTGACCACCACACAGATCGCAGAAGAGACGGGTTTCAACGACTACAGGTATTTCAGCAACCAGTTCAAGCGCGAGGTCGGGACCACGCCGACGGGCTACCGCGGCCAGACGCGGATGAGCTCGTGAAGATTCGGACGATACGGTCGAGCCTGATCTGGGCGTTTTCGCTCGTGATCTCCATTGGAATTCTGGCGCTCGGGGGTTTCTCCCTCGTCCTTTTTCAGCGGGCCCTGATTGCGGAAACCGACCAAACCAACACTCAACTCATCAACCAGCTCAACCGGATCCTCGACGGTTACGTCGGCTACATGAAAGACTTGGCGCAAGTCGTCTGGAAAAACCCCGACGTCGACGCCTACGTGGCGGGTTCCTCTCCGGGCAACGCGGAAAGCCGTGTCAAAGTGCTGAAGTTTCTCACGGGAATTCCGCAGATTCGACCCGACATCGACTCACTCGTGCTGATGCGGTTAGGGGGAGAGATCCTGACCTCCGACGCCGCCCGCAGGCTCAATCCCTGGCTGGCCGACTCCGCGGTCAGATGGTTCTTGAGCGGGACTCAGGCGCCCACCAACGCCATCGTGTCGGCGGCACGGATCGAAAACCTTTACGACGACCGCTATCAGTGGGTCATTTCCTTGGTTCTCGGCCAACCCTCGGCCGGCAAAAACCCGAAAAACTTCCTTCAGGTCGACCTCAACTACGCGGTCATCGACGAATTGTGCCGCAAGATCCAGCTGGGGCGCTCGGGTTACGTCTTCATTGTCAATTCGGCAGGAGAAATCGTCTACCACCCACGGCAGCAGTTGGTCTACTCGGGCCTCAAGAGCGAGAAGATCGACGAGATTCTGCATGTCGGACAGGGACAGCTCCAGACCCGCATCGGCGGCCGCGACTTGGCCTACACCGTGGCCACCTCGGCGTACACCGGCTGGAGCGTGGTCGCAGTTTCCTACCTCGACGAGTTGTTCGAGTCCGCGCAGAGCCTCGAAGCGCTTGTCCTGGCGATGACCTTGATTTGCCTGATTGTGACGACGTTTCTCGCGTGGCGCGTTTCGCTTCGCATTAGCCGCCCCATCGAAGCGTTGCGAAGGTCGATGAGGACCGTCGAGACCGGCGACTTCGACGTGGTGATCAACGTCGAGTCCGACAATGAGGTGGGAGAGCTGGCCCAGGACTGCGACATCGCCATCCGGAAGGTCCGTGATTTGATGAGGCAGTCGATCTTGGATCATGAGGCCAAACGCCAGCAGGACCTTCTCATGCTTCAGTCACAGATCAATCCTCACTTTCTTTACAACACCCTCGATTCCATCATCTGGATGGTTGAGCTGGGACGCGCACCCGATGCCATCCT
This sequence comes from uncultured Spirochaetales bacterium, assembly GCA_964475005.1. Classification (GTDB taxonomy): domain Bacteria; phylum Spirochaetota; class Spirochaetia; order JABEVK01; family JABEVK01; genus JAIFLN01. The sequence continues at coordinate 46,003 of CAYYUZ010000004.1, forward strand.
AATGACCTCGACCCTCGCCCGGTTCTTCCGTTTGGGGATTACCCGAGGGCCCCACGTCATCTCGCTTCAGCACGAACTTGAACACGTGGTGTCCTACCTTTCGATTCAGAAAATGCGTTACGGCGACAAGCTCGACTTCACCGTCGATGTCGAGAAGCCGATTCTTGAAACCCCCGTGCTCAAACTGTTGTTGCAGCCTATTGTGGAAAACGCGCTCTACCACGGGATCAAGGAACGCGACGGACCCGGGACCATTGTCATCGAGGGGCGAAGGGAGGGGACCCGTGTTCTAATCAGGGTGAAGGACGACGGGGTGGGGATGGATGCAGAAAAAGTGGCATCGCTCCTGGTCGGTGGTCAGGGTGAAGGCCTCGACCACATCGGCCTCAACAATGTCCACGAACGGATACGGCTGCACTTCGGAGAGGATTTCGGCCTCTCATTCGAGAGCGCGCCCGACCAGGGAACCACGGTCACCATCAGCCTTCCCAGGAGCGCCTCATGAAGATCCCCTGGCCCCTTGTCGCCCTGGGATTCTTGCTTGCCGCCTGCACTGCTCCCAAGGAAGTCCAACCCCGCATCGTGTATATCCCGAAGATGGCCGACGATGGCAACAGCTTCTGGCGCACGGTCCGCGAGGGCGTTCTTTCAGCAGCGGAGGACCTTGGCGTCGACATCGTGGTCCGGAGCACCGCCGACGAAACCATGATCGATGGGCAAATCCAGATTGTCGAACAAACCATCAAAGAAAAACCCGCGGCCATTATCTTGGCCGCAGCAGATTTTTGGCGCTTGGTCCCGGCCGTCAAGCATGCCAGGGCCGCCGGCATTCCTGTCGTGACCGTTGATTCCTCGATCGCCACCGACGACGCTTCGGCCAAGATCGGAACCGACAACCGTCAGATGGGCCGCTCTGCGGGAGCCGCACTGCTCCGCGTCATTGGGCGGGGTTCCGTGGTGGGAGTTCTGAGCTACATTAAGCAAAGTTCCACCGCGCGTGATCGCGAGCAAGGACTTGCGGAAGCTCTTCTGGGAAGCGTGTATTTGCTGCCCACTCTCTACAGCGACTCCGACCAGGAGACCGCCTACAAACAAGCCAAAGATCTTTTGGCCACTCGTAAGGATTTGCAGGGCCTGATCGCTCTCAACGAGCCCACGACTCTGGGAGCCTGCCAGGCCCTCAAAGAATCTGGTCGGCAAAAGGAAGTCGCCCTCGTCGGCATCGACGCCTCGTTCGAAGTCCTCAAGAGCCTGGAATCGGGCGTGCTCAGGTCGGTTCTGGTCCAGCAGCCGTTCAACATGGGCTACCTTGGCGTCGAGGTGGCTTCAAAAATCGTCACCCACCGAAGTGGACCGACGAGCATCGACACAGGTGCCATTGAAATCACCAAAGCGACGCTCTTTCTCCCGCAAAACGAGAAACTGCTGTTCCCGGTGACCGTGCTGAATTCTCCACATCCTGTCCCGAATCCTTGATTCATCGATTTCA